>NZ_BAAHCB010000004.1:102248-132875 GCF_054776215.1 Glycomyces tarimensis
CCCCCCCCGCCACGAGGCCATCCCGGTGCGCCGGCGCGACCGCAGCCAGGTCATCGCCGTCGCCGCCCGCGACACCAACCTCTCCGACACGCGCAGCCCCTCGCACCTGGAGCTCAACTACCTCAAGACCGCCGACTACCTGGTGCAGATGCTCACCGACGGCGGTTTCCCGCCGCCACTGCTGCCGGGCGAGCCGACCACCGCGCCGCGCATCGGCGACGGCCTGGTCCGCATCGGCGCCGACGGCCTCGTCCGCTACGCCTCCCCGAACGCCCTGTCCGCCTATCGGCGCATGGGCGTCACCGGGCACCTGCGCGACCGCGACCTCGCCGAGCTGACGCGCAGCCTCCCGGGCGATCCCGAGGCCGGGGCCGACGCCGCGCGCCGCATCGCCGACGCACTGGCCGGCGGCACGCCGCGCCGCAAGGAGATCGAGGCGAAGGGCGCCACGGTGCTCATGCGGGCGCTGCCCCTGCGCCCCGGCGGCAAGGCCGCGGGCGCGCTCGTGCTGGTGCGCGACATCACCGAGGTCCGGCGGCTCGACCGCGAACTGGTCACCAAGGACGCCACCATCCGCGAGATCCACCACCGCGTCAAGAACAACCTGCAGACCGTCGCCGCGCTGCTGCGCCTCCAGGCGCGCCGGGTCGGCTCCCCGCAGGCCCGGGTCTCCCTCGAGGAGTCGGTGCGGCGGGTCGCCTCGATCGCACTGGTCCACGAGACCCTCGCCCAGTCCTCGGACGAGTCGGTCGGCTTCGACCAGATCGTCGACCGCGTCGCCTCCATGGCCGTCGAGGTCTCCGTCGCCGAGTCGAAGGTCACGCTCCGGCGCGAGGGCACCTTCGGGGTCCTGCCGAGCGAGTACGCCACGCCCTTGGTCATGGTCGTCAACGAGCTCCTCCAGAACGCCGTCGAGCACGCCTACCCGCCCGGACAGGAGGGCGAGGTCGTCATCGCCGTCGACCGCGACGGCGACCGCTTCCGGGTTACCGTCTCCGACCAGGGCAAAGGCCTTCCCGAAGGCTTCCGCATCGCCGGATCGAACCGGCTGGGCCTCCAGATCGTGCACACCCTCGTCACCGGCGAGCTGCGCGGCACCATCGACATGCGCCCGAAGGCCGAGGGCGGCACCGAGGCCGTGGTCGACTTCGCGCTCCAGTAGCTGTCCAGCAGCCGGGATGAGGGTGCCGAACGTCGGCACGGTATGGCATGCTTGCTGGCATGTCTCGCGCACATGGGCTCCGACTGGTGGCACGCCGCCATGTCGACTTCTGCCGTGTGTTCAGCGCCGCCTGTCTGATGCGCGCTTAAACCGCTTCCGGCTGTTCGCCGTCGAATCGTGCCACACCCGTGTCTGCAATCAGGAGAACCGTGCCAACGCCAACGCGTAAACCCAGCCGACCGAAGGGCCAGGGCCAGTGGGCCATGGGCCACCGCGAGCCGCTCAACAAGAACGAGCAGTCCAAGAAGGACGACAATCCGCTCAACGTGCGGCAGCGCATCGAGGGCATCTACGCTCACGGCGGCTTCGACTCCATCGACCCCGGCGACCTGCGAGGGCGCTTCCGCTGGTGGGGCCTGTACACGCAGCGCAAGCCCGGCATCGAGGGCGGCAGGACCGCCATCCTCGAAGAGGAAGAGCTCGACGACCGCTACTTCATGATGCGGGTGCGCATGGACGGCGGCCAGCTCTCACGCGAGCAGCTGCGCACCGTCGCCGGCATCTCCAAGGAGTTCGGCCGCGACACCGCCGACGTCACCGACCGCCAGAACGTCCAGTACCACTGGATCCGCATCGAAGACGTCCCGGAGATCTGGAGGCGCCTCGAAGCGGTCGGCCTCGACACCCAGGAGGCCTGCGGCGACTGCCCCCGCGTGGTCCTCGGCTCCCCGGTCGCCGGCGTCGCCGTCGACGAGGTCATCGACCCGACCCCGCAGATCAACGAGATCCACGACAGGTTCATCGGCGACAAGAGCCTGTCGAACCTGCCGCGCAAGTACAAGACCTCGATCTCCTGGCTTCCCGACAGCCCCTACGAGACGAACGACTTCGCCCTGGTCGGCGCCCACCACCCCGAGCACGGGCCCGGCTTCGACCTGTGGGTCGGCGGCGGCCTGGCGACCAACCCGATGTTCGCCCAGCGCCTCGGCGTGTGGGTCTCCCAGGACGACCTGGTCGACGTCTGGCTCGGCGTCACCCGCATCTTCCGCGACTGGGGCTACCGGCGCCTGCGCACCCGCGCCCGCCTGAAGTTCCTCGTCAAGGACTGGGGCGTCGAGAAGTTCCGCGAGGTCCTCGAGTCCGACGCCTACCTCGGCCGCAAGCTCCCCGACCTGGAGGAGCCGCCGGCGCCCGAGCAGCTCATCGACCACATCGGCGTCCACCGCCAAAGCGACGGCAACTACTACATCGGGGTCGCCCCGATCGTCGGGCGCGTCAGCGGCACCATGCTCGACCAGCTCGCCGACGTCGCCGAGAAGTACGGCTCCGACCGCATCCGCACCACCGCGATGCAGAAGCTGCTGCTGCTCGACATCCCCGGCGACCGCGTCGAGGAGGCCGTCGCCGACCTCGAGGCGATCGGGCTGGACGCGAACCCGTCGCCGTGGCGCCGGGCCACCATGGCCTGCACCGGCATCCAGTTCTGCAAGCTCGCCATCGTCGACACCAAGGACCGCGCCCGCGACCTCATCGCCGAACTCGAGAAGCGCGTCCCCGAACTCGACGTCCCCATCTCCGTCCACGTCAACGGCTGCCCCAACGCCTGCGCGCGCACCCAGACCGCCGACATCGGTCTCAAAGGCCAACTCGTCACGGTCGACGGCCAGCAGGTCGAGGGCTTCCAGGTCCACCTCGGCGGCGGACACGCCGCCTCGGCGAGCCTGGGCCGCAAGTCCAGGGGCCTCAAGGTCGCCTCCACCGACCTCGGCGACTATGTGGAACGCCTCACCCGCCGCTACCTCGCGGGCAGGTCGGAGGGCGAGAGCTTCGCGAAGTGGGTCCACCGGGCCGACGAAGAGGCATTGAAGTGAGCGGCCGCGTCGTTCCCTACCACTGCCCGTACTGCGGGGAGGAAGACCTCCGGCCCTACGAGCCCGAACCCGACAGCGAGGTCGAGGTCCCCGACGGCGACGCTCGCGGAGCCGTAAATCTGCGTGGCGGCTGGCATTGCCGCGACTGCACCCGGGTGTTCACCCTCAAATTCCACGGGATGGCTCGCCCGCACCCGTCGCCCCAGCCGACCGGCGGACTTCGTCCGCCAGACCCCGAAACGGAGTGAACACATGCCTACTTCGGAGAACCGGGACCCCTTCGAGCTCCGCGACCTGGCCACCGAGGCCGGGACGCGACTCGAAGACGCCTCAGCCACCGACATCCTCGAATGGGCCGTCGGCGAGTTCGGCGAGCGCTTCTGCGTGACCTCGTCGATGGCCGACGCCGCCGTGGTCCACCTCGCCTCGAAGGTCGCGCCCGGCATCGACGTGATCTTCCTCGACACCGGGCTGCACTTCCCCGAGACCCTCCAGGTCCGCGACTTCGTGGCCTCGACGATGGACGTCAACGTCCGCTCCATCCAGCCCGATCAGTCGGTGCTCGGACAGGACGCGGAGTTCGGCCCGAGGCTGTTCGAGCGCGCCCCCGACGAGTGCTGCGCGCTGCGCAAGGTCCTGCCGCTGAACGCCGCGCTGGCCGACTACGACTCCTGGGCCACCGGCCTGCGCCGCGACGAGGGCCCGACTCGTGCCAACACCCGCGTGGTCGACTTCGACGTCTCCCGCAGGAAGGTCAAGGTCTCGCCGATCGCGAAGTGGACCGAGGCCGACCAGCTCGCCTACATCGAGCGCTACGACATCCCGGTGAACCCGCTGCTCAAGGACGGCTACCGTTCCGTGGGCTGCTGGCCGTGCACCCGACGCACCGAGCCGGGCGAGGACCCGCGCGCCGGCCGCTGGGCCGCGTTCGACAAGACGGAGTGCGGCTTGCATGTCTGAGACCGCGCGGCGGGCTCGACCCGAGGCGGCACAGCTTGAGAGGGCCCTGGTCCTCGTCGCGCACGGCAGTCCGGACCCGCGATCCGGCGAGGTCGTCCGCGCCATCGCCCACGCGGCCGGCGCCCGCGTGGGCTTCCTGGAATTCAACGAACCCGATCCGGTCTCGGTCCTGACCGATCTGGCCGATGAGGGCACCGAGCACGCCGTGGCGCTGCCGCTGCTGTTGACCGATGCTTACCATGCGCAGACCGACCTGCCCGAGGTCGCCAGGCGCGCGGCGGAGGCGCGACCGGGCCTGCGGGTGGACGTGGCCCGTCCGGTGGGGGACGAGTCCCTCACCGGGGCGCTCCTGCGCGACCTGCCCGAAGGCGTCGACGGAATCGTGGTCTGCGCGGCCGGGACACGGGTCGACGCCGGTCGCGCCCACGTCCATCACATCGCCGAACGACTCGCGTCCCGCACCGGGATCAAGGCGCTCGCCGGGTTCGCCTCGGGCCCCGGCCTGAAGCCGGAACAGGCGGTGGCGCAGTTGCGCAGCGCCGGAGCGGCGCGGGTCGCGGCGGTCTGCTATTTCATCGCTCCGGGCGTCCTGTGTGACGCGGCAGTCGAATCGGCCCGCTCGGCCGGCGTCGTTCACGTCGGCGAGCCGCTCGGCCCCGCCCCGGAGCTGTTGTCGGTGATCGCCGCCAGGGCGGCAGCGCGCTAACTCCCCGAACGGGCGATCTGCTCCGAAGCCGACGGCCCTGCGCGTCGGCGGCGACAGGATCAGCGCCAGCATCACCGCGGCCAGGCCCCACGCGGCCAGAGCGAGCGTCGGGTGCGCGGCCTCGCGCAGGTAGTAGCCGACCGGGAGCCACAGCAGCGACTGGAACACCGCCTGAGCGACGATGTTGCGGCCCTGGAGGAACCGGCGGCCGATGAGCCAGTAGTACGCGCCCACGAGCCAGGCGATGACGGCCACGCCCACGGCGGCGCTCGGCGAGTCCACATCGCCGGTGAGGATCTGCACGAGCCCCCATGTCCCGGCGGCCGCCGATCCGATTGCGAGCAGCCAGAACAGGCTCGCGGCGGCGATCACGGTCCAAGGGCGGTAATCGTCACCGGGCGATTCGGTGACGGCGCCCATGTCGGCGTCGGTTTCGTTCACACCGCAACCGTATCCCGGGCTACGCTGCGCGTATGCACGCCCTGCAATCGGCGCCACAGCGTGGCCTGATCATCGTGAACCCCAATGCTTCGAACACTTCTCGGCGCAGGCTCAAGCGCGTCGTCAAGCAGCTCGCCGACGTGCTCGATGTCACCGTCTGGGACACCGAGTCGCGGGGGCACGGGGAGGACCTGGCGCGGCGCGGTGCCGAAGCGGGCTTCGACGTCGTCCTCAGCCTCGGCGGCGACGGTGTCGTCAACGAGGTGGTCAACGGCCTGCTGGCCGACGGACGGACCGCGGACGAGGCACCGGTCTTCGTGCCGATCCCCGGCGGGTCCACGAACGTGTTCGCGAGGGCGCTGGGACTGCCGGGGGACCGGCGCAAGGCGGTCCGGGTCATCGTCGAGGCGCTCAAGTACGGCCGGCCGCGCACGATCGGACTCGGTCGGGCCATCGACGAGGAGGAGGACCGCCTGTTCACCTTCTGTGCCGGACTCGGTTGGGACGCTTCGGTCATCAAGCGCGTCGAGAGCTATCGCCGCAATGGCCGGAACTTCAGTGCCCACTACGCACGGGCCGTCATGGCGGAGGTGACCGAGCACGGCGTGGATGGTGAATCGATAGAGGTCGAGTTGTCCTCCGGTGAGATCACGACGTCGACCGGGATGGTCGTCGCCCAGAACTGCGCCCCGTGGACCTACCTCGGCACCCTTCCGGTGAATCTCAACGCGCGGGCGTCCTTTAATGCTGGACTTGACGTCTTGCTTCTGCGTAAACTTGGACTGTCGACCGCCGCTCGGACCGCCGCATCACTATTGGTGGGCCGCGAGGGTCCGGACGGTCAGCACGCGGTCACGCATCACGATCTATCCCGGATTCGTTTGCGTGCCTCGGTGCCACAGGCGTTCCAACTCGACGGCGACTATCTCGGAGAGCGAACGGAACTCGAATTGTCCTCGGTTCCCGGAGCATTGCGGGTGGCCTGCTAACAACTTGGGAAAACCTGAGCGCGGGTGTTGACAACTCGAGCCGGAGCGGGCAAGGTTGATTTCGCCGCTCGAAAGAGCGACGTGAGACTTCACAAACGAATATCGTATTTTCGGTGCGTAATGACCGGGCCTTGGATGAGTCTCGTTGCCGGGTGCTCAACCGTGACGGAGCTTTCAAGTCTTCAATTCGTCCAGCCTGAGTACCAGTGTGTCAAACCGGTTCGACTCGCTGTCATCGACCCCCTCCTCGGGGGCGAAATGGGAGCCGCCCCGGGATCTGCGGTAGGGGTCCCAGCGGCGTCCGGAAGTGTGGTCCACAAGTCTTCCTCGAGGTAGAGCGGTGAGTTCACTCACTTCGAGCTGATTTCCGGAGTCGAACCTCTTGACAAATCCGATCCTTGTGAAAGTATTCACAAGGGAGGCGGGTCAAGGTGCGGGCCGTCGATACCCGACAGGCCGACCCAGTGCGCCGGCGGATGCTCTCGCTCGTGCCCGAGCGTTCAGTGATGACGCTGATGCGATGAGAGCGACCGCGCACTCGCAGCGACAACGGTTCCCCTTACCGGGAGCCGCCGAATCGCGGCGAACGGCGGACTTGAGCGCGCGCGAGGGTGCAACCGTCCTCAATGCAGTACCGGACGGATTCGCGCGCGTTGGCGATCGGATCGCATTCGCCCGAAACCGCAAGCTAGTCATAACACCGTGTAATCGCAAGCCTGACCATTCAGCAAGGAGAAGTTTTGATGGATTGGCGCCACGAGGCCATTTGCCGTGACGAGGACCCCGAACTGTTCTTCCCGATCGGGGACACCGGCCCGGCTCTGACGCAGATCGAGCAGGCCAAGAACGTCTGTCGGCGCTGCCCTGTGACCGAGGAGTGCCTGCGGTGGGCGCTCGAGACCGGTCAGGACGCCGGCGTATGGGGTGGCATGAGCGAGCTGGAACGCCGCGAGCTCAAGCGCCGTACCGGAGCCCTGCGCCCGCTGGCCGCCCAGGCCGTCAGCTAGCACCGAGCCGGTTCGCGATCCCTTGAGTCCACGCCATCCCTCGAATTGAATCAAGACGCTTGAAAGGCCCGGCGCTCGCGCCGGGCCTTCAGGCTGTGTCAGAGATCCGATCGGCGGACGTGGTGCGCCTCGGTGTCGGCGTCCGCCTCGGTCGAGGGACGCTGCTGGCGGATGCGGATGGTCGAGGCCGGGCCTTCGGTCACCGATTCGACCTCGTCGGTGAGCGCCCTGAGGACCTGCCACTGATAGGAACCCTGGTCCGCCAGCGGTTCGCCCTTCGGGCGGCTCAGCACGATCTGGAGGGTCTGGGGCCCCACTTCCAGGCGGCAGTGGACCCCCTCGCCCCCGCCGCGCCTCTTGAACGGCCTCGGGCGGCCGGGGTCGGGCGGGAGCAGCAGGGTCACGGCGGCGTTCACGGCGGCCCGGAGGTCCTCGATCTCGTCCAGCGAGAAGCCCAGGCGGGTGGCGACCGCCGCCGTGGCGGTGGGCAGCACCGAGAGGTAGTCGCCCGTCGCCGGGACGTCGAGCAGCAGCACGTCTTCGCGTTCCTCGCCCACCGGCATAGCCGCTCCCTGTGACGTTGTAGCAATCGTGATGAGTCCCCTCCAGGTGCAAAGGATAGTGGGAGGCGCCCACCGGCGGGGACCGCCCTGCCCGATTCGCACCCCCACCGGCGCCCCGTGCAGGGCGCCTGGGCCGCACGCCTCCCTCGGGCCCGCCGGGCACCGCTGAGGCGCCGCGCGGGCGCTTCAGGGCCGCCTCGGAGGCCCTGAAACCGCGAAGCGTCCGCCGGTGCCCGGCGGACGCTTCGTCGTTGCAGATCGGCTTTCGCCCTACTTCTTGGTCTCCCAGAAGATCTCGGCGATCTGGTCGATCTTGGCCAGCAGCTCGTCGGCCACCTGCGGGTCGGCGCTGCCCTTGGCGCCGGAGGCGCCTGCGAGCTTCGTCGCCTCGTTGACCAGCGTGTGCAGCTGCGGGTACTTCTCGAAGTGCGGCGGCTTGAAGTAGTCCGTCCACAGCACCCAGAGGTGTTCTTTCACCAGCTGGGCGCGCTGCTCCTTGATGATGAGCGCGCGAGTGCGGAATTCAGGATCCTCGTTGGCCTGGTACTTCTCGCAGATCCCTTTGACCGACTCCGCTTCGATTCGCGCCTGCGCCGGGTCGTAGACCCCGCACGGCAGGTCGCAGTGAGCCGAAGCCGTAATCTGCGGCAGCAGCCGCTTGAACAGAGGCTTCAACATTGCCCCTCCAGGTTCTTTCCAGTGGATGTGATTCCAACGCCGACCCTACCTCTCCCAGGGCCGATCGCGTGGGTACCCCTAGAGTTAGAGATGCAACACAAGTCCGTCGAGACACCATGATGGACAACGTGTTCGCCCGCTTGAGCCGCGCCTTCGGCTCGCAAGCCGCGCCTAGATGGAGGTCAATCGCCGATGCTCGCCGCCTACGCCCGCACTGTGAACCAGGACGACCGATTCTCGGCGCTCTCGGTCGGTGAGATCGCTCCACCGGACGTTCCCGACGACTGGGTCCGCGTCCGACTCACCGCCGCGTCCGTGAACCACCACGACCTCTGGTCGCTCGCCGGGGTGGGTCTGAGCGCCGAGCAGTGCCCGATGATCCTCGGCACCGACGCCGTCGGCATCGGACCCGACGGCGAGGAGGTCGTCGTCTACCCCGTCATCGCCGACGCCTCGCTCGAGGACGAGACCCTCGACGCGGGGCGCACCCTCCTGTCCGAGTTCCACCCCGGCACCCTCGCCGAGACCGTCGCCGTCCCCGCCCGCAACCTCCTGCCCAAGCCGAAGGGCTGGAGCGCCGCCGAGGCCGCCTGCCTGCCGACCGCCTACCTCACCGCCTGGCGGATGCTCACCTCCCGCGGCCGTCTCCCCGAAGGCGGCGCGGTCCTCGTCCAAGGCACCGGCGGCGGCGTCGCCAGTGCCGCGATCGTCCTGGCCCGCGCCCTGGGCGCGCGCGTGTACGCCACCGGCCGCCGGGCCGAGCGGCGCGAGCAGGCCGCCGCGATCGGCGCCGAGCCCGTCGAGTCCGGCGCGCGGCTGCCCGAGCGCGTCGACATCGTCGTCGACTCCGTCGGCGAGCCGGTCATGGAGCACTCGATCAAATCGCTCAAGCCCGGCGGGCGCCTGGTCGTCTGCGGCGTCACCGGCGGCCACGCGCCCCGCGTCGACATGCGGCACGTCTTCTTCAAGCAGCTGGAGATCCTCGGATCGACGATGGGCACGCGCGCCGAGCTGGCCGAGCTCATCGCCTTCTGCGAGGAGCAGGACGTCCGGCCGGTCATCGACTCCAGCCACGCGCTGGCCGACGCCGGCACGGCCCTGCGGCGCCTGGCCTCGGGGGACGCCTTCGGGAAGGTGGTAGTCACACGCTCGTAAGTACGACGGTGCTCGGGTTTCTGGCCGATTCTCCCGCCGGCCGGGCCTGGCAGCCTGCACCCTGAAAACGAGCCGGCGGCGAGTCCCGGCTGGGGTGGAGGGCGATCATGTCTGTTGTCGGGCGGCTGGGGGCCGGGGTGAAGTCCGGTGCCGGGAGTCTGTGGGCGGTCACCAAGAAGGTCGTGGTCAAGCTCGCGGTCGCGACGGCCATCGTCGTGGTGGTCGTGACGCTGGCGGGGCGCGGGGAGGGCACCGCGGCCGGGCCGGGCGGTTCGGAGGCGTCGCCGACCGAGGCGCACCCGGTCGCGGCGCAGGCGGCGGTCCTGTCGAACGAGCGGGCCGGCGAGCAGCTCATGCTGTGCCGGTACGAGGTCAAGGCCACCTTCGGCGTCTCGATCTTCACCGAGACGTCGATGAGCTCCAAGCGGCTCGCGCGGGTCTGGAACGGCGATGAGCTCAACGGCTCGTGCCTGAGCACGGAGGGCGACAAGACGCTCGGCTGCGCCGGACTGTCGTGGGACACCGAATGGATCAGGGTGCAGTCGGGTACGACGGTCGGGTGGAGCCCGGCCTCGTGCCTGGAGCGGCTCGGCGTCTTCTAGGGAACGGGGCGGAGTGCCCTCTCCGCCCCGTTCCTCATGATCCGGTCAGCGGCTGAGGCCGACGCCGGCGACGCCTCTGACGATCTGCTTCTGGAAGAGCATGAACACGATCAGCAGCGGCAGCGCGCCGAGGATCGCCGCGGCCATGTTCTGGGCGTAGAACAGGCCGTAGCCGCCCGCGACGACGCCGAGGCCGACGGGCAGGGTCATGATCGAGGGGTCGTTGGCGACCAGCAGCGGCCACAGGAAGTTGTTCCAGGAGCCGATGAAGGTGAAGATGCCGACGGCGGCCAGGATGGGGCCGGACAGCGGCAGGATGACACTCCACAGGATGCGCAGGTGTCCGGCGCCGTCGAGCTTGGCGGCCTCCTCGTAGTCGCGCGGGATGGCGTCGAAGAAGCGCTTGAGGATGAAGATCATCACCGGCGCGACGACCTGCGGGAGCGCCAGGCCCCAGTAGGTGTCGACCATTCTCAGGGCGCTGACGACGTCGAACAGCGGGATGATGAGGGCCTGCGGCGGGATCATGATCCCGGCGAGGATGACGGCGTAGACGACCTTCTTGCCCGGGAAGTCGAGTCTGGAGAAGCCGTAGGCGGCCAGGACGCACAGCCCCAGGGTCAGGGCGGTGACGATCGTGGAGACCACGGTGGAGTTGACCATCCACATCACGTGGTCGCCGCGTTCGAACAGGACGCGGTAGCCCTCGACCGACCACTCCTCGGGGATCCAGCGGATGGGCTGCCCGAGGCTGGCCTCGGTCTCGGTCTTGAACGAGGTGGACAGCGCCCACAGGAACGGCACCAGCCACAGCAGCGCCAGGAAGAAGGCCGCGAAGTAGACCAGTGCCGTTCCGGCGGTGAGGCGCGGCCGCTTCCTGGTGATCTCGCGGGGTTCACGTTCTTCGGAGGCTTGTGGCCTCTCTTGCACGGTGGTCACGTTAGTCCTCCTTCCTTGAGAGCAGTCGGAACTGGACTAGGGCGACGATGAGGATGAAGACGAACAGGATGTACGACAGCGCCGATGCGTAGCCGACGCGGAATCCCACGAAGCCGGCGTTGTAGATGTACTGGATGAAGACGTTCTCCGGCGAGAGGTTCGAGGCGCCGCCGGCCATGAGGTAGTACTGGTCGAAGATGCGCAGCGAGTTGATCAGCTGCAGCACGATGACCAAGGCGGTGGTGCGTTTGAGCAGCGGCAGCGTGATGCGCCACAGCTTCTGGAGCGAGTTCGCGCCGTCGATGTCGGCCGCCTCGTAGACCTCGGTCGGGATGGTCTGGAGCGAGGCCAGGTAGAGCAGGAAGTTGAACCCGAGCGTCCACCACACGGTGGTGATGACGATCGAGCCCATGGCGTCCTCCTGGAACGCCCAGAGCCGGTCGCCGCCCAGGCCCCATTCGCCCAGGTAGTGGTTGATGAGGCCGCCGTCGGGCTGGTACATCCACAGCCAGATCATCGTGACCACGGAGACGGGGATGACGAACGGCGCGAAGAACGACAGGCGCAGGAACCAGCCCATCTTGCGGGCGCGGTGGGCCAGAAGCGCGAACGCCAGTCCGAGGACCACCAGCGGCGGGGTCGAGAGGATGGTGAACCACGCGGTGTTCCACAGCGAGTCCCAGGCCTTCTCGTCGCCGAATGCCTCGGCCCAGTTCGCCAGGCCGATCCATTCGATGGGGCGTCCGGTGAGGCTCTTGTCGGTGAACGAGTAGTAGAGGCCCAGCACCATCGGCCAGAGCAGGAAGACCGCGTAGACGGCGAGGAAGGGCAGGACGAACCAGAGCCCGAGCCACGACCGGCGCCGTGGCGCCCGCGGCTTTGCTGGGGACGGCGGTTGCTCCGCCGTGGACGCCCCTGCGGGCGTCTCGGTGTCAGTAGTCATCAGAGAGGTCCCTATTAATCGTTTCAATCGATCGGGTTCGGCAGTTCGACCAGCGTCTGCGCCGTTGCCTTGATGGCGTCGAGCGCCTGCTCGGGAGTGGTGTGGCCCGCGTACACGCCGGCGAACACCTGGGCGACGTCGCCGGCCAGTCGCGCGGCCGATCCGGAGAACCAGACCTGGGGGTCGAACTGGACGTTCTCGACCACGCCGGCGTACTCGGCGTTGGGCTCCAGCGCCTGGTATTCGGGGCTCTCGGTGACCGGCAGGTAGGCCGGGGTGTGCCCGGCGCCGGCACCCCACTGGAGGCTGTTCTGGAGCATCCAGGAGACGTACTCGATCGTGGCCGAGCGGACCTCGGGGTTCCAGCTGTTGTGCCTCGGCAGCACGAAGGTGTGGCAGTCGCCCTGGGTGCGGCGGTTGCCGAAGAAGTCGGGCATCTCGGTCATGGAGAAGTCGAGGCCCTGGGCCTCGTCGAAGGCGCGGAACCGGGTGATCTCCCAATTGCCGACCTGGACCAGTCCGGCGGCGCCGTTCTCGAAGTTCGCGGCGGTGGCGCCGCCGTCAGAGATGCGCGGACACAGGCCCTCCTCGGCCATCCGCCACATGACGTCGATGGCGGCGAGCGCCTTCTCGTCGTCGAGCTCGTGGCCGTCCTCGTGGAAGATCCATTCGCCGTCCTGCTGGCGGTACCAGGCCCAGAACTGGCGCCATCCGGCGTTGGTGTCGAGCGAGGTGCCGTATTCGCCGGTGACGTCCTTGACGGCCCGCAGCAGGTCGAAGTACTCCTCGACGCCGTGGGTCTCCAGGAGCGTGCCGTCCGCGTTGAGGACGCCGGCCTCGCCGCAGATGGTCCGGTTGTAGTAGTTGACCAGCGCGTGCGTGTCGAGAGGAACGGCGTAGAGCCGGTCGTTCGAGAAGCAGCGTTCCCAGATGGAGGGGCTGAAGTCCTCGGGGTTGAGGCCCGCCTCGACGAGCTCGTCGATCTCGATGGCGTCGAGGAGCGTGTCGGGGGAGAGGCTGTCGAGCCTGGAGAGGTGGATGGTGGCCACGTCCGCGGCGTTGCCGCCGGAGGCGCCCATGACGAGTTTGGTGTAGAAGGGCGTGCCCCACGCGAAGGTGGTGGCCTTGAGGTCGATGCCTCTCTCGCTCATGAATTGGTCGTGCATGTCGGTCATGATCGCGCCGTCGGAACCGGCCAGGAGGTTCCATTGCTTGACGGTGGTCTGGCCGCTGAACGCGTCGGTGGCCGCACCGCATCCCGCCAGGCCCAGTCCGGCCGCGGCGGCCGACCCGGCGAGGAGTGTCCTCCGGGACATCGAGCCCGGCGGAGAGGGATTGTTCGTCATATGTGTATCACTCCAATGTGACTGATTGTTGCCGTGGTCACGGCTGCGGCGTGACCTCCACGACATTGTTATCGCTAACGCAGGCGGCAGTCAAGAGTGCGACGGCTTTTGTTACCATCCATGGTCAAATTGCGGCCAGTTGTTACGAACGTGAGACATGAAGGAGGGCGAGGCCGTCAGGCCTCGCCCTCCTTCATGTGGTCGTACCGCTCGGGCGCGCGGCTTAAGCGGCGCTGTCCTGCGGCATCGGCACCGCGACGTCGATGAGCGCTTGCTGCTCGACCTCGTGGATCTTCGGCGAGCCGGTGGACGGCGCGGCGGCCGCGGGCCGGGAGATCCGGCGCAGGTGCACCCCGCCGAGCTCTTGGAGCAGGTTGAGCGCGATGTGCGACCAGGCGCCCTGGTTCGCCGGCTCCTCCTGGACCCAGGCGGTGTCGCTCGCGTTCGGGAACGCGGCCAGCATGCTCCGAAGCTCGTCGGCCGGCAGCGGATACAGCTGCTCGACCCGCAGGATCGCGGTGTCGGTGACGCCGCGTTGGCTGCGGGCTGCGGCCAGGTCGTAGTAGATCTTGCCCGAGCACAGCAGGACCCTGCGCACGTCCTGGGACCGGACCTCGCCGGAGGCGATGGCCGGGTCGGGC
This sequence comes from Glycomyces tarimensis, assembly GCF_054776215.1. Classification (NCBI taxonomy): domain Bacteria; kingdom Bacillati; phylum Actinomycetota; class Actinomycetes; order Glycomycetales; family Glycomycetaceae; genus Glycomyces; species Glycomyces tarimensis. Next base: position 116,252 of record NZ_BAAHCB010000004.1, read on the forward strand.
AGGACGGGCTGGAAGCGACCCGAGGTGAACTCATCGAGCTGGCTGACGGCGCCCTTGTGGCGCAGCAGCGACTTCGGCGTGAACACGACCAGCGGCTTCTTCACCGGGTCCAGCGCCTGGCGGCGCAGGAGGTGGAAGTAGTTGGCCGGGCTCGTGCAGTTGGCGATGCGCATGTTCTCGTCGGCGCACATCTGGAGGAAGCGCTCGATGCGGCCCGAGGTGTGGTCGGGCCCGGCGCCCTCGTGGCCGTGCGGCAGGAGCAGGACCACGCCGGAGTGCTGGCCCCACTTGGCCTCGCCCGAGGAGATGAACTCGTCGACGATGGTCTGGGCGCCGTCGGCGAAGTCGCCGAACTGTGCCTCCCAGGCCACGAGCATGCCCGGGTTCTCGACGGAGTAGCCGTACTCGAAGCCCATGGCGGCGAACTCCGAGAGCAGCGAGTCGTAGACGAAGAACCGCTCGGCATTGTGGCCGAGGTGGGTCAGCGGCGTGTACTCGGTGCCGGTCTCCTGGTCGATGACGACGGCGTGGCGCTGCACGAAGGTGCCGCGCCGCGTGTCCTGGCCGGCCAGGCGGATCGCCTTGTTCTGCATCAGGAGCGAGCCGAACGCGAGGGTCTCGGCGAACGACCAGTCGACGTTGCCCGACGTGGACATCTCGCTGCGCTTCTCGAGGACCTTGCGGACCGCCTTGTGCGGTTTGAACCCCTCGGGGAGCGTGGTGTGGGCCTTGCCGATCATCGCGATGGTCTCGGCGTCGACGGAGGTGTCGATGTCGGCGACCGGCTCGGGCTGGTGGCGCCACGGCATGGGGCCGGTCTGCCCCGCCAGGGCCTCCTTCGTCTCCCGGAAGACCCGCTCGAGCTGCGCCTGGTAGTCGGCGAGCGCCTCCTCGGCGTCCTCCATGGTGATGTCGCCGCGGCCGATGAGCGCGCGGGTGTAGAGCTTGCGGACCGACTGCTTGGCGTCGATGACCTGGTACATCTGCGGGTTGGTCATCTTCGGGTCGTCGCCCTCGTTGTGGCCGCGTCGGCGGTAGCAGACCATGTCGATGACGACGTCCTTGCGGAACTGCTGGCGGTAGGCGAAGGCGAGCTTCGCGACCTCGCAGACCGCTTCGGGGTCGTCCCCGTTGACGTGGAAGATCGGCGCCTGGATCATGCGGGCGACATCGGTGGAGTACAGGCTCGACCGCGAGTGGGCCGGGGCGGTGGTGAAGCCGACCTGGTTGTTGACCACGACGTGGACGGTGCCGCCGGTGCGGTAGCCGCGCAGCTGCGACAGGTTCAGCGTCTCGGCCACGACGCCCTGGCCGGCGAACGCCGCGTCGCCGTGGATGGCCAGCGGCAGGACGGTGAAGCCGTCCTCACCGAGGTTGAGCCGGTCCTGCTTGGCGCGGACGATGCCCTCGAGCACCGGGTTGACCGCCTCGAGGTGCGAGGGGTTGGCCGCGACCGACACCGTCGTCTCGTGGCGCCCGTCCGGGGAGGCGAACGTCCCGGTGAGGCCCAGGTGGTACTTGACGTCGCCGGAGCCGCCGATGCTCTTGGGGTCGATGTGCCCTTCGAACTCGGTGAAGATCTTCGAGAGCTTCTTGCCGACGATGTTGGCGAGGACGTTGAGCCGCCCGCGGTGGGGCATGCCGATGACGACCTCGTCGAGCTCGTTCCTGGCGGCCTCGTTGAGGACCTGGTCGAGCAGCGGAATGAGCGACTCGCCGCCCTCGAGGCTGAAGCGCTTCTGACCGACGAACTTCGTCTGGAGGAACGTCTCGAACGCCTCGGCGGCGTTGAGGCGGCCGAGGATGTGCTTCTGCGCTTCGACCTTCGGCTTCTCGAACGGCACCTCGATGCGCCGCTGGAGCCACTCGCGCTCCTCGGGGTCCTGGATGTGCATGTACTCCACGCCGACGCGCCGGCAGTAGGAGTCGCGCAGCACGCCGAGGATGTCGCGCAGCTTCATGCGCTGCTGGCCGGCGAAGCCGCCGACCGGGAAGGTCCGGTCGAGGTCCCACAGCGTCAGCCCGTGCGACAGGATGTCGAGGTCGGGGTGGCGGCGGATCTCGTAGTGCAGCGGGTTGGTGTCGGCCATGAGATGGCCGCGGACCCGGTAGGCGTGGATGAGCTCGATGACCCGCGCGGTCTTGTCGATCTGGCCCTCGTGCGTCTTGGCGACGTCGCGGACCCAGCGCACCGGCTCGTAGGGGATGAGCAGGCTGCGGAAGACCGAGTCGAAGAATTCGTCGCCGAGCAGCAGCTGGTGGAGCGTGGCGAGGAACTGGCCGGACTCGGCGCCCTGGATGATGCGGTGATCGTACGTCGAGGTGACCGTCATGATCTTCGAGACGCCCAGGTCGGCGAGGGTCTCGTCGGAGGCCCCGGCGAACTCGGCGGGCACCTCCATGGCCCCGACGCCGACGATGAGGCCCTGGCCCTTCATCAGGCGCGGCACGGAGTGGACGGTGCCGATGCCGCCGGGGTTGGTCAGCGTGAGCGTCGCCCCGGCGTGGTCTTCCATGGTGAGCTTGCCGCTTCGGGCCTTGCGGACGAGGTCCTCGTAGGCGTGCCAGAACTCGCGGAAGTCCATCGACTCGCAGTTCTTGATCGACGGCACCACGAGGGTGCGCGAGCCGTCGGGCCTGGCGAGGTCGATCGCGAGGCCCAGGTTGATGTGCTCGGGCGTGACCAGGACCGGCTTGCCGTCGACGTCCTTGTACGAGTTGTTCATGGCCGGGTGGGCCTTCACCGCCTGGACCAGCGCGTAGCCGATCAGGTGGGTGAAGGAGACCTTGCCGCCCTGGCTGCGCTTGAGGTGGTTGTTGATGACCACCCGGTTGTCGAACAGCAGCTTCGCCGGCACGGCCCGCACGGACGTGGCCGTCGGGATCTCCAGCGACGCGTCCATGTTCTGCGCGACCTTGGCCGCGACGCCTTTGAGCGGCTTGGTGCCGGCTTCGTTCACGGTGGGGGACGCCTTCTTCGAGGAGGTTGACGGAGTGGCGGGGGACTCGGCCGGGGCGGGCTTCGCCGCGGCCGGCGTCGGTTCGGCGTCCGGCTTGGGCACCACCTCGGGCTCGGTGTCCGGCCGCTTCGTCTGCGGCTGGGTCTTGCCGGCCGCGACCGTCTCGGCCTCGGTCTCCGCCTTCGCCGAGACTTCGGAGGCGGAGGCCGCTTCGGGCGCCTGCTCGCCTCCGTCGGCGAGGGAGCCGTTCATCGGATCGCCGCCGAAGAACTCGCGCCAGCCGGCACTGACGCTGTCGGGATTTTCGCGGTAACGCTCGTACATCTCGTTGACCAGCCACTCATTGGCACCGAAATCGGTCAACGGACTGCCCTGAGTCGAACTCGACACAGCTGAATCGCCTCTTCTTTGCAGACGCTGCGTGGACGGGGACAGCAGTCCCCCGGTCAAGGGTAACCGCGAGGCTGGAAAAGCGGAGTACCGGTCACGGCGATGCGGAACCGGTCACTGGTGATTTCTGACGCTATGCGGTCTGCGAGGCGCTGCGTTCTTTGGCCGAGAACGTCTCGGTGGGCTCCTCGAGCAGCTCCTCGGCTCCGACTACGGTGAACAGCCTGGTGATGAACCGGTTGGGGTTCACCACGGCCAGCTCGACGCCCATCTCGCGGGCGATGCGGTAGGCGACCACGATCGTGCCGATCCCCGTCGAGTCCAGCACGGTCACCTTCGCGACGTCGACGCGGATGGCGGCGACACCCCCGGCTTCCAGGGCGTTGGTGATCGTCTCGCGGATCTGGGGAGCCGTCGCGTAGTCGACCTCGCCGGCCAGCTCGACGGTGACGATCCCGTTTTCGGTCGTGCCGGTCTCGATTGACAGCGTCATGAACTCACCTAACAAACTTGTAGGGCTTCACGGCCCGAGCGCCTGCCGCACTCGGCTGCGACCCAAAGTCTATCCGACCGAGCCGACGGAGAACAGGCCACGCACGTCCGCGGCTTGAGGAAATGCGGCAGTGGTCCGTCAGATAGTGATGCCTCCCATTGGATAGTGATGCGCGCCCGCCTCGGGCGGGTTCGCGGGCCGGCGCCGCTGCTCGCTTGGCGCGCCCGGTGACAGGACGTATCCTCAGAACGACCCCCGACCAGCTTGCCGCCGAGCATGTGAAGATGAGGTCCATGCCCCAGTCGAACACCGAGTCCGAGGCCACACTGCTCGTCGTCGAAGACGATGAGAACATATGCGAGCTGCTCGCCACCTCCCTCCGCTACGCGGGATTCGCCGTCCACGCCGTCGGCACCGGGGACGAGGCGCTGCGCTCGGTCGCCCGACACCGCCCCGACCTGGTCGTGCTCGACGTCAACCTCCCCGATTTCGACGGCTTCGAGGTCGTGCGCCGCATGCGCTCGGGCTCGGACCACACCCCCGTGCTCTTTCTCACCGCCCGCGACGACACCGCCGACACCGTCACAGGGCTGTCCGCCGGCGGCGACGACTACATCACCAAGCCGTTCGCGCTCGAAGAGGTCGTCGCCCGCATCCGCGCCGTGCTGCGCCGCAGCGTCGGCGAACTGCCCCGGCCCTCGCGCCTGAAGTACGCCGACCTCGAGCTCGACGAGGAGACCCACGAGGTCTGGCGGGCCGGGCAGGCCGTGCAGCTCTCGCCCACCGAATTCAAGCTGCTGCGCTACTTCATGATCAACGCGGGCCGGGTCCTGTCCAAGTCCCAGATCCTCGACCACGTGTGGCGCTACGACTTCCGAGGCGACGACGGCATCGTCGAGTCCTACGTCTCCTACCTCCGCCGCAAGGTGGACACCGGAGAGCCCAAGCTCATCCAGACCCTCAGGGGCATCGGCTACGTCCTGCGGGAGCAGAATCGTTGAGCGGACTCCACATGGTCGAGGCCGTCAGGGAGCGGTGGGACCGCACGCCCCTGCGGGTGCGGCTCACCGCCGCCGTGCTCGTCCTGGTCGCCGGGTCGCTCGTCCTCATCAGCGTCTCCACGATCCTGGCACTGCACTCCTACTTCCTCGGCACCGTGGACGACGAGCTCGAGGGCACGCTCCTCAAGTTCGACCCCAAGACCTTCAACCTCCAGCTCCAGGTCGACGAGGAGAGCGGCGCCGGCGTCGGCGTGCGGCCCAACCAGTACATCTTCAGCCTGGTGGACGACGACGGCAACCGCATCGACCACCCCGCCGAGCGGTCCGACCTGCCGGTGTTCTCCATCGAGGACCTGCACGAAGCGAACGGCGAAGGCTTCACCGCGCTCGCCGCCGACGGCACCACCCGCTGGCGGGTGCTCGCCATGCCCGGCACCGAAGTCGGCACGGAGCTCGCCGACTACGACCCGAAGGCGCCCACCGGTGAGCGTGCCGCCTACTACGTCCTGTCCTACCGGCTCTCCCACTTCGACAAGACCGTCGCCGGCCTGGTCTGGGTCGACATCCTCATCGGCGCCGGCGTCCTCGCCGGACTCGCCGCCCTCGGTGTGGGACTGGTGCGCGCCAGCCTCTCGCCGCTGCGCCAGATCGAGAACACCGCGGCGATGATCGCGGCCGGGAACTACTCGCGGCGCGTCCCCGACCACCATCCGGCGACCGAGGTCGGCCGCGTCGCCCGCGCCATCAACTCGATGCTCGGCAAGATCGAGAGCACCGTCAGGGCCAGGGAGTACTCCGAGGAGCGCGCCCACGACTCCGAGCAGCGCATGCGCGAGTTCATCGCCGACGCCTCCCACGAGCTGCGCACGCCGCTGACCAGCGTCAGGGGCTATGCCGAGCTGGTGCGTGCCAACCCGGACATGCCCGAGAGCGACCGGCAGCACTACATCGGGCAGATCGAAGAGGCCTCCAAGAGGATGGGCCTGCTGGTGGGCGACCTGCTCCACCTCGCCCGCCTCGACCAGGAGCGCCCGGTCGAGTCCGAGTCGGTCGACCTGGCGGCGCTCGGGAAGGAGGCCGTCTCCGAGCACGCCGTCGTCGCCGAAGACCACGAGTTCGAGTTCAAGACGGTGAGCGGCGCCCGCGCCGTCGTCGCCGCCGACCGGGCCCGGATGCGGCAGGTCATCGACAACCTGCTCACCAATGCCGTCAGGCACACCCCGCCCGGGACCCACGTGAGGGTCGAGGTCATCACCGAGGGCGGGGACGTGGTGCTGAGCGTCGCCGACGACGGGCCCGGCATGGAGCCCGTGACGGCCGAGCGGGTCTTCGAGCGATTCTTCCGCTCCGAGGGCGTCACCCACCCCGGATCGGGACTCGGCCTGTCGATCGTCGCCGCCATCGTGAAATCCCACGGCGGTGCCGTCTCCGTGCGGTCGAAGCCAGGCCAGGGCACCGTGTTCACGGTCCGACTCGCCGCCGAGGCGACCACTGGGCGTGGTTCGGATCATTAAAGGGTTTTAAGGCGTTTTCGCAGCAAAGCGAGAGCAACCCCCTGCATGCTGCTATATATGAGCAACGCTGAGAGCAACTCACGCCCCGAGGGCGCCCGGGACGCGGACCCCGGACCGGGCCCCGGATCACCGCATCATCATGCGAGCGACGAACGACCCGTGCCGCCCCAGCACGAGACCGGCGGTCCCGCGCCGGAACCCGTTGAGCCGCAGCGGTCCGAGGCGCCCGGATTCCCGCCTCCCGGCCAGAACGCCGCCCCGTACATGGTTGCCCCGCACGACGCGCCGCCGTCCTGGCAGCCGCACGCCGCCGCCGCCGGCCCGCCGCCGGGCTACGGCCCGGCGCCCGGCACCGCGGGGTCCGCGAAGCGGGGACGCGGCAAGCTCGTGGCCGGCGCACTGGCATTGGCACTGATCGCGGGCGGCGCGGGCGGCGTCGTCGGCTGGTTCCTCGCGGACGACGGGGACCCGACGACGGTCGTCGAGTCGGTGTCGATGGACGCCGGCGAGGGCATCACCTACACCGAGATCGTCGACAAGGTCAGCCCGTCCGTGATCACGGTCGTGACCAACGCCGCCGAGGGCTCCGGCGTGGTCTACTCCGACGACGGCTACATCGTCACCAACAACCACGTGGTCGAGGGCGCGAACACCGCCGAGGTGCGATTCCCCGACGGCACCGTCGCCGACGCCGAGATCGTGGCGACCGACCCGACGCAGGACCTGGCCGTCCTCCAGGTCTCGGGCGTGGACGACCTGGAGCCGGTCACCGTCGCGGACTCCAGCGGGGTGCAGGTCGGTGACGTCACCGTCGCGATCGGATCGCCGCTGGGTCTGGAGGGCACCGTGACCGCCGGCATCGTCTCGGCGCTCAACCGGTCCATGCAGGTCTCCAGTGAGGACTCGCCGGGCGGCCAGCCGTCCGCGACGAGCCTGAACGGTCTCATCCAGACGGACGCCGCGATCAACATGGGCAACTCCGGCGGCGCGCTGGTCGACGGCAACGGCGAGCTGATCGGCATCAACACCGCGATCCTGTCGACCGGCTCGGGCAGCGTCGGGCTCGGCTTCGCGATCCCGTCCAACACCGTCAGGGACGTCGTGGACGAGCTCATCGAGCACGGCTCCGTCGAGCGGGGCTTCCTGGGCGTGTCGGTCAGCGACACCCAGGGCAACGGCGCGATGATCCTCGAGGTCGAGGCCGACTCGCCGGCCGAGGAGGCCGGCCTCCAGTCGGGCGACGTCATCACCGCGATCGACGGCACCGAGGTCACCTCCGCCTCTGAGGTCGTCGCGGCCGTGCAGAGCAGGGCCAGCGGCGACCAGGTCTCGATCACCTACGTGCGCGACGGCCAAGAGCAGGAAGTCGAGGTCACCCTGGCTTCCAGCTAGGCTCGCCGGACGGCAAGCCGAAAAGCCCCGGAGTCGGTGCGGCTCCGGGGCTTTTCGGCTCGTCAGACGCTAGGGCTTCGCGGCGCTCTGCAGGGCGGCGCGCACCGGACGCAGCTCCGCGGGCGGCTCGCCGGTGTCGATCCACTCGGCGAGGCGGTCCCGGTCGATGATGAGGACGCCGAGTTGCGCGGCCACGGCCTCATTGCGGGCGGCGTGGTGGAGCCAGTGCAGGTTGGCGTTGGTGATGAGCACGCCCGCGTCGCAGTCCCAGCGGGGGCGGATCTCCCCGCCGAGGATCTGGACGTGGCGGGTGCCGTTCTGGCGCTTCATGGCGTGGTCGTCCTTCTTGGCGCGCACGATGATGCGCTTGCCGTTGTTGAAGGTGACCACGAAGTTGCAGCCCAGGTCGTTCTGGCGGTGCCCGAACTTCTTGACGCGCTTGGCGTCGAGGCGCACGAGCAGCTGACCCACCATGGCGTCGAAGTTCGGGATGTTCATCTTGTTGATGTTGCGCATGAGCTCTTGGCGCTCCGCGGTGGGGACGTGCTCGCGCTGGCCGTCGCCGCGGCTGCGGAAGAGGACCCATGCGGCGAGCGCAGTGCCTCCCAGGAGGATCGCTATGGAGGCGAACCATGCCCAATGATCGGCGATGAATCCGAGCGCGAAGTAACCGAGGACGAGAGCGGCGATTCCGGCTCCCACTCTTAGGATCACGGTCAAGGCGGCCTCCACTGTGTTCGAGAGGGCGTGCAGCTGCGTTATGTCGCCTATGTTGTTACACCGAGTATCCGTTACCGTTCGCTCATATGTAAGCCCACTGTCCGGTACCCGACAACTTGGCCGAGCAGCTTGCATGTGCGCGGTGTCGCCGCACCGTGACCGAGGCCCGGCTCTCCGAAAAACGGTAGTGGATACTGGGCCGGTGTCAACATCATCAAGCGGCATGCTCGTGCTTCTCGGTGCGCCGCTGGGAAATCCAGAGGACGCCTCACCTCGGGTGGCGTCCGAGCTGGCCCGCGCCGACGTCATCGCCGCAGAGGATACCCGGCGGCTCCAGCGCCTGCTGAGCGAGCTCGGGGTGAGGGCGAAGGCGTCGATCACGTCGTATTTCGAGGGCAACGAGGTGGGAAAGAGCGGCGCGCTGCTCGAACATCTGTATGACGGAAAGCGGGTCGCGGTCATCACCGACGGGGGGATGCCCTCGGTGTCGGACCCGGGGTACCGCCTGGTGCGGGCCGCGATCGATGCCGGCATCGAGGTGACGGCGGCGCCGGGGGCGAGCGCGGTGACGACGGCGCTGGCGCTGTCCGGGCTGCCGTGCGACCGGTTCTGCTTCGAGGGCTTCGCGCCGCGCAAGGACGGGGAGCGCCGGCGCGTGTTCGCGGCGTTGGCCGAGGAGCGGCGGACGATGGTGTTCTTCGAGTCGCCGCGGCGCGTCGCGGACACGTTGCGGGCGATGGCCGCGGAGCTGGGGGAGGACCGGGCGGCGGCACTGTGCCGCGAACTGACGAAGACCCACGAGGAGGTCCGCCGGGGCACTCTCGGCGAACTGGCCGCGGGAGCGGAGGAGGATCCGCCGCGAGGCGAGATCACCCTGGTGATCGAAGGCTGGTCCGGACCGGACCCCGAAGACGCCACTCCCGAGGCGCTCGCGGCGGCGGTGGCCGCCGCCGAGGCGGCCGGCGTCGACCGCAAGGCCGCGATGAAGGAGGTGGCGAGCCGCTTCGGCGTCCCCCGCCGGACCGTCTACGACGCGGTGGTCAACACGGCCGGATGATCACCGGCCCGGCCGGATGGTCGTGACCGCACACTGTGCGACGCCCTCGATGCCGGCATCAGCGGTCGGCAACGGGAGGTCATGTTGGCTTCCATGCAACGCGGGTCTCGGCGGCGACGCGCCTAGAGCTCGTCGAATTTGAACGTCTTCCACGAGATGACCGCGACCGCGGCGGCGAAGACCGCCAGGAAGCCGATCTCGGGGAGGACCGCCGTGGGCGGTTCGCCGTAGACCACGACCGCCCGCAGCGCCTCGTTGAGATAGCGCATCGGTGAGCAGTACGAGAGCGCCTGCACCCACGACGGCGACAGCGCGAGCGGCCAGAACGCGCCCGAGACGAACGCCATGGGCATCGTCACCAGGTTGCTCAGTCCGGCCGCTCCCGGTCCCGTCTGGGCGATCCCGCCGACGACGACGCCGATCGCCAGGAACGCCAGGGTGCCCAGCAGTACCAGCGGCACCGCGAACCAGCTCCACACCGACAGCTCCAGGCCGAAGCCGACCGCGGCGACGGCCAGGAACAGCACCGTCTGCGCCACCGCGACGATGAGGTTCACCGAGATCTTCGCGCCGACGAACGTCCGCACCGAAGCCGGCGTGAGCCGCAGCCGACGCAGCAGCTTGTCGCGCTTCCAGTCCACGATCGTCCCGGCCGCCCCGAACACGCCCGAGATCGCGATGCCCCAGGCGAGGATGCCCGGCGCCAGGTACTGGATCGGCTTGGCCGAGGTGTCCTCGGCGGCGGCGGTGTCGACGGTGAGCACCGGCTCGTCCGGGGCCGCCGCCGACAATCGCTCCACGTTCGCCTCGTCCACCAGCGCGGTGAGCCGCCCCAGCGCGATGGCGCCGGCCGTGGAGTTGCTCTGGGAGTGGTAGATCGTCACCGTCCGGCCCTGCTGGATCACCGCCGCGTCCGCCTCGCCCTCCTCCAGCCGCGCGAGCGCGGCGTCCAGGTCGCCGGCCGAGGAGATCGCGAATTCGCCCTCGTCGGCCTCGGCGAGGACGGGGACCTCGCCGACCGTCACCACCCGCGGCACCGTCGAGTCGCTCGTACCGAAGACGCTCGACAGCAGCACCATGAACATCAGTGGCAGCAGGATCGTGAAGAACACCTGGCTGCGATCGCGCAGCCAGCCGCGGCCCACGGCCTTGACCAGGCTGACATAGGCCCTGCGGCCGCCGCCGACCCTCGCCCGTTCGGGTGCGTCCACCGTCATGCCCGCCACTCCCGTCCGGTCACTTGCAAGAACACGTCTTCGAGGTTCGCCGTCCGCACCGCCAGGCCCTCCAGGGCCCCGTCCGAGGCCAGCGCCGTCAGCAGCGCCCGGGCGTCTCGCGTCTCGAACACGACCGCGGCGTCATCGGAGGTCACCGTCTCGTCGGCGGCCAGCTCCTTGACGCGCTCGTCGCTCAGCTGGCCGGCGGCCACGGTGATGCGCGTCGGCGCGTCCAGGTCGCGGATGAACCCCGCGGGCGAGTCCACGGCGAGGATCTTGCCGTAGTCCATGATCGCCACCCGGTCGCACAGCGCCTCGGCCTCCTCCATGTAGTGCGTCGTGAGCACCACGGTGCGGCCTTCGGCGTTGATGGCGCGCATCAGGTCCCACAGGTTCCGCCTCGCCTGGGGGTCGAGCGCGGCCGTGGGCTCGTCGAGGAACACCAGCTCGGGATCGCCCACCAGCGAGCAGGCGAGCGACAGGCGCTGCTGCTGGCCGCCCGAGAGCTTCTCGCACCGGACGTTCGCGTGCTCGCTCATGCCCACCTCGTCGAGCATCGCGGCCGCCCGCTTCGCGTCGGCGCCGTAGAGCTCGGCGAACGTCTCGATCTGCTCGCGCACCGTCAGGAACTCGAAGAACGCCGACGCCTGGAGCTGCACGCCCATGCGGCTGGTCAGCGCGGGCGAGTGCGGCCACGGTGACTGCCCGAGCAGGCGCACCTCGCCGCTGTCGGGCTTGCGCAGGCCCTCGACGATCTCCAGCGTGGTCGTCTTCCCCGCCCCGTTGGGGCCGAGGATGCCGAAGAACTCGCCTTCGCCGACTCGGAAGCTCACGCCGTCGACGGCGCGGACCTCTCCGGTTTTGCGGCCGCGGTAGGTCTTGTGGAGGTCGGTGACCTCAATGGCGGCGTCCATAGCCGTCAACGCTATGCCATGCCCCGATGTGACGGGCTTCTCGGCCTTCCGCGAGGTCGCCCGTTCACACCCTCCGTAACAGAGCCGTGAGCCGAACTTCATCGTCGCGGTACAGCTGCCGCACGCGGCGGCAACGCCGCTGGGCGACGGTGGTGGACATGACAGTGACGATGACCGAGACCGCGGCCGAGGAGCCGGCGGTCGCACGCAAGGGCTGGATCACCGACTGGAGGCCCGACGACGAGGCCTTCTGGCGGTCGACCGGCAAGAAGGTCGCGCGGCGCAACCTCCTGTGGTCGGTGATCGCCGAACACCTCGGCTTCTCGGTGTGGGTCATGTTCAGCATCGTGGCCCCCTACCTCGCCGCCGCCGGGTTCGGCTTCACCACCAGTCAACTGTTCTGGCTCACCGCCGTGCCGAACCTCGTCGGATCGTTCCTGCGCATCCCGTACACCGCGGCCGTGGCGGTCTTCGGCGGGCGAAACTGGACCGTCGTCTCGGCCGCGCTGCTGGTCATCCCGACCTCGCTGCTCGCCTACTGCCTGATGACGCCGGGCACCCCGTACTGGTTGTTCATCGTCGCGGGCGTGGCCGCCGGATTCGGGGGCGGCAACTTCGCGTCCTCGATGGCGAACATCTCCTTCTTCTATCCGGAGCGGTATCGCGGCACGGCCCTGGGCGTCAACGCGGCGGGCGGCAACATCGGCGTCCCGGCCGTGCAGTTCGTCGGCCCGTTCGTGATCGCGCTGGGCCTCTTCGGCGCCTCCCAGGGCACCAACGACGCCGGGGACAGCATCTGGCTGCACAATGTGCCGCTGCTGTGGATGGTCCTGGGAGTCGTCGCCGCGTTCATGGCCTGGCGCCACATGGACAACCTGGCGGTCTCGCGCACCCCGATCCGGCGGCAGCTGCCGGCGCTGACGCGCAAGCACACCTGGGTGATGAGCGTGCTCTACATCGGCACGTTCGGCTCGTTCATCGGCTACTCCTTCGCGTTCCCGCTGGTCATCCAGATCGAGTTCCCCCAGTTCCAGTCGCTGTGGCTGGCCGCGCTCGGCCCCCTGATCGGCTCGGTCTCGCGCCCGGTCGGCGGGTGGCTCGCCGACAAGTGGGCCGGTGCCCCGATCACGAGCACCTCGTTCGTCCTCATGGGCGCCGCCGTCCTCGCCGCGATCGGCGGCATCGACACCGGTTCCTTCCCGCTGTTCTTCGTCGCCTTCATGGTGCTGTTCCTGATGAGCGGCGTCGCCAACGGATCGACGTACCGGTCCATCCCGGCGATCTTCCAGGCCGAGGCCGCCGCGGCAGTCGGACGTGAGACCAGCGCGGACGAGGTCGTGCGGGCCAAGAAGCTCACCGCGGCGGCGCTCGGCTGGATCTCCGCGATCGGCGCCTTCGGCGGCTTCCTCATCAACCAGGGCTTCCGCGTCTCGAACGAGCAGACCGGCTCGGTCGTGACCGCCATGTACGTCTTCCTCGGCGGCTACGCGGTCTTCCTGTTCATGAACTGGTGGTTCTACCAGCGCAAGGTCTTCCTCGACCGCGCCCCCAGCCTCGCCTACGCGAAGGTCTAGCACCGCATGCCGCACCGGTGCCCGCAATCGCCGAGTCCGGAGATTGCGGGCCACTTAGCATCCCGGAAACACTCGGCTCGTGGCGATGTAACCGCCCGAGCGCACACTCGCCTCATGAGCGTTCGCACCAGCCTCCCCGTCGTCCGCACCGCCGACACCCACTGCCCGTACTGCGCGCTCCAGTGCGGCATGCGGCTGGAGGAGGACGAGGCCGGCGCGGTCACCGCCGCGCCGCGCGGCGGCGGCATGTGCAAGAAGGGCTGGACGGCGCCCGAACTGCTCGACCACCCCGGGCGCGTCACCTCGCCGCTGCTGCGCGGCGAGCCCGTCTCCTGGGAGACCGCGCTCGACCACGTCGCCGCGAAGGTCCGCGCGGTCCAGGCCGAGCACGGCAAGGACGCCGTCGGCGTCTTCGGCGGCGGCGGACTCACCAACGAGAAGGTCTACCAGCTCGGCAAGTGGACGCGTCTGGCTTTGGGCACCAAGCACATCGACTACAACGGACGGTTCTGCATGTCCTCGGCGGCGGGAGCGCTCAACCGCTCCTTCGGCATCGACCGCGGTCTGCCGTTCCCGACCGAGGACCTCAGGGACTCCGACGTGGTCATGCTCGTCGGCGCCAACCCGGCCGAGACGATGCCGCCGTTCATGCGCTATCTCACCAACGCGGAACTCGTGGTCGTCGATCCGCGCCGCACCGCCACCGCCGAGGCCGCCCAGCTCCACCTCCAGCCGCAGCCGGGCACCGACCTCGCGCTCGCCAACGGCCTGCTGCACATCGCGATCGAGCAGGGCTACATCGACCACGACTACATCGACGCCCACACCGACGGCTTCGACGAGGTCCGCCAGACCGCCGCCGGCTACTGGCCCGCGTTCGTCGAGCGCATCACCGGCGTATCCGTCCCCGACCTGTACGCCACCGCCCGACTCCTGTCGCAGAGCCGACTCGACGGCTCGCGAGCTCGCCGAGGACGCAAGGTCGCCATCCTCACCGCGCGCGGCTCCGAGCAGCACGCCAAGGGCGTCGACACCGTCACCGCCTGGATCAACCTCGCACTCGCCCTCGGCCTGCCGGGGAAACCGTCCTCGGGCTACGGCTGCATCACCGGGCAGGGCAACGGGCAGGGCGGCAGGGAGCACGGCCAGAAGGCCGACCAGCTGCCCGGCTACCGCTCCATCGCCGACCCGGCCGCGCGCGAGCACGTCGCCGCCGTCTGGGGCGTCGAGCCCGACGCGCTGCCCGGAGCCGGCGTCTCCGCCGTCGAGCTGCTGCGCAAGTGCGGCGACGAGGTGAAGATGCTGTTCGTGCTCGGCTCGAACCCGGCCGTCTCCGCGCCGCGCGCCGCCCGCGTCTCCGATCGTCTGCGGGCCCTGGAGTCGCTGGTGTCGTTCGACTTCGTCATGTCCGAGACCGCGGCGCTGGCCGAGGTCGTCCTGCCGGTCACGCAGTGGGCCGAGGAAGACGGCACCATGACGAACCTCGAGGGCCGCATCATCCGCCGCCGCGCACTGCGGCCCGCCCCCGACAACGTCCGCTCCGACCTGTGGGTGATGAAGGAGCTGGCCGATCGACTCGACGCGCCCGGCGAGTACTCGACCGACCCGGAGACCGTCTTCGAAGAGCTCGGCCGCGCCTCGGCCGGCGGCAAGGCCGACTACTCCGGCGTCACCTACGAGCGGCTCGAGGAGCGGACGCTCCAGTGGCCGGTGCCCGCGCCCGACCACGGCGGCACACCGCGCATGTTCGCCGACTTCGAGTTCGGCACGGCCGACGGGCGCGCCAAGTTCGTCGCCGTCGATTTCCGGCACCCGGCCGAGCGCCGCGACGACGTCTACCCGCTGTACCTGACCACCGGACGCGTGCTGACGCAGTACCAGTCGGGCGCGCAGACGCGCCTGATCGGCTCGCTCGACGGTGAGCAGTTCCTCCAGATCCACCCCGACGCGGCCGTGCGCCACGGCGTCAACGACGGCGACTGGGTGCGGGTGACCTCCAGGCGCGGCTCCTACACCGCACCGGCGCGGCTGTCGGCCGACATCCGCCCGGACACGGTGTTCTCGCCGTTCCACTTCCCGGGGGCGGCCAACGCGAACGCCGCCGTGTCCGATGTGCTCGACCCGATCTCGCGGATGCCCGAGTTCAAGGTCTGCGCGGTGAAGATCGCGCCGGCCTCCAAGCCCTGAGCTCGGCCGAAAGACGGAGGCGGACCGGTCATTCTACCCAGGGGGACAAGGCCTTCGCGGGCCTAGTGTGAACCCATGAGACATGAACTCATGATCGCCGCCGCACTCGCCGCGGTCGGTGTCGCGGCCTCCACGACCATCGCCCACGCCGAGACGGCCGACGCCGGAGCCGAGCGCGCCGCGCTCGCGATCCCCGAGCCGAGCGGCGAATACGACACCGGGACCACCACGCTCCACCTCGTCGACGAGGACCGAGCCGACATCTGGGTGCCCGAAGAGGACCGGGAGCTCATGGTCACCATGTGGTACCCGACCGACGAGGAGGGCCGGGCCGCGCCGTACATGACCGCCGAGGAGTCGGCGCGGTTCGGCGCGCAGCTCGAGGTCCCCGCGGACCTGCTCGCCTCCGTGGAGACGAACTCCGTGGCCGACGCCGAGCCGCTCGCCGACGACGGGCCGCTGCCGCTGGTGATGCTGTCGCCGGGCTTCTCGTTCCCGCGCGCCACGCTCACCGGCATCGCCGAGGAGCTGGCCGGCCACGGCTACGTGGTGGCCGCCGTCGGCCACAACTACGAGGCACCGATCAGCTTCCCCGACCGCACCACCGAATGCGTCGCCTGCGCGACCGACGACTACGACCAGATCACGCCGAACCGGGCCGAGGACCTGTCGTTCGCGCTCGACGAGCTCACCGGCGACGACGCCGCCTGGGAGGACGCCGGCGTCATCGACGCCGAGCGCGTCGTGGTCGGCGGCCACTCCATCGGCGGCGCGAGCGGCCACCGGGCGATGCACGCCGACGAGCGCTTCGACGCCGGATTCAATCTCGACGGCACGTTCTTCGGGCTGGACGCGCACAAGCTGGAGCGGCCGTTCCTCATCGTCGGCGCCGAAGAGCACGGGCGGCCGGGCGAGGACAAGACGTGGACGAAGGCGTGGAAGAAGCTGGACGGCTGGAAGCGGTGGATCACCGTGGACGGCACCACGCACAGCTCCTTCACCGACCTCGCGCCGCTGGGCGCGCAGTTCGGACTGCCGCTCCAGGAAATGGACGGGCGCTACGCCGACCGGCTCACCCGCGCGCACGTGACCGCGTTCGCCGACGAGCACCTGCGCGGTGAGGGCGCACCGATCCTCCAGGGCCCGAACGAGGACTGGCCCGAGGTCGTCTTCCACAACCCGTAGCGCCCGGGGGGTCCGCCCCA
>NZ_BAAHCB010000004.1:132924-306359 GCF_054776215.1 Glycomyces tarimensis
CCGTTTCATCGGAGGCGCTGGGGGAGGAGGAACTCCACGTTCTCCTCCGCGATGTTCCGTTCGATCACCTCGATCGGGCCCTGCGTCGCAATCGCCGCCACCACCTCGTCCACCAGGGCCGGCGGTGCCGAGGCCCCTGCCGTCACGGCTATCGTTTCGGCTGCTTCCAGCCAAGCCGCATCGATCTGGTGGGCGCCGTCGATGAGGTGCGCCTCCGTGCCCGCCTCCCTCGCCAGCTCCACCAGCCGGTTCGAGTTCGAGGAGTTCACCGAGCCGACCACCAGCACCACGTCCGCCTCCTCCACCACGGCGGCCAATGCCGACTGCCGGTTCGTGGTGGCGTAGCAGACGTCGTCGGTCTTCGGCGCCTTGATCTTCGGGAAGCGCCGCCGCAGCGCGGCGGCGATCCGCTCGACCTCGGCGACCGCCAGCGTCGTCTGCGCCAGGTACGTGAGCCGGTCCGGATCGTCGACGACCAGGTGATCAACGTCCTCGACCCGCTCGACCAGCACCGTCCGCTCCGGTCTCACGCCCGTCGTGCCGACCACCTCCTCATGGCCGGCGTGTCCGATCAGGATGACGGTGTCGCCGCCGTCGGCGGCCCGCCTCGCCTCGCTGTGGACCTTCGCCACCAGCGGGCAGGTCGCGTCGACCGCGTCGAGCCCGCGATCGACCGCCTCGTGGGCGACCGCCGGAGCCACCCCGTGCGCAGAGAACACCACGAGCGCGTCGGGAGGCACCTCGTCCAGATCGGACACGAACACCACGCCGCGCGATTCGAGATCGCCGACGACATGCGCGTTGTGGACGATCTGGTTGCGCACGTAGACCGGCGGCCCGTACCGCTCCAGCAGCCGTTCCACGATGTCGATCGCCCGCTCCACCCCGGCGCAGAACGAGCGCGGGGACGGCAGCAGCACTCGGCGGGAGCCGTTCACCTCGTCCTCCCGATGGTGCTCGCGGCCAAAGAGCTCAGCTCCGCGACCGCCTCCTGGCGGAGTCCGGCGGTCGCCAGGCCCGCGGCGGCCGAGGCGGTGAGCGTCTTGGCGGCGGACTCGCTGGCCCGCCGCCCGCCGCAGGCCTCGACCAGCTCGGCGGCGCGCCGCAGCCGCGACTCGTCCAGCTTCGCCGTGCCGCCGTAGAGCCGCGCCAGCTCGGCCGACTCCGGGCCGCTCGCGCCGAGCGCGGCGGTCACCGGCAGCGACTTCTTGCGGTTGCGCAGATCCGAGTACACCGGCTTGCCGGTCACGTCCGGATCGCCCCAGATCCCCAGCAGGTCGTCGACGTGCTGAAACGCCAGGCCCATCCGGAGCCCGAAGTCCCGCAGCGCCAGCACCTGCGCCTCCGTGCCGCCCGCGTACAGCCCCCCGAGCGCGGTCGCGCACCCCATGAGCGAGGCCGTCTTGGCCTCCGACATGGCGACGCATTCGGCCAGCCCCACCCCCTCGCGGTGTTCGAAGACCGTGTCGGCAAGCTGTCCCTCGATGAGCGTGCGAACGGTGGCGGCGAGCCGCCCGACCGCCTCGGCGGCGGCCTCCCCGCCGGTGTCGGCCAGGACCTCGAACGCCAGGGCGTGCATGGCGTCCCCGATGAGGATCGCGTCGGTCGTCCCGAACGCCTTCCACACCGTCGGGCGGTGCCGGCGCAGCGCGTCGCGGTCGATGATGTCGTCGTGGACGAGCGAGAAGTTGTGGATCAGCTCCACGGCCACCGCCGCCGGGACGGCGGGGCGCCAGTCCCCGCCGACGGCCTTGGCGGACAGGAGCGTCAGCAGCGGGCGCAGCGCCTTGCCGCAGCCGCCACCGCCTTCGGCTTCGGTCCATCCGAAGTGGTATGCGGCGACACGGGAGGCCGCGGCGGGAAGTCGGTCGACGGCGGACCGCAGCCCTGAGTCGATGGCCTCGCGCTCGGCGGCGTAGCGGTCGGTCAGAACGGTCATTGGGCCTCCTGGTCGATGGTCGGGATCGGGTGCGGGCGGCCGGGGAGTACCCCCGGCCGCCCGGGTCATGACGTCAGCGGCCGAGTTCGACGTTCTCGAGGATGCCGAGCGCGTCCGGCACGAGGACCGCCGCCGAGAAGTAGGCGGACACCAGGTAGGACATCACGGCCTTCTCGTCGATGCCCATGAATCGGACCGACAGGCCCGGCTCGTACTCGTCGGGCAGCCCGGTCTGGTGCAGCCCGACCACGCCCTGCTCGTCCTCGCCGGTGCGCATGCACAGGATCGAGGTGGTGCGCGACGACGAGATCGGGATCTTGTTGCACGGCAGGATCGGCACGCCCCGCCACGCCGGGATGTGGTGCCCGTGGAACTCCACCGTCGACGGGTACAGGCCCCGCTTGCTGCACTCGCGGCCGATCGCGGCGATGGCCTTCGGGTGGGCCAGCAGGTATTCCGGCTTGCGGCGCCGGCTGAGCAGCTCGTCCAGGTCGTCCGGCGTGGGCGGTCCCGTCCGCGTCGGGATGCGCTGCTCGAGCGCGGCGTTGTAGAGCAGCCCGAAGCCGCGGTTGTTCACCATCTGGTCCTCCTGCTGCTCGCGCAGGGCCTCGACGGTGAGCCGGAGCTGCTGCTCCATCTGGTTCATCGGCTTGTTGTACAGATCGGCGACGCGCGTGTGGACGCGCAGCACCGTCTGCGCCACGGACAGCTCGTACTCGCGCGGCGCGAGGTCGTAGTCGACGAACGTCCGCGGCAGGTCCGGCTCGCCGTCGTGCCCCGCCGCGATGTCGATCGCGGCCTCGCCGTACTTGTTGGACCTGGCCGAGAGCCCGGACTTGTACCGCTCGAGGTGCCCGGCCAGCGTCGGGATGCGCTCGATCAGCTCCGCGATGGCCTCCGCCGGCAGGGTGAGCACCGTGGTCGGCGTGGCGGCCACGACGTCGCGGTCCCACTCCGGATGCGGCTCGATGAGCGCCGTCTCGCCGAGGTGGTCGCCGTCGATGAGCACCTCGAGCGACGCCCGGTCCCCGTAGGGTCCCGACGCCTGCTCCTCGACGCGCCCGTGGGCGATGAGGTGCAGGCCGTCGACCGGCTCGCCGCTGCGGGCGAGGAGGTCGCCCGGCTCGAGCTCGCGCTGCTCGAAGCGGTCGGCGATCGCCTCGAACGCGGCCTCGTCGCCGAGGCCCCGCAGCTGCGCGATCTCGCCGAGCTCGCGCGGGATGACCTGGACGCTCGCGCCCTCGGTGGTGAACTCGACGCGGCCGTCGCCCACGGTGTGGGTCAGGCGCCGGTTGACCCGGTAGGTGCCGCCGGAGGTCTGGACCCACGGCAGGACGCGCAGCAGCCACCTGGAGGTGATCTCCTGCATCTGCGGGGCCGATTTGGTGGTGGAGGCGAGGTTCCGGGCCGCGGCCGTCGAGAGGCTGGTGGCTTCGGATCGGCCGTTGTCGGTGTGAGCCGGGGGAGTCGTGTTGACGAGTACCGAATCGGACATGGGAATGCTTCCTCACGCTAGGGCGTATGGTGCTCAATGGTAGTTATAGGACTATCAGGTGTATTTCGGTCTATCAACCCCTAATGCATCATAGGTCCGTATAATGCGCATCGATCTCGTCGAAGCGCTCCAGCGCGGTCTCGAAGGCGTCGGGACCGACGGCCCCACCGCGACTGAACGGGTATTCGAGCTCGTAGGTGGCGAAGAGCATGAGCGCCACCATGCCCGAGATCAGGCCGACCAGGACGTACTGGAACCGGCGCGTGGGCGTGCCGAGCGTCAACGACACGATGAGGACCAGCAGCGCGCCGGGCAGCAGGACGCTCCACATCGAGCCGGACAGGCCGCGCTGCGCCTGGAACAGCCGGTCGGTGCGGTACTCGGCGACGGCGCGGATCTGATCGCGGGCGTCGTCGAGCCGGCTCTGGACGACCTCGTCGTCCGGCTGGTTCGCCGCCAGCGGGGCGCGCATCTCATCGATGAGCAGCACCCCGTCGGTGTCGACGGGCCTGAGCCCGCTCATCGAGTCCCACTCCTCGCCCACGACCAGCTCGGTGTACTCGCGCACCGCCGCCCGGGTGGCGGTGCGCTCCTCTTCGGGCAGCGACGCGGCCGCCCAGTACACCTCCACGAGCGCGTCGGCCTCCTGATAGGTCACGTGCCCTGCCTCATTGCGGTTCTCCCACGCGGTGATGAGCACGAACGCCAGGACGACGGCGTACAGCACCGTGATGAGCTCGAACAGCGTCGTGCCGATCTCGTTGTTGCGTTCACGGTCGGTCGGCGGCGCGAAACGCTGGAGCAGCGCGACGAGCACACTGACCGCCGCCACCACCGAGAGGGTGAATACCAGGCTTTCCCACCAGATTGCCATTGACAGCCTTAAAGTTCGTAAAACAGAATGTGAGTCATGAATACGATATTCAGGGATAAGGCTCCCGGGAGCCTCAGGTGATCCGCCGGGCGCTGCTCGTGCTCGCGACCGCGTTCGCGACGGCCGGGACCGCGCTGGCGTTCTCCACCGGGGCCCAGGCCCAGGTCATCGACATCGAGATCGGCATCTGCATCGACCTGCCGCTGCTGCCGCTGCTGCCGTGCCCCTCACCGGAGCCGCCGGCGCCTGAACCCCCTTCGCCGGAGCCGCCTGCTCCCGAGCCGCCTTCGCCCACGCCCGCCCCTCCTTCCGAATCCCCGGACCCGTCGTGTCCCTCACCGACGCCCACGTCCGCCGAGCCCTCGGCCTCGCCGGGCCGGCCCGAACCGACGCCTTCTGGTTCCTCGGCCGTGCCTCCGGCGCCCGAGCCTCCCGCCTCGGCTTCGCCCGAGCCTCCCGCCTCGGCTTCGCCCGAACCGGTGCCCGAGCCCCCCGCCTCGACTTCGCCCGAACCTCCGGCGCCGTCGACGCCCTTCGCGCCGGCCTCGTCGCCGCCTCCGGACCTCGGCCCGCTGCCGGCCGGGCTCGCCATCGAGGAGCCTGCGTCGGCGTCCGGGTCCGAACCGTCGGACTCGACGGAGACCAAGCGCCGCATGATGGCCGCGATGTTCGCCTTCGCGGTTACCGCCGGAGCGGCGGCGTCGGTCGGACGCCGAACGTGACCTCCGGCGGGCCGGGGCGACGCATGACCTCCATGCGCCGCCCTGAGCGCAGTTCCTCCTCGCGGTAGCGGGTGCACTCCCGGTGCCAGTTCAGGATGGCCGCGACCCAGTAGCGCAGGTCGGCGACGTAGGCCTCCAGCGCCGCGGTCGCGCCGGCGTCGAGTCCGAACTCCTCGGTGAGCACCGGCAACTCCGTGGCGGCGACCAGTTCGAACTGCCTGATCCGCGCCGAGACGAGGTCGGCCACCACGCCCGCGGCCTCGTCCTTCGAGCACTCGAGGAACTCCTCGACCACCACGAGGCCGTTGATCATCTCGCCTTCGAACTCGACCTCCTTCTGGTACGAGAAGAGGTCGTTGATGAGGCAGGCGGCGTCCACGGCGCTGTTCTCCAGCTCGCGCACCGGCCGCGAGGCGTAGACCTCGTCCGGCACCAGTCGACCGGTCGTCAATCGCGCCAGGCTGATCGTCATGTCCGCGCCGAACGTGGCCCGGCGCATCTCGACGTAGTCGACCGGGTCCGGAACGCGGTTCTGCGACGCGGTGTGCAGCTCCCACAGCCAGCCCTCGAGCATCGTCTCCACGGCCGCCTTGAACTCGGCGCGGCCCGTCTCGCTCAGCTCGACGGCCGTGCGCCGCCACAGGTCGGACAGGCCCGCCTCGAGCGGGTTCGTCGGCTCCGGCGCCGCCCCGAGATCGTTCGGCATGCACTGCGAGAGCCGCCGGTTCTGCGCGACGGCCGCCGCCAGATCGCGGCCTCGTCCGAAGATCCTCGGATAGTAGTCGTCGCCGTAGGTGCCCCATGCCAGCCAGTCCGACGAGCAGTAGAGCTCCTCGGGCGATCCGTCCGGGTCGATCCCCGCCGCGCACAAGGCGAGGTCCATGCCCTCGAAACCGCGCCGCTCCCACAGCCCCGAGCCCGGCCGCAGCGGGTCGGGATCGAGCATCCCCATCGTGGCGGCCCACTCCGCGTTGTGCCGCCGGGCGCCCTCCAGGTGCGGGTTGAGCCGAAGCTCGAACGGCATGTGGAAGTCGGGAATCGACGTCGGGCCGACCTGCCGGAACGGCTCGCGAGCGTGCTGGCGCGGGCCCGAGGCGGCGACGCGCGCCGCCGAGGTGCCCAGGCCGTTGGGTCCGCCGAGCACCCGCTCGGCGGCGTCGTTCATGTACCGGCTCGAGCGCATGTGCCACTCGTGGCCGCCGGCCTGCCAGTCCTGGAGGCCCTTGGCGTACAGGGCGACCGCGGCCTGCTCGGGCGGCGTGACGCCCTGGTCGGCGCACAGCAGCGGCATCTCGGTGAGCGCGGTGCTCTCGAACTGGTGGAGCCGGCTGGTGAGGATGTCGTTCACCAGGTCCGCGGCCCGCTGCGTCTCGCAGCCGAGGAAGCGCTCGAAGACGAGCACCGCGTTGGCGTTCTCGCCCTCCTCGGTGACCTCACGCTGATAGGAGAACAGGTCGTTGCGCAGGTGGACGGCATCGGCGAACGTGTCGCGCAGGACCCGCAGCGGACGCTCGGCCGCGATCGCGTCGGGCACCTCGGCGCCGACCGCGTACTCGATCAGGTTCGCCGACCACGGCGCCCCGCCGACCTTGCGGCGCATCTCGATGTACTCGATCGGATTGGCGACGCGGTCGGTCTTGATGTTCGCCAGCTCCCACAGCGACTCCATGAGGAGGTTGACGGTGCTGACGGTGAAGCGGCGGCGCCACCCCATCGACATCTCCGGCGCCGTGCGCGCCCACAGGTCGACCAGGCCGGCCTCGACCGGATTCGTCGGCTCGGGCACCGGGCCGAGGTCCAGCGGCATGAACATCGGGATCCGGTCGAGGTAGGCCTTCGCGCCGGCGGTGTCCCTGGTGCGCTTGAACGCCTCCAGGAAGTGGTCGTCGAAGAAGAACACCCAGACGTACCAGTCGGTGATGAGTTCGAGGGCCTCGGCGCCGCAGTCCGGGTGGGTGTAGGCGCACAGCAGCCCGTAGTCGTGGCGTTCGAGCTCGGCCTCGTCCCATATGACGCCGCCGTCGGCGGCGGGGGCGTCGAGCATGCCCATCTCCTTCGCCCAGACGCGGGCGTGGGTGCGGGCCCTTTCGAGGTTCGGGTTGAGCCGTGCCGGATACGGCAGATAGCACACGGGCAGGACATAGGGATCGGATGCAGACATAACGCTCCTTAGAACGTGAAACGTTTGTTTGCGCGCTATATCACTGTAAGTTGCCCCCTTCATGATCACCACCCCCGATACGGGTGACGGGCAAAAGCGTCTAGACGGGCGTGTGTTCGCTGTGGAGGCGCGTCTTTCGGGACGCTGCGGCGCCGGCGTGAGGACTACTTAGCACGCGCGAAACACAGCTCGCCCGGGTGTGTAACAGCCCCGGGCGACGCTGGAGATCCGTCGAGGTCAGACAGCGCGGTCGCCGCGACAGCGCGGGGACGGCGAGCGCCGATGCCGCCGCACCCGCGCCGCCAGCAGAGTCCCACCCATGGCAGCACCGCCTGCCATATCGAGACTGCGGGAGGTCCAGCGCGTGAAGGTCGCCATCGTCGGCTACGGGATGGCCGGGGCACGAATCGCCCGGGAGCTCGGCCGGCGCGGAGTATCAGTCACCGTCTTCGGTGCCGAGTCCAACGCCGCCTACAACCGCATCCTGCTCTCCAGCATGATCGCCGGGAAGCAGTCAGAGCACGAGATCGCGCTGCCCACCCCGCCCGAGCACGTCGAACTGCGTCTCGGCGAGGCCGTCGAACACGTCGACCTCGACGCCAAGACCGTGGGCGGCACTGCCTTCGACAAGCTCGTCCTGGCCACCGGCGCCGAGGCGTTCGTGCCGCCGGTGCCCGGGCTCGACCCGCTCCCCACCGGCGCCTACGTCCTGCGCACCATCGAGGACGCCCGCCGGATCCTCACCGAGTCCGAGAACCGCGCCAGCGCGGTGGTGCTCGGCGGCGGACTGCTCGGCCTCGAGGCCGCCCGCGGCCTCGCCGGGCGCGGCATGGACGTCACCGTGGTCCACGCCGGCGGCCACCTCATGGAGCGCCAGCTCGACCCGCTCGGCGCGCGGGTCCTCGCCGACACCTACGCCGAGCTCGGCGTGCGCTCGGTGACCGACGCCCAGACCACCCGCGTCATCCACGGCGACGACGGGCTGACGCTGGTGCTGGCCGACGGGCGCACCGTCACCGGCCAGCTCATGGTCGTCTCCTGCGGCATCCGCCCCGACACGGAGCTCGCCGAGGCCATGGCGCTCAAGGTCAACCGCGGGGTCGTCATCGACGACCAGTGCCGCACCTCGCACGACGACGTGTTCGCCGTCGGCGACTGCGCCGAGCACCGCGGCATCCCCTACGGGCTCGTCGGGCCCGCCTGGGAGCAGGCCGACGTGGTCGCCGACCTGCTGTCCGGAGTGGATCCGGACGCGTCCTACACCGGCTCGCGCCTGGTCACCCGGCTCAAGGCCGCCGGGATCGATCTGGCCGCGATGGGGCAGGTCGAGGGGGACGAGGTCGTCTCCTTCGCCGACCCCGCCCGCGGCACCTACGCCCGCCTGGTCATCGACGAGGAGGGCCGCCTCGCCGGGGCGGTCATGCTCGGCGACAACCCGATGGTCGGGCAGGTGGTGCAGCTGTTCGACACGGGCGACCCGGTCCCGCACGACCGCCGGACGCTCCTGACGGGCCGTCCGGGCGAGTCGGTGTCGGTGGCGCCCGACAGCCCCGCGTCGATGGCCGACGAGGTCGTGGTGTGCCGCTGCAACAACGTCACGAAGAAGGCATTGACCGCCGCGTTCCACTCCGGAGCCCGGACCCCGGAGGCGCTGTCAGAGGCCACCCAGGCCTCGACCGGCTGCGGCACCTGCGTCGACGACGTGGGCCGGGTGTGCAAGTGGCTGGGCGACACCGTTACAGGTATCGGCGAGGCCGCAGCGATCTTGAATGAGGTATCAGCATGAGCAGCAAGCGATTGGTAGTCGTCGGCGACGGCATGGTCGGCCGTCGGTTCCTGGAGGCGATCGTCGAGCGCGACCCGTCATGGCAGGTGACCGTCCTCTGTGAGGAGCCGCGTCCCGCCTACGACCGGGTGCGGCTGTCGGCGTTCTTCGACGGGGTGAGCGCCGAGGAGCTGTCCCTGGCCTCCGAGCTGCCGGGGGTCGACGTCCGCCTCGGCGAGGCCGCGCTCGCCGTGGACACCGAGGCCGGCACCGTCACCACGGCGCAGCGCGCCTACGCCTACGACAAGCTCGTGCTCGCGACCGGCTCCTACCCGTTCGTACCGCCGGTCGAGGGCGCCGACCTCGACGGCGTGTTCGTCTACCGCACCCTCGACGACCTGGCGGCCATCAAGGCCCGCGCCGCCGGCAGGCGCCACGGCGTCGTCATCGGCGGCGGGCTGCTCGGCCTGGAGGCCGCGAACGCGCTGCGCCTGCTCGGCCTGGAGACCCGGATCGTGGAGTTCGCGCCGTGGCTCATGGCCCGCCAGCTCGATGAGGCCGGCGGCGGCATCCTCAAGCAGCACATCGAGAAGCTCGACATCCGCGTCGACTGCTCGACCGGCGCCACCAGGATCGCCGAGACCGGCGACCGCCTGCTCATGGAGACCAACCGGGACGGCGTCGCCTTCGAGACCGACCTCATCATCTTCGCCGCCGGGGTGCGGCCCGCCGACCGGCTCGCCCGCGAGGCCGGCCTGGAGGTCGGCGAGCGCGGCGGCGTCATCGTCGACACCGCCTGCCAGACCTCGGACCCGGACGTGTTCGCGATCGGCGAGGTCGCCGCGATGGAAGGCGTCTGCTTCGGCCTGGTCGCCCCCGGCTACGCGATGGCCGAGGTCGTCGCCGACCGGCTCGCCGGCGGCGGGGCCACCTTCCCCGGCGCGGACCTGTCCACCAAACTCAAGCTCCTCGGCGTCGACGTCGCCCAGTTCGGCGCGATGGACGGCCCGCTCGCGACGACCTACCTCGACCCGGTCGAGGGCGTGTACGCCAAGCTGGTCCTCTCCGACGACGCGCAGACCCTGCTGGGCGGCATGCTCGTCGGCAACGCCGAGCCCTACCCGCTGCTGCGCGCCGGCGTCGGCGCGAAGGCCCCGGCGCAGCTGGCGGACCTGCTGTCCTCCGGTGAGGTCGAGGGCACGCTGCCCGACGCCGCGCAGGTGTGCTCGTGCAACGCGGTCACCAAGGGCGAGATCATGGGCGCCGTCCACGACGGCTGCCACGACGTGGGCGAGATCAAGGCCTGCACCAAGGCCGGCACGAGCTGCGGATCGTGCGTCCCGATGCTCAAGCAGCTCCTCGCCGAGGGCGGCGTCGAGGTGTCCAAGTCGATCTGCGAGCACTTCGGCCAGTCGCGGGCGGAGCTGTTCGACATCGTCAAGGTCACCGGTATCGCCACGTTCAGCGAGCTCATCGCCCGCCACGGCTCCGGCCTCGGCTGCGACCTGTGCAAGCCCACCGTGGCGTCGATCCTGGCGAGCCTGGGAGGCGGGCACATCCTCGAGGGCGAGCAGGCCGCGCTCCAGGACACCAACGACCACTTCCTCGCCAACATGCAACGCAACGGCACCTACTCGGTCGTCCCGCGCATCCCCGGCGGTGAGATCACGCCCGAGAGGCTCATCGTCATCGGCGAGGTCGCCCGCGACTTCGGGCTCTACACGAAGATCACCGGCGGCCAGCGCATCGACATGTTCGGCGCCCGCGTGGAGGACCTGCCGAAGATCTGGCGCCGCCTGGTCGACGCGGGCTTCGAATCGGGCCACGCCTACGGCAAGGCGCTGCGCACCGTGAAGTCCTGTGTGGGCACCGACTGGTGCCGCTACGGCGTCCAGGACTCGGTCAAGATGGCGATCGACCTGGAGCTGCGGTATCGCGGTCTGCGCAGCCCGCACAAGCTCAAGTCGGCGGTCTCGGGCTGCGCCCGCGAGTGCGCCGAGGCGCGCGGCAAGGACTTCGGCGTCATCGCCACCGAGGACGGCTGGAACCTCTATGTGGGCGGCAACGGCGGCTTCACGCCGCGCCACGCCGACCTGCTGGTGTCCGACGTGGACTCCGAGACGCTGGTGCGGACGATCGACCGCTTCCTGATGTTCTACATCGCCACGGCCGACCGGCTCCAGCGCACGTCGAAGTGGGTCGATGCCCTCGAAGGCGGCATCGACTACCTGCGCGAGGTAGTCGTGGACGACAAGCTGGGGATCTGCGGCGAGCTCGACGCGCTCATGGCCGAACACGTGGAGCATTACGCCGACGAGTGGAAGGGCGTCCTCGACGACCCCGAGAAGCTCCAGCGCTTCGTGTCCTTCGTCAACGCCCCCGAGACCCCGGACCCGTCGATCGAGTTCGAGACCGTTCGCGGACAGCGGTTCCCCGCGGGGACGACGGCCCGCTCGCACGTGCAGCCGGTGCTGCTCGGCACTCCGGAAAGGAAGTAACCACCATGCAGGACATATGCGCATTCGACAGGCTCCTCCCGGGACGGGGCGCCGCCGCGCTGCTCGCGGACGGCACGCAGGTCGCCGTGTTCAGGCTCCCGGACGACAGCCTGTTCGCGCTGTCGAACCGGGACCCGTTCACCGGCGCGTACGTGATGAGCCGCGGCATCGTCGGCGACCGGGGCGGGGAGCCCACCGTCGCCTCGCCGCTGCTCAAGCAGGTCTTCTCGCTCAAGAGCGGCCGGTGTCTCGACGAGGAGAGCGTGGCGCTGGAGGTCTACGCCGTCGACATCGCCGATGGCATGGTCCGCGTCGGTGTCACCGCTGACGTGGGGGCGAGCGCCTGATGGCCGTCGCCGCTGCCCCGCCGCAGCCCGGAACGGGAGTGAACCAGGTGTCGGCACCGCTCACCGGATACACCGTCGCAGTGACCGCCCAGCGCAGGGCCGAAGAGCTCTCGACGCTGCTGGAGCGCAGGGGCGCTCGCACGATCGTCGCGCCCACCCTGCGGATCGTGCCGCTGCCTGACGACGAGGCGCTGCGCGCCGCGACCGTGGAGCTGATCCGGGAGGCGCCCGACACGATCGTGGCGACGACCGGGATCGGTTTCCGCGGCTGGCTGGAGGCCGCCGAGGGCTGGGGCATGGGCGAGGACCTGCTGCGCGTCATGGACGGCGCGCAGATCCTGTGCCGGGGGCCCAAAGCCCTCGGTGCGGTGCGGGCGGCCGGGCTCACCGAGGTGTGGACGGCGCCCTCGGAGACCGGCACGGAAGTCGTGGAGTACCTCAAGGAGCGGGGCGTCGACGGTCAGCGCGTCGCGATCCAGCTGCACGGGGACCCGGCCGAGGACTTCATCCGCACGGTCCGGGACGGCGGTGGCGCGGCCGTGCCGGTCCCGGTCTACCGCTGGACGCTCCCGACCGACATCACGCCGGTCCAACGACTGGTCGACGCGATCTGCGCCCGGCGGATCGACGCGGTCACGTTCACTTCCGCACCGGCCGCCAACGCGCTGCTGCGCATCGCGGGCGATCAGGCGGCGGACATGCTGGAGGCCCTGCGCGCACCGGCCGCGGACAACGGCGTTCTCCCGGTCGCGGTGGGCCCGGTGACCGCGGCGCCGCTGGTCCGACTCGGGGTGGACGTGGTGCAGCCGCAGCGCGCCCGCCTGGGCTCGCTGGTGCGCACGGTGGCCTCGGCGCTGCCGAAGCGCTCGCGCAGGCTGATGCTCGCCACCGGCCACCGTATCGAGCTGCGCGGCCACATGGTGCTGCTCGACGACGAGCCGTACCAGCTTCCGCCGGCGCCGATGGCCGTCATCAGGGCACTCGCCAGCGCCAACGGCAAGGTGCTCTCCAGAGCCGAGCTGCTGGGATACCTTCCGAGGGGCGCCGACGGCCACGCCGTGGAGATGGCGGTGACCCGCCTGAGGGACGCGGTGCGTCTCCGCTCGTGTGTGGAGACGGTCATCAAGCGCGGATACCGCCTCAACCTGGAGATCTGATCGGCCCGGAGCCGGACCGGCCGAACTCGCTTCGCTTGAGCGGGGGGAGCACCGGCGTCGCACCGCCGGACATGTCGCCCGGCGGCGCGGCGGTGTCGGCTAAAGCCCTTCCACCTTCAAAGGGAACCTCAAGATCGACGCGACGTCGTTCTCCGGCTGACCTGGCAGTGCCAGCGGTGTCGGGCCGTTGATCTTGTAGACCGCTCCCTTGGCGGGGAAGCCGGTCAGCTTGCCGAGCAGCTCCGCCGGCTCCTTGACCGTCAGCGAGAGCGGCTCGTCGGTCTCGGCCGGCAGTCCCAGAACGTCGGGATACCGCACGGTGATGCTCAGCCCCAGCGTGAGTGTGTGTTGGAACTTCGGCGAGCCCGACTCGGTGAGTCGCAGCACCGACTGGTCCTTCTGGTCGCGGGCCGTCGGTGAGATGGCGATCCTGACGCCTCCCATGTGGGCGGGCGAGGTCAGGTAGAACTCGCTCACCTTCGTACGGACCGACGAGGGGTCGCCCTTGTTGGACTCGATTTCGAAGGTGGCCTTGCCCTGAAGCCGACCGGTATTGATCTTCTGACCGACAAAAGCCAGTTCGATGCCCTTCGAGGTGAGATCGACCTCGACGGTAGCGCCCGGTGCGGGGAGCTTAGGAATGGGTTGTTCGGTCTTCCTAGCGGCCACGGCGACTCCCGCGACCGCCAGACCCACGGCCGCGCCCGCGGCCACTCCTGTAGTCACGCGGCGCGTGACTTTTGCCCGCTTCTTCGTGGACATGCTCATCGACATCTGCCTCCATTGGAGTTGCGAATCTGACGTTTTGAGGCTAAACCTGTATCGCGCCGACGATGTCGAATTGGTTAATTAACGCCAAAATCGAGTGAGGCGTTCAGTGGTGTGATATGCGATGTCATCGCAGGTAGAAAGCATGTTCGAATTGTCGATATGTTACCGTCGAGTTGTCTTTATAGGTCCATTATAGTGGTCCGATTCCGACAATTAAATGTGTCTATTCCTGCTGGATCCCGACCCCGCCGATATCGCCTCGCGGCACTGAGGTCCGCTGCGGCAGGAGATTGATCGGGCGCTATGTCGCCGCGGAAGGCCATGCGCGACAACGGGCGGTGAATCGGGGCCGAGACCGGGACTCACCGGTCGCACCATGCCGCCGACGACGGCATCAGCATGAGCACGATCAGCCCGATATTGATCGCGATCGGCAAGTACGGCGAGGTTTCTCCGGCGACCGTCGCGATCAGCGTGGTCCCCGAACGGAAGACGCTCAGCACGATGATCGTCGAGCGCGCCCACCTCTGGTGAAATTGGATCGCCAGTCCCAGTACGGCGTTCACCAAGTCGGCGAACACCAGCGAGAGCAGAAAGAACTCGGTGATCGGGTTCGCATCGCTCCGATCCGTGTACGCGCTCCAGTCCCGGCCCGAGTCCAAGAGCCCGACGGCCGCCAAGGTCCACAAGGCGGCCACCGCCAACAGGATCGGGGCGGGGATACCGCGAAGTAGCAGGCCGCGCATGGGGTCTCGCTTCCGTGACCGGGACTGCCGACCAGCCTAGTGATCGGGCACAAGGGCCACAGACGCGGCTTCGGATCACATCGCGGCGCCGAGCCCGCCTCGAAACGCGCGTCTACCGCTGGCGCGGGTGCCGCGGAATTCGTACGATGGTCCCAGCCCGACAACGAAAACGGAGAGCGACATGGCTTATTCGCAGCCGCCGCAGTACCCGCAGCAACCGCCGCCGCCGCCGCACGAACCGAAGCAGCGCCCGATGTCGGTCACGGTCGTGGTGTGGACGATGTACCTCACGGCCGCGGTCCTCGTCGTGACGGCGATCGGCCAGTTCGCGGCACAGGGAGCCGTCAAGGACGCCGTCGAAGAAGCGCTGGTGAACGACCCGGCGTTGTCGGACGCCGGCTTCACCTCTCAAGACGTCTCGGCCCTGGTGACCGTCTCGCTCGTCATCGGCGCCGCGGTCTATATCATTTTCGCGGCGTTCTACGCCGTGCTGGGCCTGTTCGACGCCAAGGGCAAGCAGCCCGCGCGGATCATGAGCTGGATTCTCGCGGGAATCGGCTTGGCCTGCTGCGGCTTCGGCGGCCTGATCAACCAGATCGGCGCGACGACGTACTCCGTCAGCGGCGAGCAGTACAACGACGACATGACCCAGGCGATGATGGACGCCACCCCGGCGTGGCTGACCGCCCTGCAATGGATCTCGGTGGTGCTGTTCATCGTCGGGTCCTTGGTCATCATCATCCTGCTGGCGGTGCCGTCCTCGAATGCGTACTTCCGCAAGGAGCAGCCCGAGCAGGGCTACTACCCGGGCCAGCCGCCGTACGGGCAGCCGCCCTACGGCCAGCAGCCGCCGCAGGGCCCTTACCCCGGCCAGTGACCGACCTCGTCGACGGCCCCGTCCTTCAGGCGGGGTCGTCGTTCCTCTCCGGCGGAGCCTTCGGGACCTCGAAGCGGCGCTCGCGGTCGTGCCAGGCGCCGAGGACCGCGCCCTCCTTCGCGCGCGACAGACCCGCGACGAGCCCGGGCGATGCGGCGTTGGCGCGCCACCACCGCTGGACGGTCGTCGACAGCGGGGACGGCCGGAGTCCGGCCTCGAACGCCGGACCGGCGTCGCGGGCGAGCATCCCGTCGTAGTCCGGCTCGGGCAACCACAGACCCAGCGACTCCGGCCCGGCCCACGGGGCGACACCCAGCTCCATGAGGAAGTCCTGCGGCACCCACGTGAACGTCGGGCGCTCGGTGACGACGCCCTGCCGTGCGAGCGCGTCGACGACGCCGTTCAGGAGCGCCTCCATCGGCATCGGCTCGCCGATCGCGTCGAACGTGCCGGACATGCCGCCTTCGGCCGCGTCGAGGATCCACGCCGCGAAGTCCTCCACGTCGATCCACTGGACCAGCCGCTCGGGCCTGCCGGGGGCGAGCACCTCGCCGCCCTCGGCGATGCGCAGCAGCCAGTACCCGAGCCGGTCGGCGACGTCGTGCGCGCCGACGATGAGGCCCGGACGCGGGATGAACGCCTTGTCGCCCATGCGTTCGCGCACCAGGTGCTCGCAGGCGACCTTGTTGCGCCCGTACAGCTCGACGGCCGCATCGTCGGAGTCGGCATCGGTCGGCTCGAGCAGCTCGCCCTCGGTGCGCGACTGGTCGGCGTACACCGAGATCGAGGAGACGAACGTCCAGTGCCCGACGCCGTCGCCCAAGACGTCGAGGACCCGCTTGACCTGCCCGGGCGCCCGTCCCACGTCGATGACCGCGTCGAAGGAGCGGCCCCGCAGAGGCTCGAGCCCTTCGGCGCTGGACCGGTCGACGCGGACGAACTCCACCTCCTTCGGAGGCTCGCCGCTCTCACCGCGAGCGGCGACGGTGACGTCGTGACCGCGGCCGACGGCCTGCCGAGCGATCGCTTTGGACAGGTACACGGTGCCGCCGAGGACAAGCAGGCTTCGTTGCGGTGTGGTCATGCCCTCATGGTCGATGCCGCCGCAACGGGAGACAAGACCTTTCACCGATAGCGGAACGGTCGGCGCGGCCGGATATCTTGAAGACCTACAGCGCACCGATGGAGGTCGCCATGAGCGACGACTACGGCACATTCGACGACAACGTCGACTACCGCGACCGGATCGACTCGGCCGGCGACAAGAGCGACACGGACGGCGCCGTCTACGCCGACACCAGCGGCGACGGGTACGCCGACGTCGGCGCCGTCGACACCGACGGCGACGGGCGGTACGACACCTACGAGGCCGACACCACCGGAGACCGGGAGATCGACCACTTCCAGATCGACCACAGCGGCGACGGCGCCCTGGACACCTCCGGGCGCGACATCACCGGCGACGGCCGGATCGACTACGTGCGGGCCGACACCACCGGCGACGGGTACATGGACACGCTCATGGCCGACACCGACGGCGACGGCCGGCCCGACGTGATCATGGCGAACACCGACGGCGGCGCGACGTTCAACGAGGTCACCGTGGACGGCCACACCGCCGACATCCACGAAGCGGGCGTGCTCATCGCCGCCGAAGACCGAAGCGGCGACGGCAAGGTCGACGCCCTTGCCTACGACATCGACGGCGACGGCAAGCCCGAGTACTTCCGCTACGACACCGACGGCGACGGCCGCTTCGAGACGCAGACCGTCGACCGCGCCGGCGAGAGCGCGAGTCCCGACGCCGTGTTCATCCACAACGACGGCGAGGCGAACTACATCGACGAAGTCCACTTCAGACGCGAAACCGGCGCGGACGAGCCCCCGGACCAGGACTCCACCGCGTAGCGGGGGTCCCCCGTCCGAAACGCTGCTTTCGTTAGGCTTGCGGCGTGAGTGCTGACGAACACCCCGCCCCCGCCCAGCGGTATGCCCGCCTGCCGACCGACGAGGCCGAGGCGGTGGCGATGCAGGTGGAGCTGGCCAGTTGCGTCGTCGTCGCCGAACCGGCCCGCGCCGTCGAGACCGTCGCCGGCCTCGACATCGCCTACGACAAGACCAGTGACGAGGTGGTGGCCGCCGCCGTCGTGCTGCGCCGCGGGGGCCTCGAAGTCCTCGACCGTTCGGTGGTCCGCGGACGCTCCGAATTCCCGTACATCCCCGGCCTGCTGGCCTTCCGCGAAGTGCCGATGCTGCTGCGGGCCGTCGAGGCACTGAACGTCGAGCCCGACCTGTTCGTGTGCGACGGCTACGGGCTCACCCACCCCCGGCGGTTCGGGCTGGCCTGCCACCTCGGCGTCGTTCTCGACATGCCCGCGATCGGCGTCGCCAAGAACCCGCCGCACGTCTCGGTCGACCAGCCGGGCCCGAAGCGCGGGGACTGGACCGCCATCTACGGCGGC
The DNA here is from genome assembly GCF_054776215.1 of Glycomyces tarimensis. Taxonomy (NCBI): domain Bacteria; kingdom Bacillati; phylum Actinomycetota; class Actinomycetes; order Glycomycetales; family Glycomycetaceae; genus Glycomyces; species Glycomyces tarimensis. The sequence goes on from NZ_BAAHCB010000004.1 coordinate 150,739, forward strand.
GAGGAGGTCATCGGCTGCGCGCTGCGCACCCGCGACGGCGTCAAGCCGGTCTACGTCTCCGTCGGTCACCGGTGCACGCTCGACACCGCACGCGAACTCGTGCTCGAACTCGCCCCGAACTACCGTCTGCCCGAACCGATCCGGGCCGCCGACCGGCTCGGACGCGAGCGCCTCGCTGCGGCCGACGACCGGCGGCGGTAGGACCTGCCCCACCCGGAAGGGGGAGCTCAGACCTCGTTGTAGCGGGCACGGAGCTGTGCCGCCTCCGATGGGGCGAGCGCGGGCGCTTCCAAGACCTTCGGGATCAGATCGCGCTCGCCCATCAACGCCCGGAAGAACATCCCGATCGTGACGTCATGGTCGGGCCGGTCGACCACCTCGAGCTCGTCGCCCTGCGCGATCGCACCGGGGGCGACGACGCTCAGGTACGCCCCCGGCCGCGCCTCCCTGCTGAAGGTCTTCAGCCAGCCGCGCTCGCCGATCCAGCCCCGGAACGTCCCGCACGGGATGCGCGGGCACGTCACCTCCAGCACCAGACCGCCCGCGGAGCGCCACCGCTCGCCGATCCGCGCCTCGCTCAGATCATGTCCGGCGGTGGTGAGGTTCTCGCCGAACGCGCCGGCGTGCAGCTCGCGGCCCAGCAGCGTCTCGAAGTGGTTGTAGTCCTCGCGGCTGTAGGCGTACACCGCCTGCGTCGGCCCGCCGTGGTGCTGCTGGTCGCCGGCGCGGTCACCGGCCAGCCCCACACTGCCGTCGCCCTTCGGGCCCGGCGCGGTCACCGCCACCGGCCCCTCGACCGGCCGCTTGTCGATGCCGGTGAACTCGGTGTCCCGCTTCCAAGGGTTGGGCCGAGGCCTGCCGACATTGACCGAGAGGATGTTCACGGTCTGAGCCTATCGACCGGCGTGCCTGGGCCTCAATCCCTTTTCATCGCCCCCGGCTCCGCTCGGAGCGTCGCAGGCCCCGGCTAGGCTTGCGGCGTGGGGGTCGGTACCAGGAAGCTCTTTCGCGACGACGCGGTGGTGCTGCGTACCTACAAACTCGGTGAGGCCGATTCGATCATCTCGCTGCTGGGCCGAGGCCACGGCCGTTTCCGCGCCGTCGCCAAGGGCCTGCGCCGCACCTCCTCGAAGTTCGGGGCCCGGCTCGCCCCGTTCGGCCACGTCGATCTCCAGCTCATCGAAGGCCGCGGCGAGCTCCACACCGTCACCCAGGCCGTCGGCATGCACCTCTGCGGCGGCGCGATCAGCGCCGACTGGCCCTCGTACACGGCCGCGTGCGTCATCGCCGAGGCCGCCGAGCGGCTCGTCCCCGAGGACCACCAGCCCGACCTGGAGGTCTTCCAGCTCACCCTCGGGGCCTTCCGGGCGCTCGCCGAGACCGAGCTCCCGGCGCTGCTCGTCATGCACTCGTACCTGCTGCGCGGCATGAAGACCGCCGGCTGGGCGCCGTCGCTGAGGGAATGCGCCAGCTGCGGCAAGGACGGCGACCACCGGGCGTTCGCGGTCGCCGCGGGCGGCGCGGTCTGCCGCGACTGCCGACCCGGCGGCGCCGCGGTTCCGGCGCCGGCGTCGATGGAGCTGATGCGGGCGCTCGAGGCGGGGGACTGGAAGCACGCGGTGGCGGCCGACGGCCGCGAGCGCGCCGAGGCCGCCGGACTCATCGCCGCCCATTTCCAGTGGCACTCCGAGCGGCCCCTCAGAACGCTGAAGTACGTCCCGCACTGACGCTCCTTTAGGATCGAGTCCCGCCGGAGATGATGGAGGACCCGTGAGCCGCACCTATGAGCCGCCGAAGCCGCACCCCTCGGGCGCGACCCCGCCGGAGCTGCCGCGCGAGCTGATCCCAGGGCACGTCGCACTCGTCATGGACGGCAACGGCCGGTGGGCCAAGGAGCGCGGCCTCAAACGCACCGAAGGCCACCGGATGGGTGAGTCCTCGCTGTTCGACACGATCGAGGGCGCGATCGAGATCGGCATTCAGACCCTCTCGGCCTACGCCTTCTCCACCGAGAACTGGCGGCGCAGTCCCGACGAGGTCCGCTGGCTCATGGGCTTCAACCGCGACGTGATCCACCGCCGCCGCGACGAACTGCACGCGATGGGCGTGCGCATCCGCTGGGCCGGACGCCGCCCGAGGCTGTGGAAGAGCGTCATCAACGAGCTTCAGGTCGCCGAGGAGATGTCGAAGCACAACGACAAGATCACGCTCCAGTTCTGCGTGAACTACGGCGGGCGGGCCGAGATCGCCGACGCCGCCGCGGCGCTGGCCCGGGACGTCAAGGCCGGGAAGGTCAACCCCGAACGCATCACCGAGAAGACCTTCGAGCGCTACCTGTACAACCCCGACCTGCCCGATGTGGACCTGTTTCTGCGCCCCTCGGGAGAGCAGCGCACCTCGAACTTCCTGCCGTGGCAGTCGGCCTACGCCGAGATGGTCTACATGGACGTGCTGTGGCCCGACTTCGATCGCCGCAACCTGTGGCAGGCCTGCGAGATCTACGCCCGCCGGGACCGGAGGTTCGGTGCGGCCGAGCCGAATCCGGTCAGCGGAACGGCGTGAACTCCTTGGCCTCGGTCCGGTCCACCACCATCTGATCCACAGTGGCCTGAATCTTGTCGAGGCGCTCCAGCACCAGCGCCGTGTCCGCCGAGACCTCGCCGTCCTCGTCGTCCATCCGCTGCGCCTCCTCCATCGACGCGAGCACGACACCGATGAGGACGTTCATCAGCAGGAACGCCGCGAACAGGATGTAGACCACGAAGTACGGCAGCGTCCAGAGGTTCTGGTCCATCGCGTCCCGGATGGTCCCACCGAGATCGTCGAAGGTGATCATCTGGAACAGCACCAGCAGCGCCGTCCCAACGGTCGCGAAGCGCTCGGGGTCGTCGTGCTGGAAGGCGATCCACCCGATCATCGCCCACAGGTACATGACCACGCCCGTCAGCGCGAACACGCCCGCCGACTTGGGGATCGCCTTGCCCATCGCCACCAGGATGATCTGGAGACTCGGCATCGACCTGACGATCCTGAGCACCCGCGCCAGGCGCAGCAGACGCAGGATCGTCACGTTCTCCCGCAGCCCCGGCATGAACGACCCCACCACGATCGCGAAGTCGAAGACGTTCCAGCCCTTGCCGAAGTACCGCCACGGCCTGGTGCCGAACGACGCCAGGCCCACCGCCACCTCGAAGGTGAAGAACGCCAGGCACAGGTGATCGGTCCAGACCAGCGCCTCGCCGATCGTCCGCACCGCGCCGGGGAACGTCATCGCTCCCAGCACCGTGCCGTTGAGGACGATCACCGACATCGACAGCAACTGGAACCGCCTGTAGGCCAGCAGATCCCTGCACAGCTCGGGTAGGCGTCTGTGGCTCGGGGTGAGGGTGGGAGAAGGCTGCACCGATCCAGGGTAATAAGCCCCGGCGCGTCCTATCCGGCGAGGTCGTCGCCGCGAACCGGGTCCCGATGCCGCAGAATGGTGGCGTGAGCCAAGACGTCGCCGAACACGACGACACCACCGAGCGGGCCGCGCGGCGACAGGGCCGCCGCGGGCTGACGTCCATTGAGGCCCTCGCGCTGCTCCTCGTCTTCGGCCTCACCGCTCGCCCCGGGCTCGTCCAGCTGTTCGGCGAGCCGGCGGCTCAGGCGTGGGTGGCGCGCTTCGTCGCCGTCATGGTCCAGGCGATCCCCTTCCTCACGCTCGGGCTCGTCCTCTCCTCGGCGATCGCCGCGTTCGTCCCCGCTGGGTTCTTCCACCGCGTCCTGCCCCGCCGCACCGCCTTCGCCGTCCCGGTCGCCGGCGTCTCCGGGGCCGTCCTGCCCGGCTGCGAATGCGCGTCAGTGCCGGTCGCCGGGGCGCTCGTGCGGCGCGGCGTCGCCCCGGCCGCCGCCTTCACGTTCATGCTCGCCTCTCCGGCGATCAACCCGATCGTCGTCATCTCCACCTTCGTCGCCTTCCCCGGCCAGCCCGAGATGGTCTGGGCCAGGCTCACCGCCTCCCTCGGCGCCGCCATCGCCATCGGCTGGCTGTGGGCCAAGCTCGGCAAGACCGAATGGCTGCGCATGCCCGCGCACCGCCACCACGACGGCGGCAAATGGGCCGCGTTCTGGTCCTCCATCCGCCACGACTTCTTCCATGCCGGCGGCTACCTCGTCATCGGCGCCGCGATCGCCGCGACGCTGAACACCCTCGTCCCCGAGGCCTGGCTGACGCCGCTGGCCGAGCACCCCGTCCTCGGCTTCCTCGCCCTCGCGGCACTGGCGGTGCTGGTGTCGATGTGCTCGGAGGCGGACGCGTTCGTCGCCGCGTCCCTCACCCAGTTCTCGCCGACGGCGAAGCTCGCGTTCATGGTCGTCGGCCCGTTCGTCGACGTGAAGCTCATGGCCATGCACACCGCCACGTTCGGCCGCCGCTTCACCGCCCGGTTCGCCCCGGCCGCGCTGGCCGTCGCGCTGGGCGCGAGTGCCGTGATGGGGATGGTGTGGCTGTGAGGCGCGACGTGCAGGCGGTGGTCCTGATCCTCATCGGCGGCGGCCTGATCCGACTGGCGGCCACCGGCGACTACCTCGCCTATGTCAAGCCCTACGCGTTCTGGCTGATCGTGCCGGCCGGGATCGTCCTGCTCGCCGTCGCGGCGGTGACGGTGCGCGCGGTCTGGAAGGACCGCACTGCGGTCGGGCACGGTCACGTCGACGCCCGCGGAGACGTACATGAGCACGGTCACGTCGACGCCCGCGGAGGCGTACATGGACACGGCCACGGCGAGCCGAAGGTCGCCTGGCTGCTCCTGCTGCCGGTCGTCGGCATGCTCCTGGTGGCGCCGGGCGCGCTCGGCTCCTACGACGCCGAACGCAGCGGCACCGCCGTCGGCTCCGAGGAGCACCGCTCGACCTATCCCGAGCTGCCCGACGACGTCGACCCGGTGCCGCTCACCCTGCTCGACTACGCCGCCCGCGCCGTCTTCGACGAGGGCCGGACGCTCGAAGGCCACCGCATCCAGTTGAGCGGCTTCATCCTCTACGACGGCGACGAGCCGCAGCTGGCGCGCATGGTCGTCTCCTGCTGCGCGGCCGACGCCCGACCGGTCAAGATCGGCTTCGACGGCGAGGTCCCGGGCGATCTGGAGCCGGACCAGTGGGTGGAGGTCGTCGGCGTCTACTCGCCCGAGCAGGGCCTCGACGAGATCAACGGGGAGCTCATCCCGTACATCGAGGTGGAGTCGATCACTGAGATCGCCTCGCCCGATAATGAATACCAGTAACGTTCCCGCAGCTCACGTGGCGTTCACGGCCCGGACCGGGCATATATTAGCTGTTGACAATGATTGTCATCACGGGGCAGGCTTCTCTCATGCGTCGAACCATGTTCACTGTGCCCGTCGCCGGGCTGCTCGCGGCGACCGCTCTCGCCGCCTGCGGCGGGGACGACTCCGCCGCCGCCGATGATTCGATCGATGTCATCGCGGCCTTCTATCCCCTCGCCTTCGCGACCGAGCAGGTCGGCGGCGACCGCGTCAACGTCACCAACATGACGCCCGCCGGCCAAGAGCCCCACGACCTCGAACTCGCGCCCAGCGACATCGCCGCCATCGAGGAGGCCGAGTACGTCGTCTACCTCGAGGGCTTCATTCCCGAGCTCGACGCCGCCATCGACGAGTACGCCTCCGACAAGGCCCTCGAGGTGAGTTCCGCCGTCGACCTCCTCGGCTACGACGACACCGAGTCGCTCGAGGACGACCACGCCGAAGAGGACCACGCCGAGGAGCCCACCGCGGACGACCACTCCGAGCACGACCACGCCGAGGAGCCCACCGCGGACGACCACGCCGACGAGGAAGACCACGACCACGACGGCGAGCTCGAAGGCAACGACCCGCACCTCTGGCTCGACCCGATCCGCTACGCCGCCATCGGCGAGGCGATCGCCGAAGGCCTGACCGGGATCGACGACGCCGGCGCCGACGACTACACCGCCGGAGCCGAGGCCTTCACCGCCGAACTCGAGGCCCTCGACCAGGAGTTCGCCGACGGCCTGGCGAACCGCACCTCCGACGACATCGTCACCTCGCACGCCGCCTTCGGCTACCTCGCCGACCGCTACGGCCTCCACCAGGTCGCCATCTCGGGCCTCAGCCCCGACCAGGAGGCCTCCTCCCAGCGCATGGCCGAGATCGCCGAGTTCGTCGAAGAGCACGGCGTCACCACGATCTTCTTCGAGACGCTCGTGTCCTCCGACATCGCCGACACCATCGCCGCCGAGACCGGCGCCCAGACCGCCGTCCTCAACCCCATCGAGGGTCTGACGGACGCCGACGGCGACGACGCCGACTACTTCAGCATCATGCGCGACAACCTCGCCATGTTGCAGGGAGCGCTCGGAGCGGCTTGAGCGACAATGAACGAATGCCCGTCATAGCAACCCACGACGCGACCGTCTCCTACGGCGGTCGCGCCGTCGTCCGCGGCGTCGACCTGGCCGTCGAAGCCGGCGAGGCCGTGGCCCTCATGGGCGCCAACGGTTCCGGCAAGTCCACGCTCGTCAAGGCCATCGTCGGGCTCGAACCGCTCGCCGCGGGCCGCATCGAGCTGTTCGGCACGCCCCAGCGCCGCTTCCGCGCCTGGAAGCGGGTCGGCTACGTGCCCCAGCGCACCGGCGCGGCCTCCGGCGTCCCCGCCACCGCGGCCGAAGTCGTCGCCCAGGGACGACTCAACCACCGGCTCATCGGCCTCCCTCCGCGCCGAGGCGACCGCGACGCCGTGATCCGGAGCCTCGCCGAAGTCGGTCTCGTCGACCACACGCACTGCTCGGTCGACACCCTCTCCGGCGGCCAGCAGCAGCGCGTCCTCATCGCCCGCGCCCTCGCCACCGACCCCGAGGTCCTCATCATGGACGAGCCCACCGTCGGCGTCGACGCCGAGACGCAGGCCGCGCTCGCCAAGGTCGTCTCCGACCGCATCGACGAGGGCTGCGCGGTCCTCCTGGTCACCCACGAGCTCGGCCCGCTCACCGACCGGCTCGACCGCGCCGTGGTCCTCGCCGACGGGCGCGTCGTCCACGACGGCGCGCCGCCGCGCCCGGTCGGCGAACACGCCGACCCTCGCCACCAGCACGCGCACCCGCACGCCAACGGCGACATCCCCGACGACTTCTGGGGCGGCAGATGACCACGAGCCGTTCCGACCGCGAACACAGAGGCGTGACATGAGCCTTGACCTTTCGATCCTCGAATACGAGTTCATGCAGCGCGCCCTCATCAGCGCGCTCGTCGTCGGGCTGTGCGCCCCGGCCGTCGGCGTCTTCCTCGTCCAGAAGCGCCTCGCGCTCATCGGCGACGGCCTCGGCCACATCGCCCTCACCGGCGTCGCCGTCGGTTTCCTCACCGCCACCTCGCCCATGTTGACGACCCTGGCCACCACCGTCGCCGCCTCGATCGTCATGGAACTGCTGCGCAGCCACTCCAAGACCTCGGGCGACGTCGCGCTCGCCATGATGTTCTACGGCGGCATCGCCGGGGGCGTCTACCTCACCGGCATCGCCGCCGACACGGGCGTCGCCAACCTCCAGCAGTACCTGTTCGGATCGCTGCTCACCGCCGGATGGGACGAGGTCTGGACGATCGCCGGCGGCGGCCTCGTCGTCGCCGCGCTCATGCTCGTGCTGCGGCCCTGGATGTCGGCCATCGCCGCCGACGAGCAGTACGCCCGCGTCGCCGGGCTCCCCGTCGCCGGACTCAACCTCCTGCTGCTCATGACCACCGCCGTCGTCGTCTCGGTCTCGATGCGCGCGGTCGGCCTGCTCCTGGTCAGCGCCCTGCTGGTCATCCCCGTCGTCACCGTTCAGCAGTTCACGCGGTCCTTCCGCGCCACCATGTACGGCGGCATGGCCGCGGGCCTGGTCATCGCGGCGGCCGGCGTCGTCGTCTCGGCCGTCCAGGACGTCCCGCCAGGGGCCACGATCGTGCTCATCGGCGTCGCCTGCTTCGTCGCCACCGCCACCGCCGCGGCGCTCGTGCGCCGCGTCAAACGCACCTGGCGCCGCCATCTGCCGCCCGAAGGGGAGCCGCTCGAAGTCGAACTCCCGGCGAGACCGTGAACGACGACGTGGGACAGGCGACACCTGGACCCGTTTCCGCGGGCCGGACGCGATATTTTTGCAAGGTGCGCACTGAAGCGGAGCTTGCCGAGTCCACGCCCGCCGACTACGAGTCGGCGGGGGAGCTGCTGCGGGCGCTGGCCGCGCCGCTGCGGATCGCCATCGTGATGGAGCTGGCGGAGGGACCGAAGTTCGTCCACCAGATCGTCGAGACCCTCGGCGTCACCCAGCCGCTGGTCTCGCAGCATTTGCGCGTATTGCGAGGGGCGGGTATCGTCCGCGGGGCCCGGTCGGGACGGGAGATCTCGTACAGTCTCATCGACGACCACATCGCGCACATCGTCACCGACGCCGTCAACCACGCACGGGAGGAACGCTAAGTGGCAGCCAAGCCGCCGGCAGAGAACATGGCTCGGTCCACCAAGCAGCGGACCGCGATCCTCGAACTGCTCGAAGCCGACGACGCGTTCCGCAGCGCGCAGGACCTCCACGCCATCCTGCGCGACGGCGGGTCCACGATCGGGCTGACCACCGTCTACCGCACCCTCCAGGCCTTCGCCGACGCCGGAGTCGTCGACGTCATGCGCCTGCCCGGCGGCGACCACCTCTACCGGCTGTGCGCCGCCGAGGAGCACCACCACCACCTGGTGTGCCGCGGCTGCGGCAGGACCGTCGAGGTCGCCGGTCCCACCGTGGAGCGCTGGGCCAACAAGGTGGCCTCCGAGCACGGATTCACCGACGTCGGACACACGCTCGAACTCCACGGCCTGTGCGAAGAATGCTCAAAGTAGGCTTAGGACGATGCTGGTTCTGTATCGTTTCGCCGTCACCGAAAGCGAAACGGAAGACTTCGCGCGAGACGCCGAGGCCGCGTTGGCGGCCCTCGCCTCGTGTGACGGTTATGTCCGCGGCGGCCTCGCCCGCGCGGTGGACGAGGACGCGACCTGGCTGCTGTTCACCGAGTGGATCGGCGTCGGCGCCTACCGTCGGGCCCTGTCGAACTACCAGGTGAAGATGTCCACCCCGCTGCTGTCGCGGGCGCTGCCGGAGGCCTCGGGCTTCGAGGTCCTCGCCGAATGCGCGCCCGGCGGCGAACCGACCCGGTCAGGCTCGGACCGCTCGGACGACGCGGACGCGGCCCGACAGGAGGCCGCGCGATGAGCGACCGCCACGAGCCCGAGGCCGAGCCGGAGGCACCGCCCCAGACCGCACCCGAGGCCGGAGCCCCGCCGCACCGGGGACCGGCCATGTCGGCCCCCGGGGAATCGGCCGCCGAGCCGGAACGGCCCGCGGCCGCCCCCGAGCCAGCGCAGGAGGCGCCCGAGCCGGCGGAGACCGACGAGACCCTCGCCCTGCCGCCGGCCACGAGCTCCGATGAGCCCGGGCCTTCGCAGCCCGAGCGGTCCTCGGCGCTCGAAGGCACGCCGGTCCCGTTCGCGGCGCCCCCGACCGAGCGCAACGGCAGCCGGTTCGCGACCGCGCTGACGCTCGGCATCGTCGGCGGCGTCGCCATCGTCGGAGCCGTCGTGGTCGCCCTCATCGTGTCACTGGTGACCCTCACCGAGTCCCTCATGGACAAGATCGAGACCACCGCCGAGGACTTCATGGCCGACGTCTCCGCCGAGCGCTGGGACGAGGCCTACGAGCACCTGTGCACCGACCTCCAGGAACGGCCCGTCCAGGACTACGTCGAGGAGTGGGAGGACTGGGCGGCCGACGACGCGGAAGTCCAGGACGTCCGCGACGAGATGAGCGGCACCTACGTACCGGTCGAACTCGGTGACGGATCGACCGTGGAACTCGAGATCGAGATCGCGCAAGGCGAGACCGTCGACACCACCGTGTGCGGCTGGGACCACTCCGGCGGGTAAGGAGGCGTCCCCCCGAGCCGCTCGGTGAGGACGCGCGCGCCGTCGGCCTCGAAGCGCGCGCAGCCGGACACCGCGCGGTGGGAAGGTCGTCATTTCCCCCTGGCGGCAGGGGTGCCGGTGGCGGTCGGACTACCGGATATCGACAACGGTTCCGCGGTGCGCGCGTTTGCTAGTCTGGCTCACGCCGACAGACCTTCGAGCGAGCAGGACGCACCGTGTCTGACATAACGCCCACCTCCCACACGTTCCAAGTGGACCTGCGCGGCCTGGTGGACCTGCTGTCCCACCACCTCTACTCCTCTCCGAAGGTCTACGTCCGCGAGCTGCTCCAGAACGCCGTCGACGCCATCACCGCGCGCCGCGCCTTCGAGCCGGGCAGCCCCGGCGTCGTCCGCATCGTCACCGACGGCCGGCGCCTGACCATCGCCGATCCCGGTGTGGGCCTCACGGTCGCCGAAGTCCACAAGCTCCTGGCGACCATCGGCGGATCCTCCAAACGCGACGAAGCGATCGAAGGCGCCCGCCGCGACTTCCTGGGCCAGTTCGGCATCGGCCTGCTCGCCTGCTTCACCGTCGCCTCCGTCATCACCGTCACCTCCCGTTCGGCCAGGGAGCCCGACGCTGCCGCCGTACGCTGGTCGGCCCGCGACGACGGCTCCTACACCGTCACGGAGCTGCCGCCGGCCGACAGGCCCGAGGCGGGCACCGTCGTCGAGCTGCTCGCCCGCCCAGGCGAAGACTGGCTCGCCCCGCACAAGGTCGCCGAGCTCGCCCGCGAATACGGCTCGCTCCTGCCGGTCGACATCACCGTCGAAGGTGGCGCGGCGCCCGTCACCGTCACCGACACGCCGCCCCTGTGGGAACGGGACTGGCCCACCCCCACCGCCCGCCGCCTCGCGCTCAACGCCTACTGCGAACAGGCCCTCGGATTCGCCCCGCTCGACGTCATCGACCTCGACGTGCCCCTGGCCGGCATCAAGGGCGCCGCGTTCGTCCTCCCGCACGCCACCTCGCCCTCGGCGCGCCCGGCCCACCGCGTCCACCTCAAGCGGATGCTCTTGACCGACACCGCCGACAACCTCGTCCCCGAATGGGCGTTCTTCGTCCGCTGCGCCGTCGACACCGACGCCCTGCGCCCGACCGCGAGCCGCGAATCGCTCTACGACGACGAGGCCCTCGCCGTCGCCCGCGACGCCATCGGAGGCCAGATCCGCGACTGGCTCGCCCGCCTCGCCTCCACCGACCCGTCCCGGCTCGAGGCGTTCCTGTCCGTCCACGAACTGGGCGTCAAGGCCCTCGCCCGCCACGACCGAGACCTGCTCGAGGCGATGCTGCCGTGGCTGCGCTTCGAGACCACCGACGGCGCCGCCAACCTCATCGACTTCGCCCGCGCCCACCAGCCGGTCTACCTCGCGCCGACCGTCGACGAGTACCGGCAGGTCGCCCAGATCGCCGCCGCGCAGGGCATCGGCGTGGTCAACGGCGGCTACACCTACGACACCGAGCTCGTCGAGGCGCTGCCGCGCCTCGACCCGTCGATCAAAGTGGAGGCCCTCCAACCCGACGTCATCTCCGCGAACCTCGATACCCTCCCCGTCGAAGCCGAACTGGCGCTCCAGTCCTTCCTGGCCGCCGCCCGCTCCCGCCTCGACGCCGTCGACGTCGACGTGGTCGTCCGCGAGTTCAACCCCGTCTCGGTCCCCGCCCTCCTGCTCGACGACCGCCAGGCACGGCGCGAACGCCAGCGGGCCGAGGCCGAAGCCGAAGCCGACGACCTGTGGGGCGGCATCCTCGCCTCCCTCAAGCAGAGCACCGCCCGCGCCCAACTCGTGCTCAACCACCGCAACCCGACCGTGCGCCGCCTCAGCGCCATCGCCGATCCCGAGCTGGCCGGCACCGCGGTCGAGTCCCTGTACGGGCAGGCGCTCCTCATGAGCCACCGTCCGCTGCGCGCGAACGACACCGCGCTGCTGAACCGGTCCTTCATGAACCTGCTCGAACATCTCACTAGGAACTAGGAAGACCCCCATGTCGACTCCTGACCCCGACGCGATCTGGCGACTGCTCAACGAGGCCCGCTTCGAAGAGGCGAGCGAGACGAAGGTCGCGGCGCTGGAGCGGGCCGTGGAGGCCGCCGACGCCATCGGCGATCCCGAGTTGATCAACTACGCGCTCAACGGCCTCATCGACGCCTACGAGTTCTCCCGGGACTCCACCCGCAACCTCGTGCCCTTCGCGCGGCTGCTGCGCAACTTCGACTCCCAGCCCGAGCACTTCGACGCGTACCTGACCCGCTCGCTGTACTGGACGTTCAAGTGGGTCGTCGACAAGATGATCGAGCAGCCCGACGTGCCCCTGGAGTCCATCGAGCACTGGCTCGGCGAGATGCGCCGCCGCTACGCCGAGGCCGGGTACTCCATGCACGCCCCCTGCGCCTACGACATGCAGCTGGCCTTCCACATCGGCGACTACGACCGCGTCGCCAGCGCCATCGAGGCCCTCGGCGAGGCCGAGGAGGACGACATGTCCGACTGCGCCGCCTGCCAGTACACCTCCCTGGCCACCATCGTCTTCTACGCCGAAGAGGACAGCGCCGACGCCTGCCTCGAGATGCTCGAACCGGTCCTCGCCGGCGAGCACACCTGCGCCCACGAGCCCCACTACGCGCTCGCGCTGTCGCTCATCCCGCTCATCGAGCTCGGCAAGCGCGACCAGGCCCGCGCCAACCACCTGCGCGGCTACATGATGTGCAAGGGCAAAGAGGACATGGTCCGCATGATCGCCCTCCACGTCGAGTTCTGCGCCCGCACCGGCAACGAGGCCCGCGCCGTGGAGATCCTCGCCGACCACGCCCGATTCTTCGACCTCGAACTCGGCATCGCCGACCGCCAGCGCCTGCTCGAGGTCACCGTCCTCACCTGCCGCCGCCTCGACGCCCTCGGCTTCGGCGACAACCCCATGCCCGGGCCCGGCGGGCGCGAATGGACCGCCGCCGACCTCGGCGAATGGGCCGACGCCGAACGCGCCGCCATCGTCGCCCGGTTCGACGCCCGCAACGGCAACCACCACCACTCGGCCATGTCGACGTGCGTCATCGACTCGACCCCCTACCCCGAGACGGTCCACCTCGGACTCAAGGAGCTCCACAAGAAGGAGCCCGTCTCGCTCATCGAGGTCGAACACCCCGAGGGCGCGGACCTCGACCAGGCCATCGACGCCGCCTACGCCGCGTACGACGACTGTTCGCCCGACACCTGGAAGGCCTGGTTGCGCGTCGGCGCCATCGCCGACTCGCTCGGCATCGAACTCATCGCCGAGCACCGCGCCGAGATCGCCCACGCCCAGTCGGCCGAGTCCGACGACACCGAGCAGATCATCGCGCACCTCGCCCGCGCCTCCGAACTGTTCGGACTCGCCGGGCAGCCCGGGCGAGCGCTCGTCGCCGACGCCTTCGCGCTCCTCCAGCAGGCCGACGCCGACCCCGACTCGGCCCGCGCCGGCGCCGTCCGGATCGTCGAGACCGCCCACGCGCTCCGCGCCGAGCAGCTGATCGACGACCGCAGCTTCCACACCAGCCAGGTGCTCTGCCTGCGGGCCGAATACATCGCCGCCGGCCCCGACGCGACCGCCGTCCCCGCCGACCTCGCCGACCGCGTGGGCGCCCTGGACGACGAGCTCGCCGCCTTCCCCGACAGGCGCTACGCCCTCGTCCGCCGATGCGACCTCGCCGACCTGCGCGCCCGCCTGGCCCCCGACGCCGAGACCCAGACCGAGCTGCTGCGCGCGGGACTCGCGATCGCGCACGCCGCGGGCGCCGACTGGGCCGTCGCCCGCTCCAGCGCCGACCTCGCCGACCAGCTCGCCCTCACCGGCGACTTCAAGGCCGCCATGGAGGCCACGCAGCAGGGCATCGCCGCGCTCGGCGCCGAACCGAGCCGGTCCGTCGCCGCCAAGCTCCACCTCCAGGCCGCCGAGTTCTCCATGCGCATGGGCGACCACCCCGGCACCTACGACCACGCCCTCCAGGCCTCGGTCCACTGCGACGCCGCCGGCATGGCCATCCCCGCCGCCATTGCCCGCCATCTCATGGGCGTCGCCCTCGTGGAGCAGGACCGCCGCGCCGAAGCCGTGCCCGTCCTCGAGGCCGCCCTCGCCGACCTGCCCGACACCGAGGTGTGGCGAGTGTGCAACGTGCGGTTCAACCTCGCCGAGTCCTACGACCGGCTCGACGACACCCGCCAAGGCGTCGAGCACGGTCTGGCCGCGCTCGCGCTCATGGAGGCCGCCGAGGACGACCACACCGCCCGCCTCTACGCCGACACCCTGTTCCTCACCGCCGAGCTGCTCGAGAAGCTCGGCGAGCACGACCACGCCCTGGAGGTCTACACCCGCGCCGCGGCCGCCGCCGAGGAGCTGGGCGACCTCACCTCCTGGACCCGCGTCAGCCGCGCCCGCGTGTGGCTGCTGCGCACCGTCGCGGGCGATGCCGCCTTCGGCGAAGGCCTCCAGACGATGGCCCAGCTCGCCGCCCGCCTCCAGGCCGTCCGGGCCGATCCGGACGCGCCCGAGCCGCTCAAGGAGACCTGCCGTTTCGAGCTCGGCGAGACCTACCGCCAGCACGCGCAGCTCACCTTCCAGTTCCTGGCGAGCCAGGCCGGGGAGTCCGGGCTGCGGCGCGAGGAGGCCGAACCGGTTCTCGACCTCCAGCGCCGCGCGCTGGCGGTGTTCCGGGACGGGCCGCTGCTGCTGGATCGGGCGAGGATGACCGCGCACCAGACGATGTGGCTGCTGGCGGAGCTCGACGACGTACCCGGCGCGATCAGCGTGGGGGAGGAGGCCATGTCGTGGCTGGACGCCCCGGAGTTCGCCGAGGCACGCCAGGGATTCGAGAAGCACGTGGCCGATCTGCGCCAGGGGAGCCGGTAGAGCGCCGGCCGCTGCGAGGTAGGCTTGCTCAGCGGTGGCCCACTTGGCGACGCTTGCGAAGCCATGAATTCTCCGAGACGGCTCCAGCCCGTCACGACCGGATTGACCAGGCCATCGAGCATTCACGGCGAAGCTTGCGAGCCGTGGACTCCCAATGAACAGCATCTGTTCTGAGAACGTATCCGCAGTCTCACCGACCGCCAGCCGGATCGAGAGGAAACATCGTGTCCCAAGACCGCACCGACGCACTCATCAGCCTGTGCAAGCGCCGTGGCTTCGTCTTCCCCAGTTCGGAGATCTACGGAGGTACCCGCTCTGCTTGGGACTACGGGCCGCTCGGCGTGGAGCTCAAGGAGAACATCCGCCGCGAGTGGTGGAACGCGATGGTGCGCCAGCGGGACGACGTCGTCGGCCTCGACTCGGCCGTCGTGCTCAACCCCCAGGTGTGGGAGGCCAGCGGCCACCTCAAGGAGTTCGTCGACCCGCTCACCGAGTGCCAGTCCTGCCACAAGCGCTTCCGTGCCGACCACCTCATCGAGGCCTACCAGGAGAAGCACGACGGCCGCGAGCCCGAGGGCGGCCTGAGCGCTCTCGCCTGCCCCAACTGCGGCGCGCGCGGGTCCTTCACCGAGCCGCGCATGTTCAACGGCCTGATGAAGACCTACCTCGGCGCGACCGAGGAGAGCGAGAACGAGCACTACCTGCGCCCCGAGACCGCGCAGGGCATCTTCGTGAACTTCACCAACGTGATGACCGCGGCGCGCAAGAAGCCGCCGTTCGGCATCGCGCAGACCGGCAAGTCGTTCCGCAACGAGATCACGCCCGGCAACTTCATCTTCCGCACCCGCGAGTTCGAGCAGATGGAGATGGAGTTCTTCGTCGAGCCGGGCACCGATGAGGAATGGCACGAGTACTGGCTCCAGCAGCGCTGGAACTGGTACATCGACCTGGGCCTGTCGGAGTCGAACCTGCGCCGCTACGAGCACCCCAAGGACAAGCTCAGCCACTACTCGAAGCGCACCGTCGACATCGAGTACCGCTTCCAGTTCGGCGGCGCCGAGTTCGGCGAGCTCGAGGGCGTCGCCAACCGCACCGACTTCGACCTGTCCACGCACGCCGCCCACTCGGGCGCCGACCTGTCGTATTTCGACCAGGCCAAGGGCGAGCGCTGGACGCCGTACGTCATCGAGCCCGCGGCGGGCCTGACCCGCTCGGTGCTGGCGTTCCTGCTGGAGGCCTACGACGTCGACGAGGCGCCGAACACCAAGGGCGGGGTCGACAAGCGCACCGTCCTGCGTTTCGACCCGCGCCTGGCCCCCGTCAAGGCCGCCGTGCTTCCGTTGAGCCGCAACGAGAAGCTCTCGCCGAAGGCGAAGGAGCTCGCGGCCCGCCTGCGCAAGCGCTGGAACGTCGACTTCGACGACGCCGGCGCGATCGGCCGCCGCTACCGCCGCGCCGACGAGATCGGCACGCCGTACTGCGTCACCGTCGATTTCGACACCCTCGAAGACCAGGCCGTGACCATCCGCGACCGCGACTCGATGAAGCAGGAGCGCGTAGCCCTCGACCAGGTCGAGCGCTACCTGCTCGAACGCCTCGAGAGCCTGTCCTAGACCCTTCAGGCCCCGGGACCGATCTCGATCCGATCGAGGTCGGTCCCTTCGGGTATGTACGTCGCCGGCACGTCCAGGTGCTGCTGTGAGATCCCCGGCGGGTACGTGCGCCAGCCGAGCTCCTCGCCGGCCCGCCGGAAGGGCAGGCCCCACGCCGGCATCCCGCCGACGATGCTCCCTTCGGCGTCCCGGAAGACGAGCGCGATCTTCACCGACTCGTAGTACAGCGGCGTGCCGTCGGTCTCGATCTGGTAATTGACCCGGTAGCCCTCCGGGCTGAACAGCGGCTCGATGGCGGCCAGGGAGATCTGTGGCGTCTCCGTCCTCCCGTACAGGAACGGACCGTCGGCCTCCTCGACGTTCCACAGCTGCGCGTCCTCGACCTGGAGCGTCAGCTCCGAGGCGTCGACGCCGTCGGCGGGCTCCAGCAGGATCTGCCCGATCGGCACCTCGGCCCGGGCGTCGATCTGGTTGAGGTACACCCGCTCGATCGGTACGCCGTCGTCGCCGGTGTCGATCACCGCCAAGGTGGTTCCGAGGACATCCGCGTCGTGCGGATTGCGGATGACCGCTCCCAGACTCAGCCGCTCGACACCCTGCTGATCGGTCACCGCTCCGAAGCCGAATTCCACGATCTCCAACGCGGCCGGGGTCACCGACTCCGTGGCCGACCACTGCTCGGACACGTCCGGAAGCACCAACTCGTCCACGTCGGAAACCCTCGCCTCGGGATCGGAGCCCGACTCGAGCGCGACGAGGACCAGCATGATCGCAATGCCCACGGCGATGCCGAACGGGAGCTGCGGGAGGCGGTCGGTGCGCCGGTGCACGCGCTCGACGAGCCCGCGCAGCGCGTGCGCGCGGCCGACGATCCAGCGAATCGGGCGCATGGGGGTCCTTTGTGAGAACGCTACACTCGTGTTCTCACGGTAGCAGTCTGTTTCACTGGAGTCATGGTGTCAGAGCCGCCGGCACGGGGCCCGGACCCGGAGATCACCGTCGACCTCGACGGTGACACCGAGCCGCAGACGGCGTCGCCCCGCGCCCGCATACCCAACGCCGCCTTGGCAATCGCCGCGGTGATCCTCGTGGTGGCCTCCGGAGCGGTGGCGGCGTTCAAGTGGCTGCCGGGCCGAGACCCCTCCTCGGTCGCGACCGTCCGGTCCTTTCTGGAGGCCGTCCGCGACGGCGATCCGGACACGGCCCTGGCGCTCACCCTGCGCAAGGACGGCGCCGACGACTTCCTCGTTCCCGAGGCGATGGACGGGCGCTGGACGATCAACGAGGTCGCCCAGGTCGACTACCATCCCGACGCCAAGGGAGGCCCCGTGGCCGAGGTCTACGCCGAGATCGAGGCCTACGACGGCACGCGGATCGGGCACCGGTACCGGGTGCTCCTGGGCGGCGACGAGCCGGTCATCCACGACGGGCTCGCCCACACCGAGATCAATCCCGACGATTTCGAGGACTTCGCGATGAACGGGTACGCCGTCGACCTGAGTCGGGACGCGCGTTACCTGCTGCTCCTGCCGGGCCTGTACGACTTCTACGAATCCGCGCCCGAGACCCTCGATCCCGGCGTGCGGCCGATGCTGCTGCTCGGCGACCGGTTCGTCGAGCTCGGCGCCGAACACTCGAGTCGCTGGATGCCGACGCCGTGGCCGGAGCTCTCCGAGGAGGGACTCCAGGCGCTCCAGGAGGAAGTCCGGGTGTTCTTCGACGGCTGCGCCGAACGGCCCGAGACCGAAGGCTGCCCCTTCGCGCCGCCGGAGGGCGACGACCGTATCGCGCTCGACGCCGACAGCCGATGGGAGATCACGGCGTACCCGCTGGCGACGGCGCACTATTCGCACGGGGCCGACGACGACGGCCACCGCTTCGAGCTGGTCACCATGAGGCCGGGCGCGGTGGAGGTCGATGCCGTGGTGACCGATGCCGACGGCGGGGAGCGGCGCACGACCCTGAGCTGCGGCATCTGGGTGGAGGGCCTGTACGCCACGTTCGACCTCGAAGGCGGCGCGGCGCTCAGGCCCTCAACGCGGGCCGAAGCGGCATGCCGCGGCATGGTCGAGGTGGCTTGAGTCCCGTCCCGGCCCGAGTCAATCGATGTGGATGACGCAGTCGCAGTCGATCCATGCGGAGGTGTCGCAGGCTTCGATATGGGTGATGGAGTACTGGACCTTGCTCTCCGACGCCCACAGGGATGCTGGGCTCGTCGGGACGTGGCCCGACGGCCGTTCGCCGGGTAGATCCTCTTCGTTCGCCTCGATCGAGGCGGTCTCCACTTGCTGGGCCATTGCCGATCATGCTCCTTCGTTGTACGAGTTAAACGCAGGAGACGCTCACATGGTTTCGTCCGTGAGAGCAGTCTCACAGCACACCCGCATCGACTAGGGTAGCGCTCCCCCGGGACGGTCGTGTACCGGAATCCGCACATCGACGACGCGAGAAAGCCTTGCCTACCAGGAGGAGTTCCTCATATCCGGCAATTCACGCCTGTGAGCGATCTCGCGAAGTCGGACACGCGACAGGCCGAATCTCCGGGAGGCGGCCCGCGGGCGCCGGCGCGGGCAGCAGAATGCGCACTCGGGGCGGGCGCCCTTCAGCGACATCGCTATAATGACAACCGTTGCCAATAAAAGGGAGGTCGGCGGTCTCGGCTCGCACCGCCGGAGGGGCCGCCGAGCTGTGGCCCGCCGCGGCCTTCCTCACCGGCTTCCCGCCGGGCGCCGCGCCCTGGCCGCGGCTGCCTGTCCACCGACGAGGAGCCGGCGTTTGGGCTCGGGCGGCGGCGGGAATTTCCGGTCCCGTTCGCGGGTTGTCTCGAAGAGCAGTAAGAGGAGATCTGAACCATGAAGCAGGGCATTCACCCGGATTACCACTACGTCGTCTTTCGCGACAAAGGCGCCGACTACGCGTTCCTGACCCGCTCGACCATCAGCTCGGACGAGACCGTGGAATGGGAGGACGGCAACACCTACCCGGTGGTCGACGTCCAGATCTCGTCGGCCTCGCACCCGTTCTGGACCGGGAAGAGCCGCGTGCTCGACGATGAGGGCCGCGTCGCGAAGTTCTACAAGAAGTACGGCAAGACTCCGAAGGAGTGAGCCGCAGCGACGAGAGGGCCTCCCGGCACCGGAGGCCCTCTTCTCGTGTCCACAGGGCTGCGCAGGCGGTTCCAGCGGCCGGAGCCGTCGAGTCCGGGCTCGTGCCCACAGGTAATGCCTCGGGCCCGCAGGCGGTTCCAGCGGCCGAAGTGGTGTCGAGTCCCGCCGGCCCGTGCCCGAGGAGCATTTATCCGCCGGAGGTGTCGAGCTCGGCGCCCTCGGGGACGGTGCAGTCGTCCCGGTCGTCGAGCCAACCTTCGGGAAGGGTCACCTTGCCGGGGCTGTTCGTGCGCCCGCGAGGCTTGCCGAGCGTGGCCTCGGGGAACGGCGCGTCGGCGTCGAGTTTGCCGAGCAGGTCGTCGAGCTCGGCGAGGCCGGAGACCATCGACAGCGCGCGGCGCAGTTCGCCGCCGACCGGGAAGCCCTTGAGATACCAGGCGACGTGCTTGCGGAACTCCTTGCAGCCGTGCTCCTCGGCCGAGATGTTGCGCCGCGCCTCGAACGACTCGGCGCCGGCGATCCACTCCACGAGCAGGGCGGCGTGCCGGGCCATGACACGCGCGACCTCGCCGAGCGTCGGCAGCCGCCTGTCGTCCCCGCCGTTGAAGGCCGCCTCCAGGTCCCCGAACAGCCACGGGCGGCCCAGGCACCCGCGCCCGACCACGACGCCGTCGCAGCCGGTCCGCTCGGCCATCCGGAGCGCGTCGTCGGCCTCCCAGATGTCGCCGTTGCCGAGCACCGGGATGTCGAGCGCCTCCTTGAGCGAGGCGATGGCCTCCCAGTCGGCGGTGCCCGAGTAGCGCTCGGCGGCGGTGCGGCCGTGCAGGGCCACCCACGCCACGCCCGCGTCCTCGGCGATCTTCCCGGCCTCCAGGTAAGTGAGGTGCTCGTCGTCGATGCCCTTGCGCATCTTCACGGTCACGGGGACGCCGGCCGGGGCCGCGGTCCGCACGGCGGCGGTGACGATCTCGCGGAACAGCCGCCGCTTCCACGGCAGCGCCGAGCCTCCCCCGCGGCGGGTGACCTTCGGCACCGGGCACCCGAAGTTGAGGTCGATGTGGTCGGCCAGGTCCTCCTCGACGACCATCTCGACGGCACGCCGCATCCCGACCGGGTCGACCCCGTACAGCTGCAGGCTGCGGGTCTCCTCCTCGGCGTCGAACTCGATCAGCCGCATGGTCTTGGGGTTGCGCTCGACCAGCGCCGCCGTGGTGATCATCTCGCACACGTAGACGCCCGCACCCTGCTCTCTGCAGAGCTTGCGGAAGGGCAGGTTGGTGATGCCGGCCATGGGGGCCAGCACCACGGGCGGGTCGACGGGCACGCCGGCGAGCGAGAGCTGCTTGGTCACCGGACGATTATCCCAGCGGCTCCGCGTTACGCCAAGTCGAGCGTGACCGACGCGTCGAACGGCTTCCCCGGCACCTCGTAGGCGCCGCCGTAGCCGAAGCCGTCGCCGCCGATGGATCCGCCGCCCTGGAGGGTCGCCGAGTCCACCAGGTAGGAGTGCAGGGCCTGGCCCTCGAAGTCGGAGACGAGCACGACCATGGCCTCGCCCGAGTAGTTCTGGACGTTGAGCGCGGGCGTCTCGGAGGCGCACATCGCGTCGGTCAGGCGCGAGTCGGCGAGCTCGTTGACGACCTCGCCGCCGGAGACCCAGCGCACTGCGGACTCGCCGCGGCTGGTGGCGATGAACTGGCCGCTCTGAGCGCCGACGACCAGGCACGACGGGTTCGCGCCGACGTCGACCGCGGCGGTCTCGGACAGTTCGGTGTCGAGCTCGCGGACGGTGCCGTCGGCGGTGGCCACGGCGAAGGACTCGCCGTTCGTGGCCACGTCGGCGACGCCGTCGTCGAAGGAGACGGGCTCGGAGACGGTGGTCGCGAAGCTGAACTCGGCGCCGTCGATGTGCTGGGCGGCGAGTCCGGTGAGGACCGGAGCCAGATCGACCGTGACCGCCTGGCCCTCGCTGAGCGAGCCGACGAGCGCGTGAGCGGAGGTCGCGACCGTGTCGGCGAGCGGGTTGTCGTCCACCGTGGTGCGTGCGGTGTCGACCGAGCCGGACGAGTTCGACCAGGCGTCCACCGAGGTCGGGGCGGTGATCGGCAGCTCGACCTGGCCGACGATCTCGGCGGTGCCGAAATGCCCGGGGTTCGGGAGGCCGGGGTAGGCCTCCGACCAGCTCGACTGGTACGAACCGGCCTTGTCGGCCAGGGCGATCACGACGACGGCGCCGGTCTGGTCGGCCGGGCTCCAGGTGGTGACGAGGGCGACCTCGTTGCCGTCGGTCAGGGCCACGTCGGTCGGGACCTGCCCTTCTGGCAACTGAACGCAGGTGCCGCCCTGCGCGCCGCTGATGCCCGCCGTGGCGACGATGCCGCTGGAGAAGGCGATGACGGAGTGGGCGTTGATCTCGCCGCTCTGCTCGGGACGGGCGAGCGCCACGGGCCTGCCGAGCTCGCCGCCGAGGCTTTCGAGGCAGTCGGCGGTGGAGCCCGCGGTCAGTTCGAGCTCGGGGCCGTCCTCGGAGAAGCGGCCTCCGGCTCGCGGGTCGATGCCCATCGCGCCGTCGTTCGCCTCGAGGACGGTGACGTGGTCGATGCCGGTGAGCTCGGCATCGTCGGTGACGTACCCGAGCTGGCCCTGGACGCTGCGGTCGGCGGCGTCCAGCAGCGGCTCGGTGGCGAGGCCGTCGCCGCTCGCCGCGGCGAGCTCCTCGGAGGCCGCGTTCTCGCCGGCGGTGCCGTAGCGGTACGCGAACCATTCCTCGCTGCCCGCGGCGGCGGCCAGTGCGGTGTAGCGCTCGGCGTCGAGGCCCTCCACGGTGGTGTCGGTCTCGACCTCTTGGTCGGAGCCGCCCTCGTCGCCGCCCTCGGCGGGCTCGTCGGCGGGCGGGCCGCCGAGCATGACGACGATGGCGATGATGAGACCGAGGGTGATGATGCCGCCGATGCCGTAGATCGCGTAGCGGACGCCCTCGTGGGTGGGAGGCGGGGCGACTTTGCCGTCGGAGCGCGGCGGCTCGGGCTCGGACGGGGCTGGCGAGGGCTCAGCCATCGGCTCCGCCCCGTAGGACTGCTGCTGAGCGTCTTGGAACCGCCCGGCCTGGTACTCGTGGGCCTGCACCTGCTCGGACTGCTGCGGCGGCGCCTGGGGGGCCGCCGCTTGGTAGGCCTCGCCCGGTTGGGCGAGGCCCTGGTAGGGATCCGCCCGGTACGGCTGCTCGGGCTGGAAGGTCTCCGCGGGCCCGCCGAGGGACTGGTACGGATCGGAGCCGTACGTCGAGGCGTTCGGGTCCGGGCGGTAGGACTGGTCGGCCGGTGCCTCGGGCGCGGCCTCGGGGGCCGAGGGGCCCGGCCAGGACGCGCCGCCACCGGCGGCGCCCCAGCCGCCCGAGCGGGACTGCTGGCTGATCCAGTCCTGGTTCTCGCGGGGCGGCCACTCGCCGCTCATGTCGGGGGCCTCGCCCCACTGCTGCTGCTGCCGCGGCGGCTCGGGCTCGACCGGAGCCGGCGGGTACTCGGGGGCCTGGTTCGGGATCGGCGCGCTCGGCGCCAGATCGGCGTAGTCGGCGGGAGCCGGTGCCGGCTCGGGGCTGGGTTCGAATCCGGCCTCGGCCTGCTCTTCTTCTTCCGGGCGAGCGGAAGGCAGATGTCCCACCCCGCGCGCGGTGATGCGGGGCGGATTGGTGGGTGTGGCCGCCGGCTCGCTGGCCGGGGGCCAGGAGGGCGGCTGCTCGGGCGTGCGGTCCGGCATGATAGGCGACTCTAGCGGATTGTGGTGCGCAACCGTGAGGCGTGGTCGGGAATATATCGAGTGAGGAACATGGTACAGCGGAGCGGCCATCCGAATCGATTCCGCGACATGGCGATCGATCCGCTGTGTTCATGGACTCACCCATATCGATGCTCACACGGTTCGGCGGCTGCGGTCGGAGCGTCGGCGCCAGGAGGCAGAATGGTCATGTCTTCAACGAGAGGTGAGTGGTGGCGGGCCGGATCCGAGACGCTGACATCCAACTGGTGCGCGAACGCGTCGACATCGCCGAGGTGATCGGCGAGCGTGTCACCCTGCGCAACGCCGGTGGCGGAAACCTCAAGGGGCTGTGTCCGTTTCATGACGAGCGGTCACCGAGCTTCAACGTCACCCCGGCCCGCGGCGTCTACCACTGCTTCGGCTGCGGGGTCGGCGGCGACGCCATCACGTTCCTCACCGAGGCCGACGGGCTCACCTTCGTCGAGGCCGTCGAGCGGCTCGCGGCCCGCGCCGGCATCAAGCTGACCTATGAGGACGTCGACGGGCGCGTCCAGCGCGGCCCGTCCTCGCAGCCCGGCCTGAAGCAGCGCCTGCTGGAGGCCCACACCGCCGCCGCCGCGTTCTACACCGCCAAGCTGCTCGACAGCGAGGCGCAGACCGCCCGCCGCTTCCTCACCGACCGCGGCTTCGACCGCGAGGCCGCCGCCACGTTCGGGTGCGGCTACGCCCCGGACGCGTGGGACGCGCTCACGAAGCACCTGCGCGCCAAGGGCTTCACCGCCGAGGAACTCACGGGCGCCGGCCTGGCCAAGCCCTCGCGCACCGGCAATCTCATCGACCGGTTCCGCCGACGCCTGGTCTGGCCGATCCGCGATTCCTCGGGAGCGGTGATCGGCTTCGGCGCCCGGAAGCTCTTCGAGGACGACCAGGGCCCCAAGTACCTGAACACGCCCGAGACGCCGCTGTACAAGAAGTCGCAGGTGCTCTACGGCATCGACTTGGCACGCAAGGAGATCGCGAGGACCGGTCGCGTCGTGATCGTCGAGGGCTACACCGACGTCATGGCCTGCCACCTCGCCGGCGTCCCGGTTGCGGTCGCCACCTGCGGCACGGCCTTCGGCGCGGAGCACATCCGCATCCTGCGGCGGTTCCTGTTCGACTCGGAGACCGCGAACGGGCGCATCGTCTTCACCTTCGACGGCGACGAGGCCGGCCAGCGCGCCGCGCTCAAGGCCTTCGACGAGGAGCAGCGCTTCGTCTCCCAGACCTACATCGCCGTCACGCCCGACGGGCAGGATCCGTGCGAGCTGCGCCAGAACAAGGGCGACGCGGCGGTGCGCGAGCTCATCGAGCGGCACACCCCGCTCGTCCAGTTCGCGCTCGACCGCGAGATCGCCAAGCACGACCTCGACACCGCCGAGGGCCGCCTGCACGCCACCCGCGCCATCGCGCCGCTGCTGGCGCGCGTCAAGGACCGCGGCCTGGTCGACGAGTACATCGGCGACTATGCCGGGCGCCTCGGCAAGGAGAAGGCCGAGCTGCGCCGAGCCGTCGCCGGGGCCTCCTCCGGGCAGGCCGCGCCGGACCGGGTCCCGGCCCCGAGGCGCAGCCGCGACGCCGACTCGACGCAACTGCGGGCGCAGCGGGAAGTGCTCAAGCTCGCGCTGCAGCACCCGCAGGTCGCCGGCCCCTACTTCGACGCGGTCGACGCCACGCCCTACACCGACCCGAACTACCGGACGGTGCGCGAGGCGATCGCCGCGGCCGGGGGAGTGGCGAACGCCGCGGCGGGTGCGAACTGGGTCGCGGCCGTCTCCGCCGCCTGCGCCGAGATCGCGGCACAGGCCCTGGTGAACGAGCTGGCCGTCGAGCAGCTGCTCTTGGAAGGCGAGCCGGACGCCGTGTACGTGCGCACCCTGCTGGCGCGCATCCAGCGCCCGGTGGTCGAGTCCGAGGTCGCCGACCTCAAGCGCCGCCTCCAGCGCGTCAACCCCAGCACCGACAAGGACGAGTACATGAGCCTGTTCGGCAAGCTCATGGGCCTGGAGCAGCATGTGCGCTCGCTCCGCGACCAGGCCGCCAACGCCGTCGAGTGACACGCGAAAGCCGCCCGCAGCACGCGGACGGCTCTCATAAGCGCCTGTCTTATGCCCGGTCGACCTTGGTCGGCTCGGGGGTTGCTGTGCGCCTGTCTTAGGCCGTGGCCTTGGTCGGCTCGGGGTTGCGCAGCGGCTCTCCGTTGCGGTGCAGCTCGGTGAGCGCCTCGCGCCAGGACTGGATCAGCCCGGTCTCGTGGTACGGAATGCCCTTCTCGTCGCAGAACTCCTCCACGATCGGCTGCGCCTTCGCCAGGTGCACCGACGGCATGCCCGGGAACAGGTGGTGCTCGATCTGGTAGTTCAGGCCGCCGAGGGCGACGTCGGTGATGAGACCGCCCTTGACGTTGCGTGAGGTCAGGACCTGCTTGCGCAGGAAGTCGAGATCGTGGTCGCCGACGAAGGTCGGCATGCCCTTGTGGTTGGGGGCGAAGATCGAGCCCATGTACAGGCCCCACACGGCCTTGTGCACGATGATGAACACGATCGCCTTGCCCGGTGAGAGCACCATGAACACGGCCGCCGTGTAGGCGATGAAGTGGATCGCGAGGAGGCTCGCCTCCAGTGCGCGGTGCTTGAGGCCCGGCTTGAGGACGGACTTGACGCCCGAGACGTGGAGGTTGAAGCCCTCGAGGGTGAGCATCGGGAAGAACAGGTACGCCTGGTACTTGTTGACGAACCGCAGCGCCTTGTCGGCCACGCGGGCCTGGCGCTTCGACCACACCAGGACGCCCGGCTGCACGTCCGGGTCGAGGTCCTCATGGTTCGGGTTGGCGTGGTGGCGCGTGTGCTTGTCGTTCCACCAGCCGTAACCCATGCCGTTGGCCAGGTTGCCGGTGAAGAATCCGACGCGTTCGGACGGGGTGCGGGTGCGGAAGACCTGCCGGTGTGCGATGTCATGGCCCAGGAGCGCCACCTGGGCGCTGACGACGGCCATGAAGACGGCGGTGAACATCTGGAGCCAGGTGTCGCCGATGAAGGCGAAGCTCACCCAGGTGCCGACGAACAAGGCGGCTATCAGTGAGAACCTGATGACGTAGTAACGAGGGCGGCGGCGCATGAGGCCCGCCTCGTTGATGCGCTCGGTCAGCTCGGCGAAGTCGCTGCGTGCCCTCGTGGGCCGTTCGGTCAATGCGGTAGGCATTGGTCTCCCATGGTCTTGATCGGTGATCGCGCCTATACGTTCAGCGGTGGTTACCCGATGGTTTTCGGGTGACACACTGCGATCTGCCGTGTGGTGTTCGTCGTGTCTGATCTCACTTCCAATCCTCGCGCGTTTTCGATGTCCTGTCGCTACGGCTGACCCGTCAATCGGGGTAGTGGTAACCCCCCTATCGGGCGCGTCGCCTCGGCCGAACCCTCTTGGCCCGTCGACCGGCGGACGGCCCGCGAACAGGCCCGGGACCCCTCCCGATCCGTCGACCGGCGAACGGCCCGCAAATCGGCCCGGGACCCTCCTGACCTGCCGACCGGGAAACGGCTCGCAATTTGTCGGTGCATCGATCTAGGCTCGCCACATGCCGGAAGAAAACGAGATCTTGGTGCGTGCGCGCGACCTTCGCAAGCGATACGGGGCCAACGAGGCGGTTCGCGGCGTCGACTTCGAGATCCGGCGGGGCGAGGCCTTCGGCTTCCTCGGCGCCAACGGCGCCGGCAAGTCCACCACCATGCGGATGATCGGCTGCGTCTCCGAACCCAGCGGCGGCCACCTCGAGGTCTTTGGCCTCGACCCCCACACCGACGGACCCGCCATCCGGGCCCGCCTCGGTGTCGTGCCGCAGGACAACACCCTCGACAACATGCTCACGGTCTTCGAGAACCTCACCGTCTACGCCGGATACTTCGGCATCAAACGCAAAGCGGCCAAGGTCCAGGCGGCCGAGCTGCTCGAGTTCGTCCAGCTTTCCGCGCGCTCCGACGACAAGGTCAACGACCTCTCCGGCGGCATGCAGCGCCGTCTGGCGATCGCCCGATCCCTCATCAACGCCCCCGACCTGGTCATCCTCGACGAGCCCACCACCGGGCTCGACCCGCAGGCCCGCCACCTGGTCTGGGAACGGCTGTTCCAGCTCAAGCAGGAAGGCGTGTCGATCCTGCTCACCACCCACTACATGGACGAGGCCGAGCAGCTGTGCGACCGCCTCGTCGTCATGGACGAGGGCAAGATCATCGCCGCCGGCTCGCCGCGCGAGCTCATCGACAAGCACGTCACCAAGGAGGTCGTCGAGCTGCGATTCGCCGGCCAGCACACCACCGACCTCGCCGAGATCGCCCTCGACCTCGGCGGCGTCGGCGCCCAGATCGAACCGCTGCCCGACCGCATCCTCGTCTACACCGACGACGCCGACGACACCACCGCCGTGCTCGAGGCCCGCGACATCCGGCCCACGTCCGTGCTCGGCCGCCGCGCCACCCTCGAAGACGTCTTCCTGCGCCTCACCGGCCGCGCCCTCGTGGAGGACGGCGCATGACCGCCACCGCGACCACCGCCACCGCGGCGTCGAACGCGCGGCTCGGCCACGCCACCGCGGCCTGGCGCGCCTTCACGCTCCAGCTCAGCCTGTACAAGCACATCTGGCACGGCACGTTGTTCTCCTCGGTGCTGCTGCCGATCCTGTACATGGTCAGCATCGGGATCGGCGTCGGCTCCTACATCGACTCCGGCGCCACCGGCGGCATCACCTATGCCGAGTTCATCGCCCCCGGCCTGATCTGCTCGGTCGCGGTCATGATGCTCGGCAACGACATGGTCTACCCCGTCTTCGGCGGGTACGAGGAGTGGAACGGCGCCTACCTCGCCCAGCGGGCCACCCCGCTCCGTCCGGTCGACATCCTCAACGGCCACCTGCTCTACGCGATCGTCTTCCGGCCGCTGACGGCCTGCACGGTCGTCGCGGTCGTGCTCGCCTTCTTCGGCGTCTACACCTCGGCCTGGGCCGCGCTGGCCGTCGTCGTCTCGGTGCTCGTCTCGGCCTCGATCGCGCCGTGGCTGCACGCCTGGTGCTCCAGCCTCAAGAACGACGCGATGCTCAACGCGGTCTTCCGCTTCGCGATCATGCCGATCACGCTGTTCTCCGGGGTATTCTTCCCCGCCGAGCAGATGCCGGGCTTCCTCCAACCACTGGTGTGGATCTCTCCGTTGTGGCACGGCACCGAGCTCGCCCGCGCCGCCACCGCGGGCGTCGCCCCCGCCCTGCCGCCGGTCGCCCACCTCGCGTACTTCCTTGTGCTGGCCGTCGTCGGCTGGCTCGTGGCCAGGCGCGTCATCATCCGACGACTGACCTTCTAGGAGCATCAGTGTCCGTCATCTCCTACGGCCTCGTCCGAGCGAACGTGAAGCCCTCCGGCTCCATGCTCGCCCGCAACTGGATCGCCATGCGCCGCGCCTGGGTCCTCGTGGTCTCCGGCGGCGTGGAGTCGCTGCTGTTCCTGTTCGCCTTCGGGTTCGGCGTCGGCTCCATGGTCGGCGACATCACCCTGCCCGACGGCACCGTCATCTCGTACACCGCCTTCGTCGCGCCGGCGATCCTCGCCAACGCCGCCATGATGGGCACGCTGATGGAGACCTCCATCAACGTGTTCGCGAAGTTCAAGTGGATGAAGATCTACGACGGCATCCTCAACACCCCGATGCGGCCCGGCGACGTGGCCCTCGGCGAGGTGTGGTGGGCGCTCATCCGCGGCGGCATCTACGTCGCCATGTTCGTGATCGCCATGGGCGCCTTCGGGCTCCTCGATTCGTGGTGGTCGATCCTCGCCGTGCCGGCCTGCGTCTTCATCGCCCTGGCCTTCGCCGGGATCGGCCTCACCCTGGCCACATTCTTCCGCGAGTGGACCGACTTCGACTGGATGATGGCGGTCGTGTTCGCGATGTTCCTGTTCGGCGGCACCTTCACCCCGGTGGAGGCCTATCCGGGCTTCGCGCAGCCGATCGTCTACGTCATGCCGCTGTATCACGGGATCGAGCTGGTGCGCGGCCTCAGCCTCGGCGAGTTCGGTCCGATGATGCTGGTGAACATGCTGTATCTGCTCGCGCTGGCGGCGACCGGAACGTGGATCGCGCAGCGACGCTTGGCGAAGGCGCTGTACAAGTAGGCCCCCTGGGAAACCGGGCGCATCCCTTGGCGAAGAAGCGAAGCGAGGACGAGGACCGCGTGGCGGAAACCGTCAAGCCCATCCGCAAGTAAGAAAAAATTCTTCAAATGTGACCTTCACAACGAAGATTTTCTCCGATATCGTCCTTTTTACGCATGACGGTCACCGCGCAGCGAACCGCCGTAGCGGGCCGTCCATCATCCCTTCCTTAAGGAGGTCCCTCATGCGAGCCGAAGGAAGCCGAGAGGGCCGAGCGCACATCCCGACCACCCGACGCGGGCGCAGATTCGCGCTCCTCATCGTCGCCTCCATCATGGCGCTGGCGGGGGCGACGGTCCCCGCAGGCGTCTCCAACGCCGAAGAGGTGTCGGCACAGGCGGTCACGCACAAGAGTCCCTTCAACTGCAACAAGACCTTTTACGCCAACAACTGGACCGGGAACCACAGGCCGAGCAACACCATCGACTGGCAGAACTACGGCTCCGACGCCATCAACGGCGAGAACGTCCGCGCCACGGCGGGCGGCACCGCGTACTTCTACAACGAGGGCAACACCAGCTACGGCCGGTGGGTCCAGATCGTCCACTCCGACGGCTCCCGCACTCGGTACGCCCACCTGGCGACCCAGGTCAGGTCGCCCGGGTCCTCGATGAGCGTCAGCCAGGGCACCATCATCGGCACCGTCGGCTCCACGGGCAACTCCTCGGCCCCGCACCTGCACTACGAGCAGCGCAACTCGAGCGGCTCGGTGGTCACCCCGGTGGTCGACGGCGTCCGAGTGCCGCTGGGCACCAAGAAGGCCGTCACCAGCTCCAACGCCTGCGGCGGCTCGGGCAACCCGTACACCCCCGGGGAGGTCTGCGGCAGCGGCTACTCCCAGATCGACTCCGAGGGGCTGACCGGCGGCAGGGTCTACCTGATGTACAACAGCTCCAACGGCTACAACTGCGTCGTCACCATCAAGACCAGCAATGTCGGCAAGGCGACCGCGGTCTCGGCCGCCCTCCAAGTCGAGGGCGGCTCCATGACCACCGACTCGGGGAACTTCTCGTACTACGCCGGACCCGTGAAGAAACACGCGCCGGGCACCTGCGTGAAGTGGGGCGGATCGGTCGGCTCCAGCTCGTACACGAGCCCCTTCGAGCACTGCGGCTGACGAGAACCGGAGCCGATAAGGTGGGCGCGTGAGAACCCTGCTGCGACTGTGCGCGGTCGTCACGCTGGTCGGCGCGTCCGCCTTGGCTCCGGCCTCGACCGCTCATGCCGCCGATGAGCCGCGTGTGCTGGTGCTGACCGCCGGACACGGTGACGAGGAGACCGTCGACTTCGCTCTGGAGCGCCTCGGCATGGAGGCCCGGCGCTGGAACTTCCAACTGGAGCGAGGCGAACCGGCCGACGTGGAGGACCTGTCCGGCATCGACGCCGTCATGCTCCTCAACACCGAAGGCGACATCTTCGACGCCGAGCAGGAGGCCGCGCTCCAGTCGTTCGTCGAAGGCGGCGGCGGCCTCGTGGCGACCCACTCCGCGGCCGTCACCGAACCCGAGTGGGCATGGTGGCACGAAGCGCTGGGCGCGACCGTGACCGGCGAGGCCATCACCCCGGCGTCGAAAGAGGCGATCAGCTTCGTCTCCGGTTCGCCGGTCACCGCGGGGCTCGACGAGGACGTGGACCTGACCGAGCGCTGGTACTACTTCGACCCCGAACCGTCTTCGGAGACCGGCCACGAGGTGGTCGCGACCATGGACTCCAGCGACCCGGTGGCCTGGACCTGGCCGGACCAGCGGGTCTTCTACTCCGTCGCGGGAGGCGAGCACGGCACCTGGGGTGAGCGGGACTTCCTGCAGCTGATGCGCCAGGCGATCTGGTGGGCCGCGGGCGAAGAGGGCGCGATGGTCCAGAACGTCGAGGACGCCGCGCCGGACTGGCCGTACACGCTGACGTTCGTCCTCTTCGTGGCGGCGGTGGCCGGCGGTGGTTCGATCGCCGTGTGGAGCCTCGACCGCACCGAGACGGCTCAAGCCGCCCCGAGCCGATAACGACCGCAGGAAGTCCAGCACGAGCCGATTGAACTCCTCAGGACGTTCCATATTGGGATAGTGCGCCGCGCCGTCGATGGAGGCGGCGCGCCCGTTGGCGACCGTCCGAACCAGGCGCTCGGCCATGCCGAGGTGGTCGGGGGAGTCGACGGCCCCGTTGAGGGCGAGCACGGGCGCCTCGATCGAGGCGGCGCGGGACCACGTGTCGACCACCGGTCGCATCCAGTTCGGCTCGTCCGGGGCGTGCTTGGACATGGTCGCCCGCGCCATCTCGCGCAGACGCCGCACCACCTCGGCATCGACCTCGTCGAGCCCCCGGCGCGGCCCGGCGGCGAACCGTGCGAACGCCTCGATGGAGCCCTCGAGATCGCCCGCCGACACGGCGGCGTTCCATTCGGTCCACAGCTCGGTGGTCCAGGGATCGGTGAAGTAGGGCTCGCTGGTGCCGACGCCGCTGACGACGACGGCCTCCACGAGCTCGCGGTGTTCGAGGGCCGTGTCGATCGCGGTGGCGCCGCCCATCGAGACGCCCACGAGCACCGCCGGTCCGGTGCCGAGACGGCGCAGGAGCGCGGCGAGGTCGTCGGTGTGGCGGAACGGCGCGGTCGCATTCGGGGAGCGGCCGTGCCCTCGCGCGTCGGGCGCGATGACCCGGCAGTGCTCAGCGAGGACGGGTATCTGGTCGTCCCACATGCCGTGGCTGAGGAAGCCGCCGTGCAGCAGGACGACCGGACGGCCGGTGCCGGTGTCGAGCCAGAATAGATCACTCATGACAACTAGGATGTCATCTCTGTTTCAAATTGACAACTGAGGTGTCATAATATGCTCCATGAACGATCCCGAAACCGTGGCCGACCGCTTGGCCGAGGTATGCGACCTGGTAGGACCGCTCTACAGGCTGAGTTACCGCAAGGTGGAGCTCGACTTGGAACCCGAAGGCGTCTCGGTGGGCGTGCGGGCCGTGCTGGTGATGCTCCACGCGCGGGGGCCGATGACCGTGCCGCAGATGGGGCGCGCGCAGGCGCTGAGTCGGCAGTTCGTGCAGCGCATGGTCAACGAGGCGGCCCGGCGGCACCTGGTGGAGGCCATCCCGAATCCCGCGCACAAGCGCTCCTCCCTCATCCGACTGACCGACGAGGGGCGGGCGCTCGTCGGCACGGTCCACGACCGAGAACGCGAGGCGCTGAGCCGCCTTGGCGAAGACCTGACCGAGCCGGAGATCGAAACCTGCGTGAAGGTGTTGGCGCACCTGGTCCGAGGTCTCGGGGATATCGAAGTGGACTGAACCCCGCACCGGGAAGCGCGCTTGTTGCGGGAGCCGCATATGCCTCGTCCGATTGCGCCCCAGATGGACCCGCTCTCGAACCCCTTGCGGAGGCCGCCGGTTAGGGTCTGCCATATGACTCAGCCCGGATCGCCGCCCCAGGCGGTGCTCGGCGGATTCGCCGTCTCCTTCGCCGTCGTGTGCGCGTTCGTCACCGATCCCGACGGCAGAGTGCTCGTCGTCAAACCGACCTACCGCGACGACTGGCA
Source organism: Glycomyces tarimensis (assembly GCF_054776215.1). Classification (NCBI taxonomy): domain Bacteria; kingdom Bacillati; phylum Actinomycetota; class Actinomycetes; order Glycomycetales; family Glycomycetaceae; genus Glycomyces; species Glycomyces tarimensis. The sequence continues at coordinate 183,870 of NZ_BAAHCB010000004.1, forward strand.
GTTCGTGGGCGGCATGGTCGACAAGGGCGAAGCCCCTCATGAGGCCTGCGCTCGCGAGGTCAAGGAAGAGATAGGGCTGTACCTGCCGGTCGGGGACCTGCTCGTGCTCGACTATGTGCCCCAGCACGAGTTCGTGTCCGCGCCGATGACGATCTACGTCTTCGACAGCGGAACCATCGATGACCCGGACTCGATCAATCTGCAGGCCGACGAGCTCGAGGAGTTCGGTTTCCTCCCGATCCAAGAAGCCGAGCCGCGGTTCGCCGAGGCGCACCGGCCGCGCATCGGCCTGGCGATGGAGGCTCGCCGAACGGGGAAGACGGTCTTCCAGCGGCCGCGCCGCCCGATCTAAGCCAGCGGCCAGCCCGGTCACATGGTGTCGCACCGTTCGCGGAGGATCGCGACGCCGTCGCCCTCGAGCTCGTCGCAATACGCCGCACGGCCGGTCATCGCCCTCGTCAACGCCAACGTAGTGCCGGACACGAGCGGGCCATCTCCCGCGGAGAACGGCCCGTCGTCGGCGAGCAGCCGCAGATCGACCACGCGCTTCTTCGCGACGACGACGAAATCGGAGCTTTGGTAGTACTCCGCCAGCGCCGTAACCGGGTGGCGTGGTGAGACCGGCAATGGAAGCGGGGGCGCCGGCGGGAACGGGCGGGCGTGATGGTCGTTCTGCGCTGAGGCGGCGACGAAAGCGGTGACGGGTGGGGTGTGGCAGCTGTTCGGCGCGGAGGTGGTCGGTGGTGCCGTGCCGGGGGCGCTGGGCTTCGGCTCGGTGCCGGATGCTCAGTGGTCTGTGGTCCGGTTCGGGCTCCAGGCACGGGAAAGGGCTCGAACCCGGTCTCCGGTTTCGAGCTGGCGGCCTATGCGGTGCCTTCCCCGCCACGGCATTCCGTGACGGGCGAGGTAAGAACGGCGGTGGCCCGTAGTCGGATACCGGTGCGGCGCTGACGAGGTCGCGAGTCCGCTTCGCCTCGGTCAGTGGTGTAGAAGTCTCGTATCCCCGCCCCGGTTCGGGTTCCGGCGCTGGTGCCGGTTCGGGTCGGGGTTCCGATCCGGTCTCGGGTTCAGGCCGGGGTGTGGGAGTGGTGAAGCGTGCTCGTGCTTTCGCGCGGGCGGTCTTCGCGGCGGCCCGGGCCTGCTCGGTCTCGGCCTGCTCAGCGGCGGCTTCGAGGTCGGGCGTCAGGGTCTCGGACCATTCCTCGGGGTAGAGCCCGGTGGGGAAGGCGTTGGCGATGTCCTGGCTGAAGTCGGCGTCCAGGTCGGCGTCGGTCCGCCAGTCGGCACACCCGCACTTGAGGTCGGGGTCGGTGTCTTCGTGTCCTTCGTGGTGGACGATCAGTGCTGTGCCGGGGCCGCTCTTGGTGATCGACCAGCCGGGGGTGTGGAGGCGGCCGTGGTGGAAGCGGCACAACAGGATCAGGTTCTCCGCTACTGTCGGGCCGCCGTTGGCCCAATGCACGATGTGGTGGGCCTCGGTCCACTGGACGGGGGCTCGGCAGCCGGTCCAGGCGCACCCGCTCGGCTGCTCCAACTCCAACTTCCGCCGCAGGGCCGAGTTCGGGAGCCGGAGTGCCCGGCCGAGTTCGATCGCTTCGCCGGTGCGGTAGTTGAACACGTTGGGGATGACCAGGCCCTCACACGCCAGCAGCCGGGCCTTCCCGAGCGAGATCGGGTCGCCTTCCAAGGTGGCGACTCGTCCGGTGTCTTCCCCGGCGAGGGTCTCGATGTCGACCGACAGGTGCAGGGTGGCGGTGTGGCCGTGGCGTTTGGTCGCGTTCGGGTCGGCGCCATAGCCCGCGACCATCTGGTGGAACGCTTCGGCGTGGCGGTTCGCGGCCGGGGGCAGGCACCCGTCGCCGTCGACGTCGTCTTGGCGGGGCGGGGGGACGGCGGTGGTGAGGTATTTGGCGAAGAGTTTCCCGGTGTCGGACGATAGGAGTCCGGTGAGGGCGTACATGCCGTTCTCGGTCTCGACCAGGTCGATCCGCTGCAACGACTGCTCCCCGAGCCCGTCCAACAGGGCTTCACCGGAGTCGAGGGCGGCTTGGAGTTCATCGAGCTTGGCGTGCACGTCCTTGACGGTCGCGTGGATGCAGTACTGCGCGATCAGATGCTCGGGGGTGGGGCAGAGCGTCTCGTCCTCGAACGGGGAGGGCACCGCCTCCTTGTAAGGAGCCCGGGCATAGACCCGGAAGGCCTTGGTCGCGTCGAGGCGGCGTACGGCTGCGGCGACCCGGTCGATCCGGGCGGCAGCCGACGTCGCGGTCTCGGCGAGGACGGTGAACTTCCCTGCGGTGCGGGCGATCGCGGCGAGGTCGGCCGCGACGCGCAGGTGGAAGTCGAAGGTCGACACCAGCCATTCGCGCAGGGCCGAGAAGCCGCCGCAGTCGCGGTGGATATTCCACGCCTTCGCCTCGATGACATCAGCGAGCACCTTGGCGTGGGCCTGATTGATCAGCGCGGCGGCACTGTCGAGGTTGGTGTGGATGGCCGCCGCGCGCTCGCTCCGCTCGGTCCTGCTGGGCTTCCTGGTCGCCTTGGCCATCTGACACCTCCCTGGGTCCTTGAGGTCTCGTACGAACTTGCTGTTTCCGCCGGTTCGTGCTATACCTCTATTCTCCCAGGTCAAGAGCCACTTGTCATCACCCATAAGGGTGGGAAAACACTCACGTTTCCCCGCCCAGAGCCACCAACCGCCCTGCCCCGCAAGACAAACCAGAGACTCAACGGACCGTCACTGCGCCCAAAGAGGACCTCCGCGCCCGCGAACCCGACCTCCACACAGCACCCACCCCTTCGTCGCTGACCGCCTGAACCCGCACCCGAACGGACCCGACCACGAAGGCACACCCCGCGCCAGCCCCTCCCTCGTGATCGCTGCCGCCCTTGGCGCAGAGCGACCATCAGCCCACCTGGTTCTCGCCGACCGAAGACGAGCCATTTCCGAGCTCCTCAGGCGCAGTCCACAGGAACCCCCTTGCTGCTCGGGCGGTCGCATCGCGATCCATACGCCTCGGCTCGCCTCTGAGTCTCAGCCGGACGGAACCCTCACACTGATCCGTTACCATCGCAAAATGACCCGCCCCCTCGCTCAAGGGACTTCGCTCGGCATCGACTTCGGGACCTCCCACACCGTGGCCGTGGTCAGTCGTCCGGACGGGAGCGTCCGTCCGCTGCTGATCGACGGCTCGCCGCTGATGCCCTCGGCCGTGTGCGCCGACACCGAGGGCGGTCTCCTCGTCGGCCGCGACGCCGTTCACGGTGGGCGCCGATTCCCCGAGCGATTCGAACCGAACCCGAAGCGGCACATCGACCGCCCCTCGATCCTCCTGGGCGATCGGGAGCTGGGGATGGTCGAAGTGATCGGGGCGGTCTTGGGCGCCGTGACCGCCGAATGCCGACGGGTCGTCGGCGAGCCCCGGCAGGTGACCATCACCGTCCCGGCCGAATGGGGACCGAGCAGGCGCCAGGTCATCGAGGACGCCGCGGCAACGGGCGGACTCGACCGGATCCGCCTGGTGCCCGAACCAGTGGCCGCCGCGACGTACTTCGCCGACGCGCTCGAGCACCACATCGCGATGGGATCGTCCCTCGTCGTCTACGACCTGGGCGCGGGCACCTTCGATGCCAGCGTCGTACGCCGCACCTCCAACGGTTTCGAGACCGTGGCATTGGACGGCCGGGCCGACCTCGGCGGATTGGACATCGACGCCGCTCTCATCGACCACCTCGCCGAGACCTACGGACCGCATTCGCAGTGGCGCCGTCTGACCAATCCCGCCACAGTGCAGGAACGACGAGGTTTCCGCGAGTTCCTGGAGGAGGTCCGCGGTGCCAAGGAGCGGCTTTCTCGCCACCAGCAGGCGGACTTCACGATTCCCCTGCTGGACGTTGACGCGCACTTGACCAGGGCCGAGCTGGAGAGCGTCGCGGCCCCGCTCCTGGAGCAGACGATCCGCGTGACGCGCGCGGTCATCCGTGCCGCGGGAATCGACATCGCGCAGAGCGCCGGCGTCTTCCTCGTCGGCGGCGCGAGCCGGATGCCGCTGGTGGCCACCATGCTCCATCGCGCCTTGGGGATCGCACCGACGGTGCTGGAACAGCCTGAAGTCGTCGTCGCCGAGGGCAGCGTGTTGCACGCCGAGCCGGTCCAGCCGGCCGCGACGCCGCGGGCCGATCGCTTGCCGCCTCCCGAGCGAACACCACTGCCGGGGCGATCCGGCGACAGCGAGCCGACCCTTCCCGATCCGCCGACCCGAGAACAGAGGAGGAACACCAGGAAGATCGCCATCGCGGGGCTCGTCGTCGGCGTCTTGGCCGCCGCCGCGCTGTTCGTCGTCTTCCGGCCGGACGATCCCGGAGCCCAAGGCGAGATCGGCACCCGCACCGGCACCGATGCCGAGAACGGCAGCGAAGTGGCGGCGGCGATCACGGCGTCCTCAGCAGGAGACGAGCTGGGTGAAGCCCTCCAGGCGCATGACGGACCCGTCGCCGCGATCACGAGCATCGAAACGGACGACTCGGTCGTCCTGTTCACCTCGGGCTATGAGGACGGCACGGTCAAGCAGTGGGACATCACCGCCGGTGAGCTGCTCGGAGAAGCCGACTTCGACGAACCGATCATGTTGATGGAGCCGCTCCGATTCTCCGACGGCCGGACCCGCATCGCCGCCGTCGATGCGGCCGGAGGCGTGCACGTGTGGCTGCCGGATGATTTCGAACCCGAAGTCGTCAACGAGGGTGCGGGCATCGACGAGTCCATGCTGAGCCTCGGTCTGCTCGAACACGACGGGGTTCCCGTGCTCGCGGCGGCCAGTCGCACCGGCATGGCCCTCTACGATCTCGACGAGCGGGCCCCCGTGAGCCTGGTCAACTACGACGGCGACCCGGAACTGAGCTTCGATCATGCCCAGGTGCTCCAATCGGAGGGTGCGTCGGTCGTCGTGGCCGCCGACCCGGACGGCACGCTGCACCGCTACGACCCCGAGACCGGCGATCGCCTCGGGAACGCCTTCGGCCCCGAAGACCCAGGAGCCTACGGAACCACTTGGACGGACGGCGCCGTCGTCGAAGGACTCGAGCTCGTCTACCACGACGGCGTCCCGTACGGCCTGCTGTATGACGGGGCAGAGCTGCATCGGTGGAACCTGGAGCGCCGTGAGCAGCCAGAGGCGGGAACGATTCCCCTGCCGGACGAGGACTACCGTCTCCACCTTCAGGTCATCGAAGTCGGCGGCTGGCCCGCTGTGCTCATCGCGCGTGGCGAAAAGGGCGTTGACGTGCGAAATTTCCAGACCGGAGAGCGCCAGGTATCCGACGCCGGGTGGGCCGAGGTGTCCGCCTCGGCCGTCGGCACCGCGGAGATCGAGGACCATACGATCGCGATAACCGGCTCCCTGGACGGCACCGTGCACCTGTGGAGCCTGGGGCCCTGAACTGCGACCCGCGGGGCCCGGCGCTCTCAGAGCCGGCCGCTCACCACCGTGGTCACCTCGGCAACGCCATTCCGGTACAGCAGGTCTTCGTCTTCGGGGTCTTCGACGGGAGGGCCGCTCCGGGCCTTCACCGAGACCTCTTCCAGGGGGAGCGCCACGATCGCCGCCGCGGCCGTTTCCTTTTCGCTGGGTTCCCTGGATCGCTCGGAGCGGCCCGTCGACATGCGCTCGATCAGTGCGCGCATGGCCAGCCAGCTCTCGTGGGCGTCGGTCACCAGCGCGGCCCTCCCGTGCGCCACCACGCTGCGGAAGTTCATCGAGTGGTGGAACCACGATTTGGAGTAGACCAGGCCGTCCACGATCGTGGCCGTCAAGCACACGTCGAAGCCCTCCCTGGCCGCCAGGCCGATCGACGAGCCGGTCGATCCGTGGAAGTACACCGTGTTGCCCAGCCGCGCATGGAAGGTCGGGATCACGCGCGGAGCGCCCTCGGGACCGGTGAAGGCCACGTCGCAGAACAGGGCCTCGTCGAGGATCTGGAACGCCGGGGCCTTGGAGTAGTCGATCCGTTCCTTCCACCGCCGGGGAGTGGTGCGTTCGGTCTGGGGGAAGAGGGCGCTCATGGGGGTACTCCCATCGTCTGATTTTGTACTGATACAATCTCTTGGCTATGTCGGTACAGTATCAGATCACCGGTTCCTCCGCGAACGAGATTGCCGCCAGCGTCGAGGTCGGCGTGCGCGACGGCCATCTGCGCCCCGGCCGCACCCTGCCCGCCGTCCGCAAGCTCGCCGCCGACCTCGGCGTGGCCGCGGGCACCGTCGCCGCCGCCTACCGGCAGCTCCGCCAGCGCGGCGTCGTCGAGACCGGCGGCCGCGCCGGCACCTTCGTGCGCGAGCGCTCCGCCTTCACCCCGCCGGGCACCATCACCGTCCCGCCGGGCGTCCTCGACCTCGTCAGCGGCGAGCCCGACCCCGAGCTCCTGCCCCAACTCGACGCCCTCAAACCGCACGTGGAGGTCAGCCCCGGCGACTACCGCAACGGCGGACCCTGCCCCGACCTGCTCGACCTCACGCGCGAGCGCTTCGCCGCCGACGGCGTCCGCGGCGAGCTCACCGTCACCTCCGGCGCCCTCGACGCCTTCGAGCGCGGCCTGGCCGCCCGGATCGAACCCGGCGACACCGTCGCCGTCGAGGAGCCCACCTGGTCCAACGGCCGCGACCTGCTGCTGTCCGCCGGGTATCAGGTCACGCCGGTCCGCATCGACGCGGACGGCCCCATACCGTCCGAACTCGAGCGAGCCCTGCAGGGCGGGGCCCGCGCCTTCGTCTTCACCGCACGCGGCCAGAACCCCACCGGCGCCGCCGTCTCCGTCGAGCGCGCCGCGGCCCTTCGCGAGGTCATCGCCGCCCACCCCGGCGTGTTCGTCATCGAGGACGACCACTGGGGCGAGCTGAGCCAGATCCCGCTCCACGTCGTCGCCGACGCCGCCGAGCACTGGATGTACGTCCGCTCCGCGTCCAAGCCCTACGGCCCGGACCTGCGGTGCGCGCTCGTCGCCGCCGACCACGACACGAAGTCCCGCGTCCAGGGCCGCATGGCCATCGCCCACGGCTGGGTCTCGTGCATCCTCCAGCACTTCGTCATCGCGGCTTGGGAGGACGAGGACGTCGCCGCCCTGGTCGAGCGCGCCGGCCGCACCTACGCCGAACGGCAGTCCGCGCTGCGCGAGGCGCTGGCCGAGCGGGGCATCCACGTCTTCGGCCGGTCCGGGCTCAACGTGTGGGTTCCGGTGGCCGACGAGACGGCCGCCGTCCTCGCCCTGCGCGACGCCGGTTACGCGGTCGCCCCGGGCCGCTCGTACTCCTTCAACGGTGCTCAGGGCATCCGGGTGAGCACCGCCCGCCTCGACCCCGAGCGCGCCCCCGCGGTGGCCGACGCCATCGCCGCAGCGGCCGGTCCGGCCTCCCCGCCGGTCTGACGACCCCAGAAAGGAAACTCCCCCCAATGGATACAGCGAAGGCACCCCCCGATACCGCCGCCATCCAGCGGCGTGTCCTGTCGATCCTGTTCAGCACCCAGATCCTCGGCGGCCTCGCCGTCGGCATCGGCATCGCGTTCGGCGCCATCCTCATCGAGGACATGACGGGATCGAGCACCTACGCCGGTCTCGCCCAGAGCCTCTTCGTCGGCGGTTCGGCGCTCATCGTCATCCCGGCGGTCCGGATCACCGAGCGCTTCGGCCGCCGCGGCGGTCTCGCCTTCGGTTACGTCTGCGCCGTCGCGGGCACCGCCGTGGTCGTCGCCGCGATCCACATGGAGCTCGCCGCCCTCGCCATCGGCGGGTACTTCCTGCTCGGCAGCGCCTCGTACGCGGGACTCCAGTCGCGGTACGCCGCGGCGGACCTGTCGCCGGCCGACAAGCGAGGCACCCACCTGTCCACGATCGTGTGGGCGGCGACCATCGGTTCGGTCACCGGCCCGTCCTTGGCCGCGCTCGCCGAGCGCGCCTGGAAGGGCTGGGCGGGCGGCCCCGACTACGTCGGCCCGACGGTCGCGATGGGTGTCCTGTGCCTGGTCACCGCCGTCATCCTGCTCGTCTTCCTGCGCCCTGACCCACTGCTGACGGCCCGGGCCATCTCGGGCGAGTCCGAGGCGCCGCGGCGGTCGGTGGCGGACGGATTCCGCATGGCGCGCGCCAACACGACGGTCCGCACCGGTGTCATCGCGGCGGCCTTGGGCCACTTCGTGATGGTCGGCGTCATGGCGATGACGGCCCTGCACATCAAGCACGGCATGGTGGATCCGGCCGAGGCGCTCACGGTCGTCGGCGTCATTCTCGGCCTGCACATCGGCGGCATGTACGCCTTCGCACCGATCATCGGCAAGCTCGTCGACCGCTACGGCTCCAGGCCGGTCCTGCTGTCGGGCACGGTGCTGCTCGTCGCCTCCTGCACCGTCGCGGGTTCGGCCGCGGTGACCAATCACGTGCAGATCAGCGTCGGGCTCGTGCTGCTGGGCATCGGCTGGTCGGCGATGACGGTCGCCTCGGCGTCCATGGTCACCGGCGCGGTGAGTCCCGCGGAGCGGCCCTCCACGCAGGGCTTCTCGGACATGGTCATGGGCCTGGCCGCCATGGGCGCGGGCATCGCCTCGGGCCCGATCGTGGAGTACCTGAGCTACGGGATGCTCAACGTGTTCTGCGCGGTCGTCACTCTTGCGGTGGTGCCGCTCCTGCTCCGCAGGACATAGCGCACAGCCTCCTCGGCAGGGCCGCCGCGCCCGGGCCGCAGGAGGAGGCCGCACTGGCGGCGACGCCCGCGGAGCCGTAGACCGGCTCAGTAGCCGTAGGCGCTCGGCGCGTTCTGGCCTCCGTCGACGGGGATCACCGCCCCGTTGATCGCCGTGGAGCCTTCCGAGAGCAGGAACGCGATCACCGAGGCCACCTCGGCGGGGTCGACGAGTTTCCCGCCGGGGAACTCCTTGAGGAACTCGGCGTACCGCTCGGGACGTTCGAGGCGCATCCGGTCCCAGCGGCGGCCGGGCACGAGCATCGATCCGGGCGCGACGGCGTTGACGCGGATGCCTTGCGGGCCGAGCTCTTGGGCGAGGATCGCGGCGGCGTGGTCGAGCGCGGCCTTCGTGGCGCCGTAGGTGAGGCCCGGCGCGGGCTTGGCGCCCGAGATCGAGGAGACCAGGACCGCCGAACCGCCGGTGCGCGCCAGTTGCGGCACCGCGGCCCGCAGCGCCGTCATCGCGCCGACCACGTTGACGCCCAAGGTGTAGGCCCAGTCGTCGGGCGAGGTGTCCTTCAGGTCGTTGCCGCGGGCGCCGCCCACATTGGCCACGATGCCGCTGAAGTCGCCGAGGCGCTTGCCTGCCTCGGCGACGAATTCCGCCAGCGTCTGCTCGTCGGTGACATCGAGCCCTCGCGTGAAGATCGGGGCCTCGAACTTCTCGCGGAGGCGCTCGGCTTCCTCGTTCAGCGCCGCCGCGCCTCTCGCGCACAAGGCCAGCGGCGCGCCGGTGGCCGCGAGCAGGTTCGCCGTCGCCAGGCCCAGCCCGTGACTCGCTCCCGTGATCAGGACGGGGCGGCCCGAGAAATCAAAGTCGAAGTTCATCCCTCCATCATGGCGTGCCGTGTCACCCCGCCCGGCTCAGCGCCATCGCGCGAGCGGATTGTCCAGCCGACCGGCGTAGATGAGGCTCTCCTCCTGGTTCTCCAGGTCCACCATCTGCTGGTTGTTCTTGAGCTGCAAACGGTTCAGGCACGAGAGCGGGAAGGTCTCGGCGAACAGGTCGAAGCGCGCGAACTCCTCGGCGAGTTCGGGGTGCTCGGACTGGTAGCGCTTGATCGTCTCGGCCGTCGTGCGCCAGAAGTCGTCCTCGTCGAGCACGCCGTCGGTGTGCAGGATCGCGGCGAGGAACCGCAGGAAGCAGTCGACGACGTCGGTGAGGATGGACAGGGTCCGGACGTCGTCGGGGACGTCGGCCCGGATCCGCTCGGCCTCGGGCGGCACCGGCATGGACGGGTCCAGGACCGCGACCTCCTCGCCGATGTCCTTGAGGAACACCTGGGCGACCCGGCCGTACAGCAGCACGAGGATGACGTTCTCGCCGTGCGGCATGAACACCAGACCGTACTTGTAGAAGCAGTGCAGCAGCGGCACCAGGTAGGCCTCCAGGTAGCGCCGCAGCCATCGCTCGGCGCTGAGCCCGGAGCGGGCGATGAGCGCCGATGCGAACGGTCGGCCCTCGGCGTTGACGTGCAGCAGTGAGGCCATCGTGGCCGCTCGTTCGCCACGGCCGAGCTTCGGGATGGGGCTCTCGCGCCACAGCGCCGCCAGCATCTTTCGGTACGGTGAGCCTTTCGGTGCGCTCGAGGTGTAGGCGGGGTGCCGGTAGCCGACGGCCGCGCGCTCGCGCAGCACCGTCACGCCCGACCGCTTCAGGGTCGCGTCGCCGTGGACGAGGTCGGCCACGAATTCGTTGATCGCGGGCGTGACCTCCATGTACTCGGCGGACAGTCCGCGCATGAATCCCATGTTGAGCACCGACAGCGCGGTCTTGACGTAGTCGGCCTGGGGCCTGGTGCGGTTGAAGAACGTGCGGATGGACTGCTGTGCCTGGTATTCGTCGTTCGCCTCCCCGAGGTACACCAGTCGGCCCTCGGCGAGTTCGGCGGCGAAGGTCGTCGAGATCTTGTTGCGCCATTGCCACGGGTGGACCGGAATGAGGTGGACGTCGTCGAAGGTCAGGCCCCGGCTCGCGAGCACCGGCGCGAACCGCTCGCGGGCCTCGGCGTCGAGCTGGGTCTCCAGGAGCCAGTCGCGTTCGAGCTCGGGCGCGGTGGCGAAGACGGCGTGCTGTTCGAGCGCGGCCACCCAGACCAGGCGGACGCCCGATCCGGTCTCGGGCGCGTAGTCGCGGTAGTCGCCGGAGGTGAAGCCGAGGCGCCCCGATCCGGCGACGAAGCAGGGGTGTCCGCCGGTCATGGCGGCCTCGATGCGCTGGAAGTCGGCGTCGACGAGGTCGTCGGCGTTCGGCTGGGGCCGCGCGAGCTGGTAGGCGCCGCGGTTGACGGTGCTGGCGACCTCTTCGAGGTAGACCGGGCGGACCGCGTCGCTCAGTCCGAGCTCGTCTTGGAACGCGATGAAGAACCCGGAGGCGTCCAGCGGCACGGTCTCGCCGTCGGCGTTCTCGCGGCGCAGCGACGCGGCGTCGACGGCCCAGTGGTCGAGCGCGAGCCGGCTCGCCTTGAACAGGTACCGTTCGCCGCCGCCGGTCAGGGTCCAGTGGTCGCCGGCCGGTGCCGGCGAGAGCAGTCGTTCGTGGGCGAACTCGCCGATGGCCTTGGCCAAGAGGTTCCGTGTGGCCTGGTGCCAGTGCTCGGGATTGAGGTGGTCGATGGGGCTGGTCATCGCTTGACTCCTCTCGCGGCGGACCGCTCGTAGTCGCTCGGGGTGCAGAAGCTGAGCAGTGCCTGCTTGTCGCTCAATCGCACGGTGCGTTCGGGCCGGAAGCCGACGTAGTCGTTGAGCTTGTGGATCGGGGCGTTCGTCGCGTCCGGTTCCACCACGACGCGGTCGGCGCCGAATCCGGTGAAGAGCAGTTCCATGACGGTGACCATGACGCCCTTGGTGAAGCCGGGGACGGGGGAGTCGGTCGGCGCGGTGAGGACGTGCATGCCCACGTCGCCCTCGGCGACGTCGTAGACGTCGGCGAGCTCGGTGTGCGCCGGGTCGTAGACCTCGACGAGGAACGTCGAGCGGAACCGGTGGATCCCGAGGTAGGCGAAGTGGTGCCCGCTGGCGGCGATGGACTCGTGCTCGGCCCACACGTCCGCTATGGACGCCTCGGTCATCATCCAGTACCGGCACTTGGGGTGCGTGACCCATTCGTGGATCAGCGGGGCGTCGCCGGCGGGGTCGACGGGGCGCAGCGTGAAGTCGCCGAGCCGGTCGTCCCGGCGTTTGAAGCCTTCGGGTGCGCGCATCATTCGGCGACCTCCGGCGCGGCGAACTCCTGGAAGGCGATGCGCCGCTCGATCGGGTAGACCTCGCGGCCGGTCATGGCGCGGATGATCCACGAGTTGCGGTAGGCGGCCATGCCGAGGTCGGGGGTGACGAAGCCGTGGGTGCCGAGCTCGGCGTTCTGCACGAACACCTCGCCGTTCCCGGCGGCGTCGACGCTGTAGTCGCGGCGCGCCGCCAGGCGGCCGGCGGCGTCGAAGCGGAGCCGGTCGCTGACCGGGTCGAGGAACTCCGGCACCCGGTAGCCGTAGCCGGTGGCGAGGACGAGCCCTTCGGTGCGCAGTTCGAAGTCGCGGTCCTGCTCGTGCTGGCGGATGCCGAGGGTGACGCCGTCGCCGCCGGCGGCCTTCTCAACGGTGCAGTTGGTGTACAGCCGGGTCGGGACCTCGCCGTGCTCGACCTTCTTCTGGTACAGCAGGTCGTAGATCTCGTTGATGAGGTCGGCGTTGATGCCCTTGTACAGTCCCTTGTGGCTCGCGTTGAGCTCGTCGCGGGTGGCTCCGGGCAGCGCGGTGAAGTAGTCCACGTAGTCGGGGCTGGTCATCTCGAGGGTGAGCTTGGTGTACTCCAGGGGGAAGAAGCGCGGCGAGCGCGTCACCCAGTTGAGCCGGTAGCCGCCGAACTCGATGTCGCCGAGCAGGTCGCGGTAGATCTCGGCGGCGCTCTGGCCGCTGCCGACCACGGTGACGCTCGCGCATTCGCGCAGCCGGTCGCGGTGTTCGAGGTAGGACGAGGCGTGGCAGACGGTGTCGGCGTCGAGTTCTCGGCACGCGGGGGGGACCCACGGCGGGGTGCCGGTGCCGAGCACGAGGCGCCTCGCGAAGTCGACGCGCTCGCCTTCGGGTCCTGAGCTGTGGACGGCGTACGCCTCGCGCCCTTCGTCCCATTCCACGGACGTCACCTCGCGCTCGAACAGCAGGTTGTCGAGTTTCGCGGCCGCCCAGCGCAGGTAGTCCTGGAATTCGCTGCGCAGCTGGAAGAAGGACTCGCGGATGTAGAACGGGTAGATCCGGCCGTTGTGCTTGAGGTAGTTGAGGAAGGAGTACGGCGAGGTGGGGTCGGCGAGGGTGACGAGGTCGGCCATGAACGGCACCTGCATCGTGGTGCCTTCGATGAGCATCCCGGGGTGCCAGTCCACGGTGGCCTTGCGTTCCAGGAAGAGACCGTCGAGTCCGTCGACTGGCTCGGTCAGGCAGGCGAGGCCGAGGTTGAAGGGCCCCAGGCCGATGCCGATGAAGTCGTAGGTCATTTGGTCTCCTGGAGCTTGGCGGCGTGGCGCGCGAGCGCGTCGAGGACTCCGACGATGTCCGAGAGCCTCGTCTCGGGGTTGAGGAGGGTGAGTTTGAGGGCGGTGCGGCCCTCGACGCGGGTGGAGGCGACCATGCCTTCTCCGGAGGCGGCGATGGCCTCGCGGACCAGGCGCTGTGCCTCGTCGTCACCCGCGACGCGGAACAGGACGGTCGAGAGCTGGGAGGCGGGCGCGGCGGTCTCGAATCGGGGGTCGGCCTCCAGGTGCGCCCAGGTCTGGGACGCCAGGTCGCAGACGCGGTCGAACATCGCGCCGATCCGGTCGGGTCCCAAGGAGCGCAGTGTCATCCACAGTTTGAGCGCGTCGAGCCGCCGCGTGGTCTGGAGGCTCTTGTCGACCTGGTTGGGCAGGACGGTCTCGGCGGGGTTGAGGTAGTCGGCGTGGTGGGTGACGTGCCGCAGTGAGGCGCGGTCGCGCACGATCACCGCCGAGGAGCTGACCGGCTGGAAGAACGACTTGTGGTAGTCGACGGTGACCGAGTCGGCGCGTTCGATTCCGGCGGCGAGGTGCCGGCGGTTCGGCGAGACGAGCAGGCCGCAGCCGTAGGCGGCGTCGACGTGGAACCAGACGCGGTGCGCCTCGCAGACTTCGGCGATGGCGCCGAGCGGGTCGATCGAGCCGAAGTCGGTGGTGCCCGCGGTGGCGATGACGCCCGCCGGGTAGAGCCCTTCGCCGCGGCAGGTCTCCAGGGCCGCGTCGAGCGCGCGCGGGTTCATGCGATAGCCGGCGTCGGCCGGGACGGTGACGACGGCGTCCTCGCCGAGGCCGAGGAGTCTGGCGGCCTTGACGACGCTGAAGTGGCTGTGCGGGGAGGCGAACAGGCGCAGGCGGGGGAGGACCTCGACGCCGCGCAGCGGTGTCTCGGCGTTCTTGACGATGTGCTCGACGGCCTCGTCGCGGGCCAGGAGCAGCGCGTGCAGATTCGACTGCGTACCACCGGAGGTGAAGACGCCGTCGGCCTCGGCGTCGAAGCCGATGCGTCCGGCCGTCCAGTCGATGAGGCGACGCTCGATGAAGGTGCCGCCGGCACTCTGGTCCCAGGTGTCGACGCTGGTGTTGACCGAGGCGAGGACGGTCTCGGTCGCGACCGCCGGGAGGGCGACGGGGCAGTTGAGGTGGGCGAGGTAGCGCGGATGGTGGAACCAGACGGCGTCCCGCAGATACAGGTCGCCGATCTCGTCGAGCGCGTCTTCGAAGCTGGGCAGCGGCCGGTCGAGGTCGACCGCCTCGACGGCGGGGGCGAGTTCGGCGGGGGTGATGCCGGTCCAGGGGCGGTCGACGCGGGCGAAGCGTTCGGCGACGCGGCGGGTCACCTGGTCGATGATGGAGCGATACGTCTCGGCCGAGTCTCGGTTGAGCAGTGCGGGTGCCTCTGTGGAGGCCGGTGGGGTGGGCGCGGGGCGGAGGTCTGCGGCACTGGTCGGCACTGAGCTACGTCCTTTCGTGGGCGGCCGGTTCCGACCGCCGGGGAAGACAACGGAGGTTAGCCTAACCTAAACTCACGACCGTGAGAAGGGGTCGTCTCAGAAGGTGATGTTCTCCACGGGGGCGAACGAACCGGACGAAGATCATTGGATCGCGTGATCATGCGATCGCTCGCTGCGCGGCGCCGCAACGGTCCTGAGTTCGCGATGCAGGAATCCCGACCGCGTTCTCGCGCAACGGCTCGTCCTGATCAGCCGCGGGCCTCGGCGATCCATTCGTCGACGATGCCGGTCATGGTCTCCAGTGGAATCGATCCGCTGGACAGGACGCGGTCGTGGAAGTGCCGCAGGTCGAAGGCGCCGCCCAGCTCGCGCCGGGCCCGCTCCCGCAGCTCGCCGATGTGGCGGCGCCCGATCATGTAGGCCAATGCCTGCCCCGGCCAGGCGATGTACCGGTCGACCTCGTTGGCGATGTTCACCTCGGACAGCGCGGTGTTGGCGCGCATGAACGCGATCGCCTTGTCGCGGGACCAGCCGAAGGCGTGCATTCCGGTGTCGACCACCAGCCGGCAGGCCCGCCACGCGTCGAAGGAGACCATGCCGAGCCGGGCCAGGTCGCCGCTGTAGAGCCCCATCTCGTCGCAGAGCCGCTCGGTGTAGAGGCCCCAGCCTTCGCCGAATGCGGTGACGTAGGCGAAGCGCCGGAACAAGGGCAGTCCGTCGAGGGTCTGCGCGAGCGCGAACTGGAGGTGGTGGCCGGGGACGCTCTCGTGGAAGGCCAGCGCCTCGTACTCGAAGCGGGTGCGCGTCTCGGGCTGGTAGGTGTTGACCCAGTGGGTGCCCGGGCGCGAGCCGTCGAGCGCGGGCCCGGTGTAGTAGGCGAGCGTGGAGCCCTTGGCGGCGGCCTCGGGGACGGCCCGGACCTCGCACGGCGCGATGTCGTAGTCCAAGAACGCCTGCGGCAGTGCCGCTTCGGCGCGCCGAAGCGCCGTGGTGACGTCGTCGAGGAGGTCCTCGGCCCGCTCGTACCGCAGCGACGGATCGGAGCGGAGCCGCGCGATCACCTCGTCGGTGTCGCCGGTGCCCAAGGCCTTCGCGCCCAGAGCGCCGAACTCGTCTCGGAGCCGCTCGAGCTCGTCGAGTCCGATGCGGTGGATCTCCTCGGGCGTGAGGTCGGTGGTCGTGAACTGCCGGGACGCGGCCCGGTAGCCGGCTTCGCCGCCGGGCACATGGCAGACGCCGACCTCTTCGTCGGAGCGCGCGGCGGGCAGCAGCTCCGCGTCCAGCACGGTGCGCCAGCGCTCCAGGGCGGGCCGGACCTGCCGTTCGACGATGAGCGCCGCCGCTTCGCGCCACGTCTGCGCCTCGACGCCCGAAGGCTCGGGCCGCAGCAGCGGGTCTTCGGCGACCGGACCGGCCAGATAGTCGTCGATCTGCGCGATCGCGGCGAGCACCCCGTGCCGGGTCTGGTGCCGGCCTTCGCGACCGGCGATCCGGTACCGCTCCAGCGCCGCGTCGAAGTAGGCGCCGAGCCCGGCCATTCGAGCGAGATAGTCCGTGCTCCGCCGTTCGGAGTCGAGGTTGATGTTCGGCACGCCCGAGAGCATCCGCGACACGACGCCCGCGATCGACGCGGTGAGGCCGACCTCGTGCAGCGCGGCCTCGATCGCCCCGGTCTCGTCGCGCACCAGCCGGTCCAGCATCGCCCGGGTGATCCGGTCCTGCCCTTCCAGCGACGCGGGGTCGATGTCCTCCAAGGCGTCACGGGTGACCTTGAGATGCGCCAGCCGCCGCTGCGCGCCGTCCCGGCTCGGGTCGGGCAGCAGGTGGTCGTACCCGGCGACGCCGTAGAACGTTGCCGCCATCGGGTTGTCGGCCAACTGGAGTTCGAAGTAGCGCTGAGCGGCCGAGTCGAGCGGCGATGCGGGCATGAGTCCCTCCTGGAACGGTTGACTGCGACCCTAATCGCCGACCGGCCGGCAGACAAGCCATGGACCTCACCGGCCGGTCCAGAGCGATCACCACTTGCACACATCGACCATTGTTGACAACGGTCGGCGCCCCCTCCCGAACGTCCCCGCGAGGGGCCCGGTCTACCGGTCGAGTCCGAGGTCGCGGTGCGGGTCGCCGACCATGGCCGAAGGGTCGACGATCCGGTCGAAGTCGGCCGCGTCCACGCCGAGCGCCAAGGCGGCCTCGCGCAGGGTCGTGCCTTCCTCGTCGGCCTTGTGGGCGATGGCCGAGGCCTTGTCGTAGCCGATGTGGGGGCTGAGCGCGGTGACGAGCATGAGTGATCGGCCGACGTAGTCGGCGACGCTGTCTTCGTCGAGCTCGGTGCCTTCGACGCTGAAGGTCCGGAGCGTTTCGGCGGCGTCGCCGAGGATCCGGGCCGAGTGGAGCACGTTGTCGATGATGATCGGCCGCATCGTGTTGAGTTCGAAGTTGCCTTGCGCACCGGCGGAGGCGACGATCGAGTCTTCGCCGATGACCTGGAGGCAGACCATGATGGCGGCCTCCTGCTGGGTCGGGTTGACCTTGCCGGGCATGATCGAGGAGCCGGGCTCGTTGGCGGGGAGTTTGAGTTCGTGCAGACCGGCGCGCGGGCCCGAGGAGAGCCAGCGCATGTCGCCGGCGATCTTCATGAGCGCGACGGCGGCGCCGCGCAGGCCGGCGCTGACGGCGACCATGCCGTCGAGGGAGCCTTGTGCGGCGAACTTGTTCGGCGCCGTGACGAGCGGCAGCCCGGTGAGTTCGGCGAGTGTCGCGGCGATCGCTTCGGCGAAGCCTTCGGGGGCGTTGATGCCGGTGCCGACGGCGGTGCCGCCGATGGCGAGTTCGCCGACCGCTTCGAGTGAGCCTTCGAGCCGGGTGCGGGCGTCGCGCAGTTGCGCGGCCCAGCCCGACCATTCCTGTCCGACGGTGAGCGGGGTCGCGTCCTGGAGGTGGGTGCGGCCGATCTTGACGACGTCGACCCATTGCACGGCCTTGTCCCAGATCGCGTCGGCGAGGGCGCCGAGCTGCGGCATGGTCCGCTCGCGCACGGCGAGCAGCGTCGCGATGTGCATGGCGGTGGGGACGGCGTCGTTGGAGGACTGCCCGAGGTTGACGTGGTCGTTCGGGTGCACGGGGTCCTTGGCGCCGAGGTCGCCGCCGAGCAGTTGACTGGCGCGGTTGGCGATGACCTCGTTGACGTTCATGTTGGACTGCGTGCCCGAGCCGCTCTGCCACACGGAGAGCGGGAACTCCTCGTCGAGTTCGCCGGCGATGACCTCGTCGGCGGCGGCGGCGATCGCATCGGCGAGCGCGGGGTCGAGCCGCCCGTCGGCGGCGTTGACGAGCGCCGCGGCCTTTTTGACGTATCCGAAGGCGTGGGCGAGCGCGGTCGGCATCCGGTCCTGGCCGATCGGGAAGTGGATGAGCGCCCGCTGGGTCTGGGCGCCCCAGTAGTGCTCGGCGGGCACCTCGATCGCGCCCATCGCGTCGGTCTCGGTCCGAGTGCCGGTCTGTCCGGTGCCGATCGGCACGGGGCGGAACCTGGGATTGTCGGTCGTCATCACGTCACCTCGTCCGCCTGGAAGCAAGAAAAGCGGCCCGGTTCGGCGTCTCCGCCGGCCGGGCCGTACTCCACTGTCTCAAAGTGGTGGCTCCCCGAGATGGACTCGAACCATCAACCCTTCGATTAACAGTCGAATGCTCTGCCAATTGAGCTATCGGGGAAGGGGGCTTGCCGTGGCTTTCGCCGGGCGAACCGGATACGAGCGTACAGGACCGGAATGCTCCCGTGCCACGGGGGGCGGTGTGGCATGGGTCCGAGTCCGGGGCCCGCGGCCGGTTCGTCATGCATGCGGATGACGTCCGCGTGTCGCAGGAAATCGGCGAGGGGCGCTCAGATGTGTCGTGACTTGCACATTCCGCTTATGACGTTTCCGTCATGGACCTTCGGGGCACCCCGTGGTGAGGCAGAATGGCCGCTGTAGGCGACCGCGCTAAGTAACGGCTCGAAAACTTGCCGAGCCGAGGGAGGCAAAACCATGCGCAGATGGTATTTCGTGGCCGGACTCGGGATCGGCTACGTCCTGGGTACGAAGGCAGGAAGGGAACGGTACGAGCAGATCCTCAGCTGGACCAGGCAGGTCACGGGTGACGACAGGGTCCAGCACGTGGCGACTTCGGTCCGCACTCAGGCCAACAAGGCCGCGACGGTGGCGCAGGACAAGATGAAGGGCACCAAGTTCGGGGAGATCGTCGAGGGCTTCACCGCCGCCGACGAGAAGCCGAAGGCGGAGCCGTGGGATTCGGCCGGAGTGACCACGCCGGCACGCAGCGAGCGCGAAATGCGCGAGGACTCCCCGGGGTTCTGACCCGTCCATGAGCGCCGAACGGCGGGCGAGGTGCAGACCTCGCCCGCCGTTCGATGCGTTCACGGGCGCTTGACCGGCGCGCTCAGCCGCAGGTCGCCGACGGAGCGGCCGGCCTCGACGGTCCACGTGCCCGGCACGGTCCGCCAGTCGGAGCCGGCCTCGTCCCACACCTGGAACGCCCGCTCGTCGAGCCGCACGCTCACTTCGACGATTTCCCCGGCCTCGGCGCTGATGGCGCTGAAGCCCGCGAGGCGGTGCGCCTCGATGCCGCCGGGCACCTCGGCTTCCGGTTCGGGCGCCAGGTAGACCTGGACGACTTCGCGTCCGGCGCGGTCGCCGGCGTTGCGCACCCGCACGGTGACCGTGTCGCCTTCGACGGTCAGGTGCTCGTATTCCCATGCGGTGTAGGACAGGCCGTGCCCGAACCAGTACGCCGGCGCGGGGCCTCCGCGCCGCTCCCAGGCCCGGTAGCCGATGAAGACGCCTTCGTCGTAGTGCAGTTCGCCCTTCTCGTCCGGTTCGACTCGCGTCACCGGCGCGTCGGCGAGGGTCTTGGGCCAGGTCGTGGGCAGCCGCCCGCCCGGTTCGGCGCCGAGCAGGACGTCGGCCAGGGCCCGGCCGCCCTCCTGACCGGGGAACCAGGTGAGCAGGATCGCGGCGACGTCGTCCTGCCACGGCATCTCGACCGGGGAGCCGGAGTTGACGACGACGATCGTGTTCGGATTGGCCTCCGCGACGGCGGCGACCAGTTCGTCCTGGCGTCCGGGCAGGCGCAGACTCGCCCGGTCCCAGCCTTCGGACTCGGTGAGGGCCGTGGTGGAGACGACGACCACGGCGGCCTCGGCGCGGCCGGCGGCCGCGACCGCGTCGGCGAGGAGCTCGTCCTCGTCGGGTCGCGGCTCGGTGTGCATGAGTCCGAACAGCACCGATCGCGGGAATCCGGGCGGGAAGGCGGCCGGAGTGAACTCCAGGCGCACGTCGACGGTCTGCCCCTGTTCGAGGTGGACGGTGCCGCGCTCGACGCCGGGGCCGAAGAACGCCTCGAAGGGGTCGTCGGGGTTGACCGAGTAGTGGTCGTCGAACATGGTCCGACCGTCGATCACGAGCTTGAGGTGGCCCGACCCCCTCGTGCCGAAGGTGTGCTCGCCGGTGGCGGTCGCGGTGTAGGTGCCGTCGAGCACGGCGTGGTCGAAGTCCTCGGTGGACATGCCGCCGGGGACGTAGCCCATCCATTTGACGTCGCCGCCGGCCAGCGGCTCGGCCGCCGCGGCGGTGCCGTCGCCGGCGACGGGTCGCACCCGCAGGTCGAAGCCGTGCTTGGCCGGGAGGATCTGCTCGTACAGGTCCACGCCCCGGTGGTAGTCGACGCGGTCGCCGAGGCGCTCGCGCAGCCCCTCGAGCGGGGCGACGACCTGCTCGGGGAAGACGGTGGCCGAACCGCCGCCGAGGACGCGGGCGTCGGCGGCGGCCGGTCCGATGAGCGCGATCCCGGCGACGACGTCGGCCGTCAGCGGCAGCACCGCCGCCTCGTCCCCGGTCGGCACGTCGTTCTTGACCAGGACGAAGGAGCGGCGGGCCGTCTCGCGCAGGAACTCGCGCGCGTCCTCGGGCTCGGCGGCGGGCTCGCTCACGGCCGGCTCGACGCCCTCCAGCGCGCCCACGCGGGCGGCGAGGGTGAGCATGCGCCGCACGGCGGCGTCGACGTCGGCCTCGTCGGCGCGACCCTCGCGCACCGCCGCGGCCAGCTTCGCCCCGTACGGCGTGTACGGGCCGGGCATGGCCAGGTCGAGACCGGCCTGGACGTCCTCTACGGTGTGGCGCGCGGCCGACCAGTCCGAGACGTTGAAGCCGTCGAAGCCGAACTCGTCGCGCAGCACCCGCATGAGCTCCCGGTGCGCGGTCATGGTGGTGCCGTTGACCGAGTTGTACGCGGTCATGACCCCCCATGGGCGCACCGCCTCGGTGATCATCTCGAACGGCCGCAGGTACAGCTCGCGCAGCGCCCGCTCGCCGATGATGTTGTCCACCGTGAACCGGTCGGTCTCGGCGTCGTTGGCGACGTAGTGCTTCATGGTGGTGCCCACGCCGCCCTCCTGCACGCCGGCCACATAGGCCTGAGCGATGCGGCCGGTCAGGTACGGGTCCTCCGAGAACGCCTCGAAGTGCCTGCCGCCGAGCGGTGAGCGGTGCAGGTTGATGGTGGGGGCGAGGAGCACGTCGACGTGCTTGCGGCGCGACTCGGCCGCCAGGAGGTGCCCGATCTCGCGCACGAACGCGGGGTCCCACGACGCGGCCTGCGCGGTGGGGCTCGGCAGGGCCAGCGACGGGTCGGCGGCGGTCCAGAACCGGCCGCGCACCCCGATGGGGCCGTCCGAGACGGTCATCGACCGCAGCCCGGCCTCGGGGATCTCCAGCGTCCGCCACATGTCGACGCCGGCGAGCAGCGCGGCCTTGGTGTCCAGGTCGAGCCGCGCGAGCGCGGCCTCGACGGCGTCGGCGTAGTCGGGACGGTCGGCCGGAACCGTCCATTCGGCATCAGTCATCGCCAATGGCCTTTCCATACGGGTGTCGGTCACCGCCACAGTGTGACATCGTCACCGAGTAATCGGTACGTCTTGTTGCCGTATTGTAATTAACTAGGCTGTAACGAAGGATCCAATACACCGTCAGAGAGCAGTCGATGCCACCAGCACCCATATCGTCCAGCGGCGTCAAGCACGGCGCCCGAGGCCAGGCACGCCGCGAGGAGATCCTCCGCGCCGCGATCGAGGTGATCGCCGAACGCGGCTTCCGCGGCTCCAGCCTCGCCGCCGTCGCCGACAAGGTCGGACTCACTCAGCAGGGCCTGCTCCACTACTTCCCGACCAAGGACGAACTGCTCATCGCCGTCCTCAAGCAACGCGACGAATGGGACACCGGCGGCGAGCCCGAAGCCGTCGAACAGACCTGGCGCATGCCCAACCTCGACTCGCTCGTCCAGGCCAACGCCGCCCGCCCCGAACTCATCCGCACCTTCTCCGCGCTCCTCGGCGAATCGGTCACCGAAGACCACCCCGCCGGCGACTACTTCCGCGACCGCTACCGCTCCGCCAGGCACGACATGGAATCCGTCCTGCGCCGCGAATGGGGCGAACGCACCCCCTCCGGGCTCACGCCCGCCGAAGCCGCGCCCCTCCTGGTCGCCATCATGGACGGCCTCCAATTCCAGTGGCTCCACGAACCCGAAGCGGTCGACCTCGTCGACGCCTACCGCGCCTTCGTCCGCCTGCTCGACCCCGAGGCCGCCCAGTGACCCTCCCCGCGCTCGCCGCGCTCGCCTGCCCCAACTGCGCGCAGGCCCTCGACCAGACCGAGCGGCGCCTCCACTGCCCCGCAGGACACTCCTTCGACATCGCCAAAGGCGGCTACGCCCCACTGCTCGCCCCCGGCGCCAACACCACCACCGGCGACACCGCGGGCCAGGTCGCCGCCCGCGAGGACTTCCTCTCCTCCGGCGTCTACGACCCGCTCATCGAAGCCACCGCCCGAGCGAGCCGCACCGACGCACCCGGCGTCGTCGTCGAACCCGGCTGCGGCACCGGCCACTACCTCGCCGCCGCCCTCGCCGCCGACGGACAGCGCGAGGGCATCGGACTCGACACCTCCAAGTACGCCCTGCGCCGCACCGCCAAACGACCACTGCGCGGCGGCACCGGCGAACGACTCGCCGCCGTCCTCGCCGACGCCTGGAAGACGCTCCCGGTCCGCACCGGAGCCGCCGCGGCCGTCCTCAACGTCTTCGCCCCCCGCAACCCCGACGAGATCGCCCGCGTCCTCCACCCCGAAGGACACCTCGTCGTGCTCACGCCCCAGGCCGACCACCTGCGCGAACTGGTCGACGCCCTCGCACTGCTCAACGTCGACCCCGCGAAAGAACGGCGCACCGCCGAGCAGCTCGCCGCCGACTTCACCCCCGAGCGGACCGAGGAGGTCCGCTACCCGATCGAGCTCGAACGCGGCGACGCCCTCCGACTGGTCGCCATGGGCCCCAGCGCGAGGCACCACGAAGACTCCGCCCTCGCCGCGGCCGTCGACCGGCTCGAGGCGCCCATCCGCGCCACCGTCTCGGCGACCGTGACCCGGTGGCGCCAACACGACTAGGCCGTGTGTGACGACCCCGGGCGAGGTCGAATCCGAGTCGATTTTGCCGCTCGCCAGGCGGAAGGCGGTTCGGCTACCGGAGTTGTAACCGGACCGCCTGACAACGCAGTGAGCGGGAAAACGGGCCGGATGCGGACCGGTCGGGGTTATCGAACACGGCTAGGCCGCCCCATCCGTCCAAGCGGCCACTCGGCCACCGAGCCGAGGCCGTTCCCCGGCAAACGGGGCCTTGTCCTCCTATGCCATAGCCAGTACGGTACGGAGCATCACCTGAGAGCACCTGGAGAGAGCAGTGTTCGATCAGATTCGGTCCGCAGCGCTCCTCGGCGCCGCCGCAACGGTCGCGCTGGCCGGCTGCGGCACCGCCGACGCCGACGCCGGCCCCAGCGAGACCCTCCCCGAAGACCCGGGCGCGCAACGGCTCAGCGTCGAGGTCCTCGACACCTTCGACCACGACCCCGCCGCGTTCACCCAAGGCCTGGAGCTGCGCGACGGCGTCTTCTACGAAAGCACCGGCCTGTACGGGGCCTCGGACATCCGACTCGTCGAACCCGGCACCGGCGAGGTCTTGGACTCCGAGGCGCTCCCCGACGATCATTTCGCCGAGGGCCTCACCCTCACCGACGACGCGGTCTGGCAGATCACCTGGCAGGAGGGCATCGCCTACCAGCGGGACCCCGCCACGCTCGAGGTCGTCGACACCGTCGAGTACGAAGGTGAAGGCTGGGGGATCTGCCATGACTCCGAGCGCCTGGTCATGAGCGACGGCTCGGCCACCCTCACCTTCCGCGACCCGGACACCTTCACCGAGCAGGGCACCGTCGAGGTCACAGTGGACGGCGAGCCGCTCACGCGGATCAACGAACTCGAATGCGTCGACGGGCAGGTGTGGGCGAACGTCTGGCAGACCGACGAGATCGTCCGCATCGACCCGTCCACCGGCGCCGTCGGCGCCGTCGTCGACGCCTCCGGCCTGCTCACCCAGGCCGAAGCCGGCGCCGCCGACGTCCTCAACGGCATCGCCGCGGCCGAACAGGAAGGCACCTTCTACATCACCGGCAAGCTCTGGCCGAAACTGTTCCTCGTCGAGTTCGTCGAGTAACGACCCGGACTGCTGACCTGTACGGCCTGAATTGCGCCGCAAGGGGGCATGGGCCATGATGTGATCATGGCCATCACACCCCTAGACAGATTGCTGGAATACAAGATGCACCTCTTGAAGCATTCCCGGCACCCCCGCCATTTCGCGACCTGGTGGCACGACCTCATCACCGCCGGCGCCTCGGCCTGGTTCCTCGCGGGGCTCATCGCCCTGGTGTGGGCGCGCGCCACCGACCGGCCCGAATCGTTCCTCACCTGGTGGCAGCTGCTGTTCTACACCGGTTTCGCCGCCACCGCCGGCTGGATCGCCTACCTCCTCGTGCGCGCCCACCGCGCCGACGGACGCACCGGCCTCGCCGCCGTCCCCCACGGCTACGGCCCGGCCGTCATCGGCGTCCCGGTGTTCATCGCCTCCGCCGTCGCCGACGCGATCTGGCACGCCGTGTTCGGCCCCGAGACCGCGCTCGACGCCCTGTTCGCCCCCGCGCATCTGGGCCTGGCCGTGGGCGGCGTCCTCATCGTCGCCTCGCCGTGGCTGTCGGCGTGGCGGCGCGACCACCTCGGCGCCGAGCCCGAACCGATCAACGCCTACCTGCGGTTCGCGTCGCCGGCGCTGGCGCTCGGCCACGTGTTCGCGGCCGCGGTGCTGTTCTTGTCGTACGCGTTCGCGTTCACGAAGCGCCCCGCCGATGTGGCCGCGGGCCTGGACGCACCCGAGGGGCACCTCGGGTGGGCGGTCGCGGCGAGCATCATGTTCACGACGCTCGCCGTGCTCGGTCTCGTGGTGGTGGCCTCGGGGCGCTTCCGGCTGCCGCCGGGGTTCTTCACGGCCGCGTTCGCCTTCCCCGCGCTCATGGCCGGCGCTACCGCGGGTTTCGACAACGGCGGTTTCGTGGTCCTGTTCGTCGTCTCGGGCGCCTTGGCCGACGCCTTGGCCTGGCTGGTGCGCACGGACCTGCGGCGCCGGAGGGACCTGGTCACGTTCGCGGCGACCTGGTCGATCCTGACCTGGTCGGCGTACATGGTGATCGTGCGCGTCGCCGAGGGCGCGTGGCCGGCCGTCGAGATCGCCTTGGGCGCGCCGATCGTCGCGGGCCTGGTCGGTTCGGCGTTCATGCTGGTGATCCAGCCCGACCACCGCGAGGTGGCCCCGCCCCCGCCGGCCGAGCCGTCCCCGTTCGACGAGGTCATCGCCCGCGCCAGGGCGATGACGACGGCGAACCGGACCGAGTCACTGTGAGACGGCCCCCGCTCGCAGGGCGGCGAGGCTCTCGGCCAGGAGCGGCTCGGCGATGAACTCGGAGTGGGTGCCGGCCTTGCGGCAGGCGAAGGCGCCGCTGACGCGGCCGGCGTCGATCGCGGTCGCGAGGTCGTCGCCGCGGCGGCGCGACCACAGGAAACCCGACACGAACGCGTCCCCGGCGCCGTTCGAGTCGATCGGGCGCCACGTCGCCCACTCCGGCACGGCCCCGCTCAACTCGGCCACCGGGTCGAGCGCCTCGTAGGGCCGGACGCCGCCGCCGCGCTCGAGCACGAACCCGCCCCGCTCGCCCGCGGTCGCGATCACCAGGCGCGCCCGCCCGTTGTCGATGATCCAGCGCATCGCCCGCTCGAAGTCGCCGCCGAGCCTCGCGGTCGACAGGAACACGGTGTCGGCCCGCAGCGCGTACTCCTTGTGGTGCTCGGCCTCGCCGTCCCAGGCGTGCAGGTCCGTCGAGACCGGCACGCCGTCGTCGAGGTCGGCGAGCATGCTCCGCGTGACGTTCGCGATCGAGATGTGGACGTGCGCGGCCTCGGCCAGGTGCGGCCGGTAGAACTCCGGCGGCAAGCGCAGGTCCGGGGCGTGCCGGAAGTCGTAGAACGAGAACCGCCGGCCCTCGTCGTCCACCAGGTTCACCGACCGCGAGGTGCCGCGCTCGGAGACCAGATGGCGGAAGTCCAGGCCCTCCTCCTCGTAGCGGCGCAGGATCATCTCGCCCTGCGCGTCCTCGCCGATGTAGTCGATGAACCGGGTCGCCAGCCCCAGGTGCAGGCAGCCGAGGGAGACGCCGTTGCCGGTGTGGGCGACGAAGTCCCGGATCGGATCGACACCGAGGTTGTCCCCGTCGAAGGGTCCGATCTCGGGGACGCGGACGATCGTGTCGACGCCGACGCCGCCGGCCACGAGGATGTCGAGCATGTGCGGTCGCTTCCTTTGCTGTGCCTTGCGGATGCGCCGAATGGCTTGCGCGAGGCAACCATATTGCCCGCCGAGCCGAAGTTCAAGCGAACAGACCGGGGCCGGCCCGGCCGACCCCGGCTTCGCTTTCGCGGTTCCCTCAGTTCGCGGCCTCAGTGCGCACCGCGCCCCGCCGGATCGCGTAGGCCAGCGTCGCGGCCGCCAGCGCCCCGCCCCACGGCAGGAACGGGAACACCGCGATCAGCTCCGGGTGTCCGGCCTCGAACGCCAGCGGGATGAACGGCACGCCGGTGATCGTGAACAGGTACGACACGATCGAGGCCGGCACGATCGCCGCCGCCGGCGGCACCGGCCGCCCCGCCAGCGCCGGCACCCAGTACGGCCACCGCTCGCCCCAGCGGGCCGCCAGACCCAGGCACAGCACCCCGCCGCCCAGGCACGCGAAGCCCAGCAGCAGGCCCCAGACGCGCATGTCCGGATGCGCCGCGAGCGCTTCGGCGTCCATCAGGTACGGCCACGGCGTCAGCCACGTCAGCCTCGTCAAGCCGTACGGCAGCGAGCACGCGAACGCCAGATACGCGGCCCGCCGGCCCCACCGGGCCGAGCCCTCGGGAGTCAGCCAGCGGGGCGTCTCGCCCGCGCGGGCGTCCAGCAGCAGCCGCGCGGTCATCGCCAGCCAGCACGCCCCGCCTGCCGCCGACCACAGCTCCGTGAGCGGATACAGCCCCAAGTCGCCCACGCCCGAACCGAGATTCCGCAGCAGGCTGCCGATCACCGCCGGGTCCAGCGGCCCGGCCGCCGCGAGCGCGGCGATCACCGCGGCGACCGCCCCGGCCGCGACCAGCCGCCCGACCTTGCCGCGGGCGAACAGGACCGGCGCGGTGACCAGGAAGACCGGAAGACAGAACGTGACCAGGTAACCGACGAGCGAGATCACCGACGTCGTCGGGATGAGCATCCCGAACACGACCGTGTAAGCGGCCGTCACCGGCCACAGGGCACGGGAGGCGCGGGCCAGGAACAGACCCGCGATACCCGCCGCCATCAACAGCAGCGGTGCGCCGGCCCCCTCCAGGAGGCCCGGCAGGCCGACCGTGGCGGCGTTGGTCGGCTCGGCGAACGGCCCGCCGTCGGGGTCGAGCAGCTGCCACAGCCCGACGGGAACGGCGGTCAGCGACCACAGGAAGGCGGCGAATCCCGCCCGCCTCCGAGCGGCCGTCTTGGGAGCAGTTTCTTGTCTCATGCCGAAAGCCTCGGCGAAACGCCTCCGCCGGGCCTCCCCCCGCAGAGCGGCCCGGCTCCCCCGGAGGAGGGAGCGACACCGCATCACTTTCGCCACTCCGGCCCCTCGAGAACCGTTTGCGGACGCGTCCGCATCCCTCGAAACAATTTCCCCAGTGGATTGAAAATATGCCCTTCTTTCACCGGAAACGAACCCGAAAAAACCATCGCGGAAACATCACGGGGCCATCACATATCGGATCGGGTGTGGTCACGGAACCTAGCGCAAGGACCCCGGACGCCATAGGGTGTAACTCGCATCACGCCAACCTCTGATCCGGCCTACGGATGCACATCTCGAACACAACTAGGAGAAGCCATGTCTCGCTTTCCCCGAGCGCTGCTAGCAGTAGCGACAGCAGGCGTCACAGCGTTCGCGCTCGCAGCGTGCGGCACCGACGAGGACTCAGGAAGTTCCAACGGCGCCTGCGAAGGCTCCGGTATGAAACTCGGCACGATCCTGCCGCAGACCGGCTCGCTCGCCTTCCTCGGCCCGCCCGAATTCGCCGGCGTCGACCTCGCCGTCCAAGAGATCAACGAAGCCGGCGGCGTGCTCGACGAATGCGTCGAAGTCCTCCACGAAGACTCCGGCGACACCTCCACCGACATCGCCAGCCAATCCGCCGACTCCCTCATCGCCCAAGACGTCGACGCGGTCATCGGCTCCGCCTCCTCCGGTGTGTCCTTCCAATTCATCGACAAGCTCTACGAAGAGGGCATCGTCCAGATCTCCCCGGCGAACACCTCGCCCGACTTCACGACCTACGAACGCGGCGACTACTACTTCCGCACCGCGCCCTCCGACGTCCTCCAAGGCCGCGTCCTCGCCGACCAGATCATCCAAGACGGCCACGAATCGGTCGCCATCCTCGCACTCCAGGACTCCTACGGCACCGGCCTCGCCGACTCCGTCGAACAGAACCTGACCGAATTCGGCGGCGAAGTCGTCATGAAGACGATCTACGACCCCAACGCCACCGAGTTCTCCGCCGAGGTCTCCGAACTCGCCGCCGCCGATGCCGACGCCGTCGTCCTCATCACCTTCAACGAGTTCACCAACCTCGCACCCGAACTCGTCGAAGCCAATCTGAGCCCCCAGGACCTCGGCTGGTACATGGTCGACGGCAACCTCTCCAACTACGGCGACGAATTCCCCGAAGGCATGCTCCAAGACACCAAGGGCACCTTCCCCGGCGCCGACCCGGCCAGCATCCAGGACCGCCTGCTCGAAGTCGACCCCGAACTCGTCGACTTCACCTACGGCCCCGAGTCCTACGACGCGACCCTGCTGCTCGCACTCGCCGCCGTCGCCGGCGAGGGCTACGACTCCGAGACCATCAAAGACAACATGATCGACGTCAGCCGCGAAGGCACCAAGTGCTCCGGCTTCGAAGAATGCGCCGACCTGCTCGCCGACGGTGAAGACATCGACTACGAAGGCGCCTCCGGCCCCATCGAGTTCTCACCCGAAGGCGACGTCACCGCCGCCACCATCGGCATCTACGAGTACCAGGCCGACAACACCTACGTCAACATCGACTACCTGTTCCAGACCCTGGAGTAGCGGACGACCCGATACAACGGCGACCGGGGCGGCTCCCAGAAGGGAGCCGCCCCGGTCGCCGTTGTGCCGCTAGCGCGCCCGGCCCAAAGTGCCGAGATACAACTCGACGACCTTCGGGTCGTCGATCAGCGCCGCACCGGGACCCGTATAGGCGCTACGGCCCTGATCCAGGACATAGCCCCGATCACAGATCTGCAGGCACCGCCTCGCGTTCTGCTCGACCATCACCACGGTGACACCCGTCGAATTGATCTGCTTCGTGTTGTAGAAGACCTCGTCCTGCATGTTCGGCGACAAACCGGCCGACGGCTCATCCAACAGCAGCACCGACGGCTCCATCATGAGCGCCCGGCCCATCGCCACCATCTGACGCTCACCGCCCGACAGGGACCCCGCCCGCTGCGCCCGCCGATCGGCGAGCACCGGGAACAGATCCGCGACGAACTCGAACCGCTCCTTGAACCGCTTCGGACGCAAGAACACGCCCATCTCAAGATTCTCGTACACGCTCAAGGTCGAGAACACGTTGTTCGTCTGCGGCACGAAACCCACCCCGCGCGGCACCAACTGGTGCGCCTTCTGGTTCGTGATGTCCTCGCCCCGCAGCGTCACCGTTCCCGAACCGACCCCGACCAGACCGAAAATCGCCTTCAACAGCGTCGACTTCCCAGCCCCGTTCGGGCCGATGATGCCCACCAATTCGCCCTCGTCGGCATACAAGTCAGTGCCGTTCAAGATCGACACACCCGGCACATACCCCGCGACGATCTCATCCGCGCGCAACAGCGCGTCACCCGAAGCCGCCACATGCCCCTCACGGGAACACACCTCACTCGACGACTCCGCGACCTCCGCCAGGGGCGCACCCGTCGGCGCGACCCCCTCGGAACCCTCGTTCAATTCCTCGTCAGACATCCCGTGCCCCCCTAATGAGCCGCGGCGTCATGATGCGCGCCCAGATAAGCATCGATCACACGCTCGTCGGCAGAGATCTGATCAGGCGTGCCCTCGGTGATGAGCCGACCGGCCGCCATCACGACCACCCAATCGGCGATCTCATGCACCATGTCCATGTCATGCTCCACGAACAGCACCGTCATCCCGTCCTCCCGGAGCCCCTTGATGTGCTCCAGCAGCGACTGCTTCAACGCCGGGTTCACACCCGCCATCGGCTCGTCGAGCATGACCATCTTCGGCTCCAACATCAGCGCCCGCGCCATCTCCAAGAGCTTGCGCTGGCCACCTGACAGCTCACCGGCGTAGTCGTCCCGCTTCTCGGCCAGATTGAACCGCTCCAGCAGCTCCAACGCCCGCGCCTTATTGGCGGCTTCCTCAGCGCGCCACAGCGCCGGGATCAGACCCGCCCACATGCGCTCGCCGATCTGCTTCGACGCGCCGATCAGCATGTTGTCGAGCACCGTCATCCGCGTCAGCGCCTTCGTCAACTGGAACGTACGCACCATCCCCGACCGCGCCAACTGATACGACCGCATCCGCTTGGCACTGCGCCCGTCGAACGTCCACGCGCCCTTGTTCGGCTGATCGAAGCCCGTCAGCAGATTGAACAGCGTCGTCTTCCCGGCCCCGTTCGGACCGATCAGGGCCGTGATCGTGCCGCGCTGCACCTCCAGGTGCTCCACATCGACGGCCACCAGGCCGCCGAACGCGCGCCTGATGCCCGTCGCCGACAAGATCGGATCCGGCTTCGCCACACCCGGCTCGGGCGCGACATCGGCGAGCGACTCCAGCGCCGCCCGATGCATCGCGCGCGACGGATCCGGCTCGCGCCCCGGCTCGTTACCTGACATCGAGCATCAGCTCCCTTCGATTGCCGAGCACGCCCTGCGGCCGGAAGATCAGCAGCAGCACCATGCCCAGGCCCAGCAAGAAGAACACCAGCGGACCGATCTGCGTGGTCGACAGCACCTCCGAGGGGATCGCCCCAGAACGCACACCCTGGTTCAGCGTCTGCGACAGCAGATTGAACAAGAACCAGAAGATCGCCGCGCCCAGCACAGGCCCGAACAGCCGGGCCGCACCGCCGAGAATCAGCACCACGTAGAAATAGAACGTGAAATCGGTACTGAACGTGTCAGGCTGCACGTTCGCGCGACTCAACGCGAAGATGAAGCCCGCGGCGGCACCGATGATGCCACCGATCACCAACGCCTGCATCTTGTACGCGAAGACGTTCTTACCGAGGCTGCGAACGGCCTCCTCGTCCTCCCTGATGCCCTTCAACACACGACCCCAAGGGCTGTGCACCAGCAGACCCACCACGACCAGGAACACCGCGACCAGGCCCCAGCCGACCGTCATGATCCACAGATCCCGGCTCGAATACTGGAAGTCCACGATCCCCAGATCGACCATGAGCCGCCCGTTCTCCATCGAAAGGAACGCCAGCGACCAGTTCGCATCGGGATCGTACGGACTCATCTCGAAGAACGGCTCACTGAAGCCCCGCATGCCGTCCGAACCGCCGGTGTACTCCGACCAGACCGTCGCGCGCGCCAACCGCCGCACGATCTCGGCCGCGGCAATGGTCACGATCGCCAGATAATCGGCCCGCAGCCGCAACGTCGGAACGCCCAGCAGCAGCGCCATCACCACCGCCGCGGCAAGACCGATCGCGATACCCCACCAGAACGGAAGCCCGAAGGCCACCACCGTCAGAGCGAGGCCGTACGCGCCCATCGCGGCGAACGCCGCCTGACCGAAATTGAGCAGTCCCGTGTACCCGAACTGCACGTTCAGCCCGATCGCCGCGATCGCATAAATGAGCATCGTCGGGCCGATCGCCTGTGTGAGCGCCTGGCTGAAGACAAAGTGCCAATCCATAGTGGTCTCCTAACCTCAGCCGATCCGCTCGCGACGACCCAGGATCCCCTGCGGCCGCGTCAGCATGACGACAATGAGAACGGCCAGCGCCCCGACATACTTCAACTCGGGGGAGACGACCAGCGTGGACATCTGCACGAAGATGCCGATGAGCATGGCGCCCAAGAAGGCACCGAACGCGGTGCCCAGGCCGCCCAGAACGACCGCCGAGAAGACCAGCAGCAGCAAGTGCTGCCCCATGTCGAACTTGACACCGTCGTTCACCGACAAGAACACGCCGGCCAGCGCCGCCAGCGCCCCACCGATCGTCCAAACCAGACGAATCACCCGGTTGACGTCGATACCGGTCGACGCCGCCAGCGACGGATTGTCCGCAACCGCGCGCGTCGCCTTGCCCAGGCGCGTGAACACCAGCGCCAAACCGACCGCCGAACACACCAGCGCCGCGATCAAGCCCGTGTAGACCTCCTTGGGCGTAATGACCAGCCACCCGAAATCCCACGGCTCCTGGCCGACGTACTCGTCATAGCGCTGGCGCTCACCGCCCACGAAGAACAAGGTGGCGAAACGGATCAGCAGCGCGACACCGATCGAGATGATCATCATCGACACCAGCCCGGTACCGCGATTGCGCAGCCGCGACCACAGCCCCCAGTCCTGGAGCCAACCGAAGAGGGCTCCCGCCGCGACCGCGCCGATCACGGCGATCCAGACGGGAAGACCCACGGTGATGTTGAACAGCAAGGCCATGACGCCGCCGAAGGTGACCAGGTCACCGTGGGAGAAGTTCGTCAGGCCGGTCGTGCCGAAGACCATCGACAGGCCCACCGCCGCCAGCGCGATCATGAGCCCGAAGTGCAGGCCGCTGAACAAGAGGCTGACAGCGCGGGTCGCGGTGCCGGCCCCTTCGATCTCCGGATCGATCTCGTCCTCGGCCTCGGGGCCCGCGGCGCTGCCGGTGGACCCCTCCTCGCCCTCGTCGTCGGCGGCGTCGTCCCCGCCCGCGCTGTCGCTCTCGTCCGGCACGGCGTCGGGATCGAGCTGCGTGTCGAGCGGGAAGAGCACCGTCCGGTTATTGGTCGAACGAACCTCCACCTCCAGCTGCGGGCGGCCGTTGCGCACCAGCAAACCGTTCGGGAGCGTCGACTCGTCGAGCGTGACGATGTAGGTGCCGGGCGCGTCGAGCGGGACGGACCAGGTGCCGTCGTCGGCGCTGGTCACCGTCGCGATCTCATTGCCGCCGGCGTCGGTGACGGTGACGGTGACCCCGGGGATCAGGTTGTCTTCCTGGTCCTTGAGGGTGCCGTTGACCCCGGTCCCGTCCTGGGCCGTCGCGGAGCTGCTCACCCCCAATCCCAGTACCAGGCCGGCCAGAACGGCCGACAGCATCAGAACTGCTCGTCTCAATGCGCCCCCTCGGAGGTTCGGGCACCGTGCAGTGTCGTGCAATGTTCGAGAAACAATCCACGGTGCGAGTGAGCCGAATCTTAGGGAGAGCTAAGGCACAGCTACACGTCTCGTTATGGAACCGTTGTGAATGTGACTCAGATGTTATCGACCAAACAGGGAAAATCGGTTGCGCGGTCGCACACGACCGTTTCGGAACAATGCGACACTCGTGAACATCCTGTAACGTCCGCCTCGGCGCGCGGGGAGTCCGGCGTGCTTCGGGCCCTGTGTCGCCCTGTCGGATCCGGCCCCTGGGGCCACCGCGGGCGCCGTAGGTATGAGAAGATGTTGGCCGCTAGGGGCAGTAGCTCAGGAGGTGAGAGCAGCTCACTCATAATGAGTCGGTCGCGGGTTCGAGTCCTGCCTGCCCCACTGTCAAGGCCCTGCTCCGCAGGGCCTTCTTTCGTATTCAGGACTCCTGGGGCTCGAAGTCCTGCCGCTGATCGCTGACCCGAGCTACCAGGGGACGACCGTGCCCTCCAGGTAGGGCACGCCGTCGTGGCGGAAGCCGGCCGTCGGGCCGCCCTCGCCGATGAGGGCCATGTCGACCGCGACCTTGGCGCCGTCCTCGACCTTGCGGATGCCTTGGTGGCCGTTCAGGTCGGTCGCCGTGAAACCCGGGGTCACGGCGTTGACCTTGATCGGGGTG
The DNA here is from genome assembly GCF_054776215.1 of Glycomyces tarimensis. NCBI lineage: Bacteria > Bacillati > Actinomycetota > Actinomycetes > Glycomycetales > Glycomycetaceae > Glycomyces > Glycomyces tarimensis. Next base: position 218,139 of record NZ_BAAHCB010000004.1, read on the forward strand.
TCCTTCAGCTCCGTGGCGTACGAGACGGTGAGCATGTTGAGCGCCGCCTTCGAGGCGCCGTAGGCGCCCGGCTGCAGGCCCGAGAACGGCAGGTCGTCCCGCAGCATGGTCGACATCGAGCCGATCTCGCTGGAGACGTTCACGATCCGGCCGGCCGCCGACCTGCGGATCAGCGGCAGGAACGCGTTGGTCACCGCGATCACCCCGAACACGTTGGTCTCGAAGACCTTGCGCGCGGTCGCGAGCGTCAGCTCGCTGGTGTTCCAGTTGCCGTCGGCCAGCGCGATGCCGGCGTTGTTGACGAGGATGTCGAGCCTGCCGTAGGCCTCGTCGACGTGTGTCGCGGCGGCGGCGATGGAGTCGGTGTCGGTGACGTCGAGGTGGACGCATTCGGCTTCGGTGCCGCCGGCGCGGAGTTCTTCGGCGGCTTGTTCGCCGAGTTCTTTGGAGCGGGCGCCGACGAGGACGGTGGCGCCGGTTTGGCCGAGGCCTTGTGCGGTGGCGTATCCGATGCCTTTGTTGGCGCCGGTGATGAGTGCGATTTTCTTGATCATGCGATGAGCGTGGGTCGGATTCGGCGCGACGAAAAGAGCCCTGTTTATGGTGGTACAGCCGGTACCTGGTTCGGTGTCGCTCGGTGGGGGAGACTCGAGGCATGGATCGACGGCAGCTAGCGGACTTCTTGCGTGTGCGTCGTGCGGCGATTCGGCCGGGCGATGTGGGTCTGCCTGAGGGGTCGCGTCGGCGTACGCCGGGGCTGCGTCGTCAGGAGGTGGCGCAGCTTGCCGGGATTTCGGTCGAGTATTACGTCCGGTTGGAACAGGCTCGGAGTCCGAAGCCGTCGCGGCAGGTGTTGAGTTCGCTGGCTCGTGCGCTGGTGCTTGACCGTGACGAGCGTGCGCACCTTTTCTATCTGGTGGGGGAGTCGCCTGATCTGGCTCCGCCGGGGAGGGAGGTGCCGAAGACGGTGCTGAACTTGCTCGCCGGACTCGACGACTTTCCGGCGTACGTCGTCAACGCGGCTTACGACATGCTCGCTTGGAACGCCTTGGCTGACGTCTTCATGGGTTTCCTGGCGGAGCTGAGCTCCTCCGAGCTCAATATTCTGCGTACGGGTTTCACGAAGCCGGGGGCGGCCGAGCGTTTGGCGGATCCGCGTCACAGTGGTTTCCTCCGGGAGTGTGTTGCGGATGTGCGCGCGAGTTTGGCGCGTCATCCGAGCGACAGTGAGCTGCGTTCGCTGGTGGAGGAGTTGTTGCGGGTGAGCCCGGAGTTCGGGGCGATGTGGGCTGATCATGAGGTCGCGGTGCGTGCTGCCGTGGCCAAGGGCGTTGATCATCCGCTCGTCGGTCGGGTGGAGTTCGACTGCCAGGTCATGGAAGTCAACGACGCGATGCGGTTGGTCGTGTATGTGCCGGAGCCGGGTTCGGCTTCCGCGGAGGCGTTCGCGAGTCTGGCGGGGGTGGCTGCGGAGCGGGGGCGGACGGCTGTAGCGCGTCCGTCATGAGGACTTGATTGATGTCACCATTGAATTTCATCTGACGGACTCCCGGTGAGCCGTGTCGGTTCCTACTCTTGATCTGTCGGCGCGTTCCCCTGCGTCGGCATCGGTGCAGTGCGAGTCGGTCGACGGCTTGCGTGTCTCCCCAAGCAGCCGGCCAGGCAACGAAGCAGCCGGTGACAGCTTCATCGTCATCTTCCGCATCTTCGTTCGTTTCCGGAGCCGCTCTATGCGTCTGCCTTTGTTCGCCTTGTCCATCGGCGCGTTCGCCATCGGTACTGCCGAGTTCGTCGTCATGGGCATTCTTCCCGAGGTCGCCTCTGCCGAGGGGGTCTCGCTCGCTCATGCCGGCCTGTTGGTGTCGGCTTACGCCATCGGCGTCGTCATCGGCGCGCCGTTGCTGACCGTCGCCACCACGAGGCTGGGACGAAAGCGCCTGCTCATCGCCCTCATGGGTTTCTTCACTGTCGCCAATGCGGCGACGGCGCTCGCTCCCGATTTCGCGTTCTTGCTGGGTACGAGGTTCCTTGCGGGTCTGCCGCATGGCGCGTTCTTCGGGGCGGCGGCGGTCGTGGGCGCGAGTCTGGTGCCGTATGCCCGGCGTGCCCGCTCGATCGCGGGAATCATGTCGGGTCTGACGGTCGCGACGATCGTCGGTGTTCCGATCGGTGCGCTGTTGATCGGTCATGTCAGTTGGCGTGTCGTGTTCGTCGGTGTCGCCGCGATCGGTCTGGTCACCATGGCGGCGATCTGGTTGACGGTCCCCGACACGAAGGGTGTCATCGCGCCGACTCGCGCGATCGATGAGATCCGTGCGGTCGGCAACGCCCGCGTGCTCATGCCGCTCATCACCGGCGCGGTCGGCTTCGGCGGCATGTTCGCCTGCTACACCTATTTGACGCCGATCCTGGAGGACGTCACGGGTCTGGCGCCGGTGGCGATCGCGGTTACCTTGGCGGTCTTCGGCATCGGTATGACGTGCGGCAATGTGCTGGGCGGCCAGATCGCCGACCGGTTCCCGATTCCGGGCCTGTTCGGTGCCTTCTCCACGATCGCGGCGGTGCTGCTGATGATGTTCTTCAGCATGGCGGTTCCGGCGCTGGCCATCGGCGGTGTGTTCTTGATGGCCACGGCGTCGTCGCTTGTCGGCCCGGTGCTGCAGCGACTGCTGCTCGATGGCGCCCATGAGGCTCCGTCGCTGGCGTCGTCGTTGCACCACGCGGCGTTCAATCTGGCCAACGCGAACGGCGCCTGGCTCGGTGGCCTGGCGATCGGTGCGGGCTTCGGTTTGACCTCCCCGATCCTGGCGGGCGTTGCGCTGGCGCTGGCCGGACTCGGTCTGTCGTTCGTGCTCGCCCGCGCCCACGCCGATGTGCCGCGGATCGCGGCTTCGGAGCTGGTCAAGGCCTCCTAGGGGACGAGGACCACTTTGCCCGTCGTGCCCCGGCTCTCCAGGGCGCGATGGGCTTCGGCCGCTTCGGCGAGTTGGAAGGTGTGGACGGCCGGCCTGAGCCGCCCGGTGGCGAGTTCGGTGAGCGAGCGTTCTTCGAGGCGGCGCAGGCCGCCCATGTCGGCGACGAGTTTTGGGCCGAGCGCGGAGGTGACGGTGAGGCCGCGCTGGACGATGTCGTCCATGGAGAGCTCGGTGGCCGTCCCGGAGGACCAGCCGAACACGATGGCGCGGCCGCCGAAGCCGAGCCGTTCGAGTGCGGCTCGGCCGACGACTCCGCCGACGGAGTCGTAGAGGACGGTGGCTTCTCGGCCGTCGAGGGCCGAGTCGAGTTGCTCGGTCCAGTCGTCGGCACGGTAGTCGATGGCGGCGTCGGCGCCGTTGTTTCGCACCTGGTCGGTCTTGTCGGGTCCGCCGGCGAGGCCGATGACGTGCGCCCCGGCGTTCCGTGAGGCTTGCACGAGGAGCGTGCCGATGCCGCCGGCGGCGGCCGGAATGACGGCGACGTCCTCGGCACTGACCGGACCGGCCTGGAGGACCATCAGTGTGGTTCGGCCGGTGCCGATCATGGCGACGGCTTCGGCGTAGCCGGCTCCTTCGGGCAGGGCGTGCACGGATTCGATGTCGCGTACGGCCTTTTCGGCGTAGCCGCCGGAGGCGAAGCCGAGGTGGGCCACGACCCGTTTGCCGATCCATGTCGGGTCGACGCCCTCGCCGACGGCGTCGACGATGCCGGCCGCTTCGCGGCCCGGGATCATGGGCAGTTCGGGGAGTCCGTACGGCGTCTTCTCGTCGTCTCCGGACCGGAAGGCCGTGTCGAGCAGGTGGACGCCGGCGGCTTTGGTGTCGATGCGGACTTGGCCGGGGCCGGGTTCGGGGTCGGCCACTTCCTCGTACTGGAGGACTTCGGGGCCGCCGAAGCGGTGCTGCCGGATCGCGTGCATGTGGACTCCTCGTTTCGCGTCGGTGGCTTGCCCGCAACGCTACGGACGCTTCGACTGGTCCGGCATCCGTCAGGCGACTGGACCGCTGTCGCGGCGGTGCGGGTCGAGGCCGAGTGCGGCGAGCAGGGCTTCGGCTTCGGCGCGGCATTCGGCCGCGGCGACGTGTTCGCCGCGTTCGATGTGGGCGGCGGCGAGCGCGAGGAGGCTCTTGGCCTGGCGCAGCGGGTCGGGCATGGCGGCGAACACGTCGGAGGCCTGGCGTCCGAGTTTGACGGCCGTGGTGAGGTCGCCGGTGCGGGTGTGGAGTTTGCACAGGACTCGTGCGCGCACGGCGAGTGTTTCGGAGGTCTGGTATCGGTCGAGGTCGCGGACGCGTTCGAGGGCGTCGGCGGCGCGGTCGGTCTGTCCGGTGTCGACGAGGAGTTCGGCGAGGCGGTAGGTGTAGACGAGTTGGTGGCGCCAGGAGTTGACGGCTTCGACGAGTTCGAGGCCGCGGATGAGGGCGGCTTCGGCTCTGACGTGGTCCTGGTCGGCGACGTGGACCGCCGATTGCCGGAAGTAGAGTCTGGCGCGGAAGTATTTCGAGGGGTGGTCGCGGAGCATGTCGGCGACGGTCTGGCACAGCGCTTCGGCGGGGGTCACGCGTCCCATGTCGATGTACAGCTCGGCGAGTGACAGGAGCGGGTAGACGGAGGTGGGACCGTCTTCGGCGGCGGCGTCGATGTCGCGGGCGCGCAGCAGGAGCGTCTCGGATTCGGCGAAGATGCCCATGCGGCGCAGGACGGTGCCGAGTGAGGTGAGGACTTCGACTCGGACGTGGCGGTTGCCGGAGCGGTTGGCGGCGACGACGGCTTCGCGCAGGAGTGAGACCGCTTCGCGGTAGCGGCCGAGTTGAGTGAGGGTGGTCGCGAGGTCGTTGCGGGCTTTGCCGGTGCGGTCGCCGTGGGGGGTGCGCCGGAGCGCTTTGAGGGTCTTCTGGGCGTAGGCCATGGATTTGGGGAGGTCGCCGGAGGCGTAGGCGACGGCGTCGGCGAGGGCGTAGGCGCGCACGGCGTCCATGGGGTCGGGGGAGTGTCCGCCGGTTTCGATGCCTCGTTCGGCGACTGCGGCGAGTTCGGGCAGTTCGTACACGGCGTCGGCGGGTTCGTCGCGGTAGCCGAGCTCGTCGTGGTGGCCGAGTTCTTCGCGGTATCCGGCGTCGGCGAACGCGATGAGTTTCGTGAGCAGGCGCGACACCGTCGGGTGGCCGTTCCATTCGAGGAAGGTGGCGACGATGTTGCGGTATTCGTCGGTGGGCAGCAGGGGGCCGCTGGTGGCGTACCAGTCGACGACCTGTTCGCGCAGGCGTTGGATCGCCGTCTCGTCGAACGCTTTCTCGGCTTTGCGCCTGGCGTATTCGCGGACGAGGTCGTGGAACCGGTAGCGGCCGGGCCGGTATTCCTCGATCCGGTGGGCGGCGACGAGCCGGGCGAGGATCCGCTCGGCGGCCGAGGGTTCCCAGCTGGTGAGCGCGACGGCGAGTGCTTCGCTGAAGTCGGCGCCCGGCAGGAGCGCCAGGTTCAGGTACAGCAGTTCCTCGTCGGGCAGCAGGGACTGGTACGACAGGTCGAACGCGGCGGCGACCGTGGTCGTGGGGTCGCCTTCGACGGCCAGGCGCGCGAGCCGGTCCCGGTCCGACAGTTCGGCCGCGGTGTCGGTGAGCGTCGCCTCCGGTTGACCGGCGAGGTTGGTGCCGACGATCCTCAGCGCCAGGGGAAGCCCTGAGCACAGCTTCGTGATCCGTGCCGCGGCCGCGCGCTCGGCCCCGACCCGTTCGGCGCCGATGAGGCCCTCCAGCAGTTCCACCGAGTCGTCCGGCGCGAGCGAGGCGACGGTGACCGGGAGGACGTCGTGCACCGTCGCCAGTTCGGCGAGCCGGAAGCGGCTGGTGACCACGGCGGTGCACCCGCCCGTGCCGGGCAGCAGCGGCTTGACCTGGTCCGAGCCGCGCGCGTTGTCGAGGATGACCAGGGTCCTCGTGTCGGCCAGGCGTGAGCGGTACAGCGCGGCGGCCTCGTCGGCGTCCGAGGGGATCGACTCGGTCGGCACCCCGAGCGCCCGCAGGAATCCGGCGAGCGCGTCCAGCGGTGTCAGCGGCGGGGCCCGGTCGAAGCCGCGCAGGTTCACGTACAGCTGCCCGTCGGGGAACCGCTCGCGGACCCGGTGCGCCCAGTGCAGCGCCAGCGCGGTCTTGCCGGAGCCGCCGATGCCGGACAGCACGGCGGCGCTGGGGCCCGGCTCCAGGAGCCGGTCGAGCACGGCGATCTGCTGGCTTCTGCCGGTGAAGTGGACGCTGTCGGCCGGCAGCTGCGCGGGAGCGGGCAGCGGCTCGCGTGCCGGCGGGAGGTCCAGGGCCTCTTTCGGTACGCGCTGGGCCGGGTCGTCGCGCAGGATCGCGGTGTGGAGTTCGCGCAGGCGCCGGCCGGGGTCGATGCCGAGCTCGTCGCTCAGTCTGCGGCGCATCTGCTCGTACACGTCGAGCGCTTCGGCGACGCGTTCCTCGCGGTGGAGGGCGGTCATGAGCAGTTCGGCGGCGCGCTGTCGGTAGGGGTGGTCTTCGAGGACGCGCCGCAGGCCGGCGACCACGGGCGTCGAGGTTCGCAATGCGAGTTCGAGTTCGGCGCGCTGTTCTTCGGCGGCGGCGCGTTCTTCGTTCCACAGCCGCGCCCCGGACTCGATGAGCCGGCCGGTCAGGCCGGCGAGCGCCGGTCCCCGCCACAGCGCCACGGCGTCGCGCAGGCTGCTCAGGGCCGCTTCGGGTTCGGAGGCGGCGACCTGTTCGCGGGCGATGCGCGTCCCGGTCTGGAAGCGGAGCGAGTCGAGCTGTTCGGGGCGCACGCGCAGCCGGTAGCCGTCGCCGACGGTCTCGAGTTCGCCTTCGTCGTGATCGAACAGCAGCCCTCGGGCGGTGGCGGCGGTGTTCTGGATCTGGCGCCGCGCGGTCGACGGGGGCCGGTCCTCCCACAGCGCTTCGACGAGTTTGGCGTGCGGTACGACGTGGCCGGCTTCGAGCAGGAGCACGGCCATGAGGCGGGGGAGGATGCGGCCCGGCAGTGGCACCGGGCGGGCGGACCGGGTCAGCTGCAAGGGGCCGAGGATGGCGAACTCCAAGGGCCACCTCCCATCGCGGCGTGCCGGTGTCGCGTGGGCATGCGTCAGCACGCGGGGTGAATGTGAGCGGATGTCCAGTCTAGGGCGTCGCGGCGAGGTTCACGGTCGCCGGACCGCTTGCCGGGGCGGGACTTCGCTTCACCCGCGGGCCGAGGGCGGGCCGGTCCCGCCCGATCGCCGGTCTTCGTCGAGGAAGTACGCCCCGAGGGAGGCCGCCAAGGTCGCGAACACGACGACGGAGAACGCGGCCAAGACGACTTCGAGCAGGCGCGCGAAGTCGCCGCCGGCGCTCAGCGGCTCGCCGGTGATGGTCCCCATCGCCGCGTCGTGCAGCGCGTCGCCGTAGCGCTCGTACCCGGAGAACGCGTGGAGCAACTGGCTGGAGCCGAGGATGACGATGAGGCTGAGCGAGCCGAGCCATCCGAGCCGGCTCGATAGCAGCCGCCCCGTCGAGCGGGTGCCGCGCACCGCCGAGGAGACCACGCGGCCGAATCGGGCGGCCCTGGCCATCTGGGCGACGCGGACGATCCGCAGGAACGGCACGGCGAGGAAGATCAACTGCCACCAGGTCCGCCGCAGGAACGCCAGGCGATGCGGTGCGACGTAGAGGCGCAGCGCGTACTCGCCGGCGAAGACGAGCCACAGCAGCCACGCGGCGACCGACAGCACCGCGGTGAGCGCGGCGCTCTGTGCCACCGCCTGGCCGAGCACCACCAATACGAAGATGACGCCCAGCACGCTCATCGGCCGGTCGAGTCGTTCCGCCAGGCTCTCCGCCCACGCCTGGCGCTCGGGTGCTGCTCTCCGGATCGGCGGCCTCATCCGCACCGGGATACCCGCTGTGCCGGAAGCGACACCGCCTGGGCCGGGAGCGGTCTCGTGAACAAGTCGTGAGGGTTCTGGCGAGGCGGCCTCGATGCTCGACCTACCGAGACAACGAGGAGGAGACATGTTCACGAGACAGCGCCCCCAAGCGATGGTCCTTCCCGCCCAGGCCCGGGCCCGGTTCCGCGAGGGTTTCGTCGCCTCGACGAGCGGGTGGGCGAAGGGGTACGTGCAGGCGAATCTGATCAGCGTGCCGCGCCGCCACGCCGTCGCGCTGCGGCGGTTCGCGGTGCGCAACCCGCGGGCGTGCCCGCTGCTGGACATCGTCGGGCCGGGCCGGTTCACGACCGCGCTCGCCGAAGGAGCGGATCTGCGTCGCGATCTGCCGGCCTATCTGGTGTGGCGGAACGGCTCGCTGGTCGAGTGGCGCACGGAGGTGGCCTCGCTGTGGGCTCCGGACCTCGTGACGTTCCTGATCGGCTGCAGTTTCACGTTCGAGCCGCTGCTGGAGAGCCAGGGGATCCCGCTGCGGCACCTCGATCAGGGCCGGAACGTGTCGATGTACCGCACCGGCCTGCCGTGCCTGTCGGCCGGGCGGTTCCGCTCGCGGATGGTGGTGTCGATGCGTCCGATGCCGGCGCACATGGTGGCGCGGGCGGCGATGATCACCGCCCGGCTGCCGTACGCGCACGGCCTGCCGGTCCACGTCGGCGCCCCTTCGGCGCTCGGCATCGGCGATCTGGACCGGCCCGATTTCGGCGATCCGGTCGATGTCACGCCCGATGACGTCCCGGTGTTCTGGGCGTGCGGGGTGACGCTGCAGGAGGCGCTCGTCGCCGCGAAGCTCCCGTTCGCGATCACGCACGCTCCCGGGCACATGCTCATCACCGACCGCCGGGCCAGGCCTGCGGGCGACTCCGGCGGCCACGCCAAGATCCGATCGAAGGCGAAGCGGCGGGTCCTCTAGCTAGCCGACGTCGCCGTCGACCCTGGAGGCCGCCGCCGGTTCGGGCAGCCGGAACATGCCGAGGAACCGCTCGGCCATCGCCTGGTCGCCTTGGACGGTGATGCGCCCGGCGTGCAGGGACACGTCGAGGCTGCGCCCGCCGAGGGTGAGGCGTTTGAGCGTCTCGGGGTCGGTCCGGATGATCGCGTGCGGGTGTTCGGGCCGGCCGGGGGCGAGCAGGAGTTGGGAGTCGAGGATCTCGGCGATGAACGGCCGGTCGCCGATCCACAGCTCGAAGGCGGCGTCGAAGCCCTGGGCGGCGACGGGCATGAACAGGCCCCGCAGCGCGAGGATGAGCGCGTCGGTGCCGATCGGCGCGTCCAGCGGCATGCCGGCCGAGCGGGCGCCCCAGCGCAGCAGTTGGACGATGATGCCTTCGAGGTCGCGGCCCCATTCGGTCAGTTCGTAGACCTGGGAGGCGGCCGGCGGCGGCAGGCGGCGCTTGGTGATGACGCCGTGCGATTCGAGTTCGCGCAGCCGCTGGGAGAGGACGTTGGCGCTGGCGCCGTGGAGGCCGCCGCGCAGGTCGGTGAAGCGTTTGGGGCCGAGGATGAGCTCGCGGACGATCAGGAGCGACCAGCGTTCGCCGACGAGGTCGAGGGCGTGTGCGGCGGGGCAGCCGTCGCCGTAGGTGCGCACAGGTTTCTCCAGGTCAGACGGGTGAAGCTTGCGTGAGGACATCATAGGGTATGGGAGTGGGACGCTCACATCCTGTTTCGGGACCGGCAGATCACGGAGCGATAACGCACGGTCGGTAAAAGTTGTGTGTCGTCCGGCAGGTTCGACTTGCGATCGCATGGTCCGGTTCGGCACTATTCAGGGGTGCCAGAATTGACCGCATCCTCGCTCACGGAGAACCACCGCGCCGCCTCGACGTTGGCCGGCCTGCTCGAAGGCAACGGCCGATTCGTCGCCGGTGAGCCCCGCTTCAAGCGGGACATCGTCGCGGCCCGTACCGCCGCGCCGGACCAGCGCCCCGACGCGGCCGTGTTCACCTGCATCGACTCGCGCGTCACCGCCGAGTCCGTGTTCGACTGCGACTTCGGGGAGCTGCTGGTGGTGCGCACCGCCGGCCACGTCCCCGACCGGGCCGCGGTCGGCTCCCTCGAGTTCGCCGCCGCCGGGCTCGGCATCGGCCTCATCGTGGTGCTCGGCCATGAGCGGTGCGGCGCGATCAACGCCGCGCTGCGCGCGGTCGAGGACGCTTCGCACGACCCGCGCAGCGACTACCTCGTCGAGCAGCTGTGGCAGCCCGCCTCGCAAGCCCTCTCCGAAGCGAGTGGCGAGAAGAACACCGCTTCGCACGCGATGCGGCTCCAGGTCCGCCGCACCGTGGCCGACCTGTCCCGGCGTGCCTCCCTCGACGGGGTGCTCGTCGTCGGCGCCGTCTACGACCTGGACACGGGACTCGTCTCACTCATCGACGAGAGCTGACACAATCGAGGCATGAGCGACAAACCGTTGACCGGAGCCGACATCGAGCTCGCGCTATCCGAATTGCCTGGCTGGCACCACGAGAGCGACCGCCTCGAACGGTCGTGGACCTTCGACGGTCACCTTGCGGCCCTGGCCGCGGCGGCCGCCGTCGGGTGGCTCCAGGAGCAGCGAAACCATCACGCCGACTTGACCATCCAGTACAACAAGCTGACGGTCTCGACCACCACCCACTCGGCCCAGAACAAGGTCTCCGCCAAGGACACCGAACTGGCCCGGGCGATCTCCGAGCTGCTCGAGTAGGGCACTCGCGCGTAAAACGAGGAATGCGGGGTTCTCTCATCTCTGTCATGATTGAGGCAGAATAGGTGGGGAGGGTGTCATGGACGCCTACGCAGTTCCCGCTTCGAAGACCGACAAGCGGATCACACTCGACCGTCTCGCGTTCGCCCGCCGCAGGGGCCGGCTCGACACGAGGGAGTACCGGTTGCGCCGGCAACTGGCGCGCCGGGCCGTGAGCGTCGCCGAACTCCAGGAACTCCTCCTGGACCTCGACGACCTCACGCCCGGGCGCGACCACTGGCGCTACGGCCGCTGGAGGGGACCGGTCAGGGAAGGCCGTGAGCTGGAGGTCCAGCGATTCGTCGGTGCCCTGTTCTTCATCATCGGCATCGTCATCGTCGTGGCCGTCGTCTACAGCGTCATCACGGTCCTCAACATGTGGAGGTGAGCCCGCCCAGCTTGGCGCGCAGGCCGTCGAGCGCGTCGGCCACCCACGGCATCGCCAGCGGCTCGTCCGAGACCAGCGCCGCCAAGCGCTCGGTCTCGGACGAGCCGTACAGGCCCGGGACCGCCACCCGCAGTGTCAGCGCCTCGGCGTGGTCGCCGAACGCCGAACCGGGCAGCACCCCGACGCCGAACTCGTCGAGCAGCACCCGCGCCAGGTCCTCCCCGCCCTTGACCGACCACTGCGACGCCAAGTGCGCCCGCAGCGGCTCGAAGTCGGGCCACACGTAGAACCCGCCTTGCGGGTCGGCGACCTCGCAGCCGACGTCGCGCAGGATCGCGGCGACGCTCCGCGCCACCGAACCGTGCAGGCGGCGGGCCGCGGCGATCCGGTTGACCAGCTCGTCGGGGTCCGACCAGGCGTAGGCCGCGGCGTGCTGCATCGGCATCGGCGTGGACGACCACACCTCGGAGGCGATGCCGCGCACCGATTCCCGCAGCCGCTCGCCTCGGGGCGAAGCGGGGAAGCGGGCCGCGCCGATGCGCCAGCCGCCGAGCGCGTAGTTCTTGGACAGGGCCGTCGTCGTCACCGTCCGCTCCGGCGCCCACATGGCCGGCGAGGGGAACGCGCCGTCGTCGAAGACCAGGTCGCGGTAGATCTCGTCGGCCAGGATCACCAGATCGAGCTCGCGCGCGGCCTCGCACATCGCCTTGACCGCCCCTTCGGAGGCGAGCCGGCCCGTCGGGTTGTCCGGCAGCGTGGCGACCACGACACGCGGGTCGCGGCCCTCGGCGCGCGCCCGCAGCACCGCCGCGGTGAGCGCGTCGGCGTCGGGGACGCCGCCCTCGCCGGCCGGCACGGGCACGCGGATCGCCTCGCGGCCCATCAGTTCGGTCTGCGCCGCGTAGGAGACCCACGCGGGTCTGGGCACGACGACATCGCCGCCGACGGCCCGCAGGACCGCGAACAGCAGCGGCTTGGAGCCCGGACCCAGGAGCATCTGGTGCTCCCCGGTGGTCAGGCCGCGCCGCGTCCAGTACCCGGCGGCGGCCTCGCGGGCGGGGCGGATCCCCGCGACCGGGCCGTACGAACTCTCGCCCGCCGCCTCGGCCAGACGCTGTCCCAGCAGCGGATGCACCGGAATACCGGCCTCACCGAAGGCGAGCGCGAGCACCTCCTCCCCGGCGGCGCGGCGGGCGGCGATCGTCTCACTTGCGGCAAGAGTGGCTGAGACAGTCACTTGCGTCTCCTTCATAGATGGTCTCTACACCGCTAAGCGTGCTGCCGCGAGAGCATCAATGCAAGTATCTCTGCCTGTTGCCGAGCGTAAGATTGCCTTATGCTGGACGTCCGCCGCCTGCGACTGCTCTACGAATTCGCCGCTCACGGGTCGATCGCCGCCACCGCCGCCGCCACCGCTCAGACCGCCTCGGCGGTCTCGCAGCAGTTGGCCGCCCTGGAGAAGGAGACCGGCGTTGCCCTGCTCGAACGCACCGCCCGCTCGGCGCAGCTGACCGACGCCGGACGCCGCCTGGTCGAGCACACCGGCACGATCCTCGACGCGATCGACGCCGCCGAGACCGACCTTGCCGCCGAGACCGCCGAACCGAGGGGCCGTGTCATCATCACCGCCTTCCCCACCGTCGCCGTCGCCCTGGCCGGCCCGATCGTCCGCCGCCTGCGCCGCTACCCCGAACTGACGATGGTGCTGCGTCAGCAGCACACCGTCGAGGAGAGCCTCAGCCGCGTCCGCGCCGGCGAGATCGACCTGGCCCTCATCGACGACTGGTCGGGCATCCGCCGCCCGAGCCGGGTCGGCCCGCTCACCTACCACCACCTGGTCTCGGATCCGCTCGTCGCCGTCCTGCCGACGAAGCACCCGCTGACGGCGGTGCGCGAACTGTCGGCACACGCCCTCGCCGAGGAGTCGTGGATCGCCTCGCCCGCCGGCGAGCCCTCGCGCATGGCCCTGGACCGGTTGTGGCGCGCCGAGGGCATCCGGGCCCCGGTCTCGGAGTTCGAAGGACTGGACACGATCCTCACGCTGGTGGCGAAAGGCCTCGGCGTCACCGTCGCCCCGTGGATGGCCGCCGCCGAGCGGCGCGACGTGGCGGTGCGGCGAGTCGCCGAACCGCTGTCCGGCCGCGACGTCTACGCCGTCCACCGCACCGCCTCGACCGGCCGACCGGCCGTCATGACCGTCCTCCAGGCGCTCCACCAGGCCGCGCGGAAACTCATGACGGCCGCCGACCAGTTCTAAGCGCAGATGCGACGGCGGATACGGCGACTCTTCGGCGTCCCAGTCCGAGGCGGGCTCCGGATCGGGTTTCGGCCGCGGACGCCGGCGCTCGTTCGGCTCACGGTCCTTCGGCGGCTCGCGCCTGGCCAGCGCCGCGGCCAGCCACGTCGTGATCGGCACCGCCGCGATGAGTCCGAGCGTGCCCACCACGGTCCGCGCGATTTCGGTCGCGATGATCTGACTGGTCAAGACCTGTCCCAAGGGGCGGTTCGCGGCGGCGATGAGGACCAGCAGCGGCAGTGAGGCGCCCGCGTAGGCGAGCACGAGCGTGTTCACCACGCTCGTCAAGTGGTCGCGCCCGACGCGCATTCCCGAGCGGAACAGCCGGGCGCGCCCCCACTTCGGGTTGGCCTTGGCGACCTCGTCGACCGTCGCGGCCTGGGAGACGGTGACGTCGTCGATGACGCCGAGCGCGCCGATGAGGATGCCGGCCAGCAGCAGGCCCGACATGTCGATCGGATACTGCATCGCCAGCGACATCGTCTCCTCGTCCAGCACGCCGTTGAGGTGCGCCAGGTGCACAGCGCCCTGGGCGAGAACGCCGGTGAGCACGAGCGCGGCCAGCGTGCCGAGCACCGCCACCGTCGTCGTCCGGTTCCATCCGTGCGAGAGGTACAGCGAGGCCAGCATGATCGCCGCCGCGCCGACGATCGCCACCAGCATCGGCGAGCGGCCGTCGAGGATCGCCGGGACGATGAACAGCAGCACGATGCCGAAGGTGATGCCCAGGCTCGCCAGCGACCGCACGCCCTTCCAGCGGCCGAAGGCGATCACGGCGAGCGCGAAGGCGACCGCCAGCGCCCACAGCGGACCCGAGCGCTCGTGGTCGATGATGTGGTACTGCTGCCCGCTCACCGAGTCGGGCGTGTAGATGAGCACGACTTCCTGCCCGGGCTCGACCTCGGTCGCGCCCGGCCCGGCCGGGATGTCGACGAGGATCTCGGCGCCCGCGTCCGGCCCGGAGGTGAGCCGGAGCAGCACGTCGCCGCAGCGGTCGGCCTGGAGCTCCTCGGACAGTTCGGTCTGCTCGGGGTCGCACTCGGTCTCGTGGATCGAGATGACGTGGCCGGTGACCTCGGTGCCGAAGCCCTGGTCTTCGGCCTCGGAGAGGTGGTAGGGCCACAGCAGGGCGAGCGCGGCGATGGTCGCGACGGCGGCCGGGACGAGGATCCACAGGGCCGCGCGCGGAACAGCGTCAGTCGGTGCGAGATGCTCTCGGTTCACCCACGAGAGCATACGGGTCCACGGGTCGGTTCCGGCAGCACCGACCCGCCCACCGGTCCCGCGCCGAAGCGCGACCTCCCCACCTGGCGTAGCGCTTTGTAGCGCTCTAGTCGCTAAGCGTCGACCGGGTCGACCCAGCGCACCGCCGAGTAATTGCGCCACAGTTGCAGCAGTGCCGGGTCGCCGCTCACCGTGAGGTCGTCGAAGGGAAGCCGGTTCCAGAGCGCCAGGTACAGCAGCTCCACCGGCCCCTCGATCGTGCAATGGGGGGATTCCACCTCGTTGAACGTCACCAGCGGGCCGGAGTCGGTCGGGTGGATGTACCAGTCGCCCCTGCCGGGGGTCAGGTCGATCGCGTGGATGTGGAGGACCGCAGGTCGGAGCGCCCGCACGCGGCTGGAAGGCCGCCCGTGGAAGCCCAGCAGGAGCTCGTCGATGCCGTCCGCGGCGAAGTCGCGGTTGATCGGGGAGATCTCGTCGCCCCTGGCCTGCTCCGCGTCGACGCGGTGGATCGTGGTCTCGTGGGCCTGGCGTCGCACCCAGAACCGTTTGGACGATTCCGATGGGAACGTCTGCCAGCAGCGAAGGTCGTCGGGCGCCTCCTCGAGGGTCGCGGCCAGTGTCCCGAGTCCTACACGGACCCAGTCGACCAGCAGTTCGTCGTGCGGCGCGGGGCCGACGACATGTTGGAATTCGCGTTGTCGGGGGTCGTAGCGCAAAGCGCCGGCGACTATGGCCGTCGCCCAGCGATGGACCGTTCCAATATGGGTCAAGAGGTCCTTGACGGTCCAACCGGGGCAAGTCGGCACAGCGGAGTTGAGCGCGAGTTCTCCTCCCGCGATGGCGATCCGCTCCCCCTCGGTACGCAGCACGTTGATTTGATCGCCGATATTCATCCACAGCAGTCTTTCATCTGTGTCGTGAATTACGCAAGTTAGGACCGTGAACCGATACGGAAGTGTTAAAAGGGTCGACCACATGCGCGCGGGATCTAACGTGCAAATCCGATAGGCTCGCCTCTCATGGCCGTCCCGCAACATCGGCTCCTTGTCGTCACAGACGTCACCGGGTGTCCGCGACCCCTTGTGGCGCAGGTCGAACGCGCGCTGCGCGGCGGCCCGTTCTCGCTGCTGCTGCGCGAGAAGCACCTGGCGTGGGCCGAGCGGCGGCGACTGGCCGAACGACTCGAGCCCGTACTCGCCGCCTCCGGCGGGGACATGGTCGTCGCCGACCCGGCCGAACCGGTACGGGCGGCGCATCTGTCGGCCCGCTTCCCGGTGCCCGAGCCGCGGCCGGACTGCCTCGGCCGCTCCGTCCACGCTGGAGAGTCGATCGACCCCGGACTCGACTACGTCACCTACTCGCCGATCTGGGCCACCGACTCCAAGCCCGGCTACGGCCCGGCGATCGGGCTCGAAGGGCTCGCCGAACGCGTCGCGGCCAGTCCGGTCCCGGTGTACGCGCTCGGCGGCGTGACCGGCCCGGACCGCGCCCGCGCCGCCCGGGAGGCGGGCGCGGCGGGGGCGGCGGTCATGGGAGCGGTCATGCGCGCCGACACGCCCGAACGCATCGTCGCGAGCCTGCGGGCGGCGCTGGAGCCGGTGTAGGGCCTGCCCTAGTTCGTTTCGACGGCGTTGGCGGCGATGACGCCGGCGTAGAACTTCGCGCTGGCCTTCGGGATGCGCCGCTGGGTGGCGTAGTCGACGTAGACCAGACCGAAGCGCTTGTCGTAACCGAAGGCCCACTCGAAGTTGTCCATGAGCGACCATGCGGTGTATCCGCGCACGTCCACGCCGGCCTGGATCGCCTCGTGGACGGCCGCGATGTGGGAGCGCAGGTATTCGACGCGCTCGGTGTCGACGATCTCGCCGTCCTCGTTCGGACCGGTCGGGTAGGCGGCGCCGTTCTCGGTGATCATGACCGGCACGCCGTAGTCCTTGTGGATGCGCACCAGCAGGTCGAACAGGGCGCTCGCGTCGATGGACCATCCCATGTCGGTGACGTCCAGGTCCTCGGGGGCCCAGGTCTCGATGTCGACCGAGCCGGGGCCCACGGGGCTCTCCGGCGCGCCGGGGACGTTGCGCAGGTAGGTGGGGGAGTAGTAGTTGACGCCCAGCAGGTCGATCGGCTGGTTGATCGTCTCCAGGTCGCCGTCCCGCACGAAGCTCCAGTCCGTGTGGTGGCGGGTGTTGGCGAGGACGTCCTCGGGGTAGGCGCCCTTGAAGAGCGGGTCGAAGAAGACCCGGTTGGCGACCCCGTCGACGACCTTGACGGCCTCCTCGTCGCCTCGGCACTGTGTCGGGTTGAGCACGATCGAGACCTGCTCGGCCCCGGCGGCGCGCAGCGCCTTGGTCGCGAGGCCGTGGCCGAGGAGCAGATGGTGAACGGCCGCGAGGGCGGCGGCGGGCTCGGTGCGCCCGGGGGCGTGGTGGCCGTTGCCGTAGCCGAGATAGGCCGAGCACCACGGCTCGTTGAGGGTCCACCACGTGTCGACACGGTCGGACAGGCGCGCGCCGACGATCGCGGCGTATTCGCCGAAGCGCTCGGCGGTCTCGCGCGCCGGCCAGCCGCCGTGGTCCTCCAGCGTCTGGGGCAGGTCCCAGTGGTAGAGCGTCGGCATCGGCTTGATGCCGGCGGCGGTGAGCTTGTCGACGAGCCGGTCGTAGAAGTCGAGGCCCGCGGGATTGGCCGGGCCCGAGCCGTCGGGCTGGATCCGCGGCCATGCGATGGAGAAGCGATAGGTGTCGACGCCCATCGAGCGCATGAGCTCGATGTCCTCGTCGACCCGGTGGTAGTGATCGCACGCGACGCGCCCGGACTGGCCGCGCCACGTCTTCCCCGGCGTGTCCGAGAACGTGTCCCAGATGGACGGTCCGCGGCCGTCCTCGCCGGCGGCTCCCTCGATCTGGTAGGACGCGGTGGCGGTCCCCCAGAGGAAGCCATCAGGGAAGTGAAGCTCTGTCATGAAGGGCACCTTTCAGGGCGGATGGCGGCGCCGGCGCCGAGTTCTCGATAATTCCGACGGTGGTGATGATACGTTGATGTCACCGCTCCCATGCATAGGGCCAAAACAGATATCGAAACTGTCACCTTCAGTAACGATTCGGTAATTTAGCCTTGACACTGAATGTTATCCAGCGCACGATTTCAGCGTCGTTCTCAACGGCGAGTGAGGCAGTTCCGAACGGAACGCGCAGTGCGCGAGCGCGGTGTACATCCGACGGAACGTGGGAGGCAGTCGGAATCGCCGGGCGACCAGCATCTGCATAGAGAGGGAAACTTCGATGAGCAAGACTCGACGAATGATGTGCCTAGCGGCTGCCACCAGCGCTATTGCGCTCGCGGCCACCGCATGCGGCGCGCCCGAAGACGAAGGTGAATCCCGAGGAGAAGTGCCCGACGCGGCACAGGACTGCGCCAATTACGAGGACTACGGCTCCTTCGACGGCGAGAACGTCTCCATCCTCGGCTCCATCCGCGACACCGAGGCCGACGAGATGGTCGAGGCCTGGAGCTTCTTCGAGGAGTGCACCGGCATCAGCATCGACTACGAAGGCTCGGGCGAGTTCGAATCCGACATGACGGTGCGCGTCGACGGCGGCAACGCCCCCGACATCGCGCTGTTCCCGCAGCCCGGCCTCATGGCCAACTACACCGACGACCTGGTCCCGGCATCCGAAGAGGTCACCACTCTGGCCACCGAGGGATGGACCGAGGACTGGCTCCAGTACGGCACCGTCGACGGCACCTTCTACGCGCCGCCGCACTCGGGCAACGCCAAGTCGTTCATCTGGTACTCGCCCTCCTTCTTCGAGGACAACAACTACGAGATCCCGACCACCTGGGACGAGATGATCGCCCTCTCCGACGAGATCGCCGGAACCGACGTCGCCCCCTGGTGCGTCGGCTTCGAATCGGGCGGCGCCACCGGCTGGCCCGGCACCGACTGGATCGAGGACATCGTCCTGCGCGAAGGCACCGACCTGTACGACCAGTGGGTCAACCACGAGATCCCGTTCAACGACCCGCAGATCGTCGCCGCCATCGAGAAGGCCGGCACCATCCTGCGCAACGACGACTACATCCACGACGGGACCGACACCATCAGCTCGACCCCGTTCCAGGAGGCCGGTTACCCGATCCTCGACGGCGAATGCGCCATGCACCGCCAGGCGTCCTTCTACGGCGCCATGTGGCCCGAGGGCACCGAGGTCGCCGAGGACGGCGACGTGTTCGCCTTCCGCTTCCCCGAGACCAACGACACCGACAACACCATGCTCGTCGGCGGCGAGTTCGTGGCCGCCTTCGACGACTCGGAGGCCACCGAGGCCACCCGCCAGTTCCTGGCCTCGGAGCTCTACCACAACGCCCGCCTCCAGACCGGCCCGTGGAGCACCGCCCACCAGGGGGTGGACCCGTCCAACGCCACCACGCCGATCAACGAGTTCGCGACCGAGATCCTGACCGACCCGGAGGTCACCGTCCGCTTCGACGGCTCGGACCTCATGCCCGGCCAGGTCGGCGCCTCCTCCTTCTGGACCGGCATGGTCCAGTGGGTCGACGGCGACAAGACTGCCGAGCAGATCGCCGACGACATCGAGAACTCCTGGCCCAATTAGTTAGTACGACGATCAACCGAATGACGATGCCGAGCGGGGTCCTGGCGGCCCCGCTCGGCTTATCGCCCGAACATTTGGAGCGCGCTGGATCGTGAACATCTCCGAACTCATGGACCGCTTCGGGCTGCTGGCCGTCGGCCTCATCGCCTTCGTCGCGGTCATGCTCGCCCTCTACGGGCTCGCCGAGCTGGCATCAAGACGCGACCGCAGCCGCCTGGTCGCCGCGGTCTTCCTGTTCCCGGCTCTGCTCTTCCTCCTGGTGGGCCTGGTCTACCCGGCCATCCGCACGATCGCCATGTCGTTCTTCAACTCCGACGGCACCGAGTTCGTCGCCCTGGACAACTACGGGTGGGCCCTGTCCGACCCCGACGCCGTGCAGACCCTCATCAACACCGCCCTGTGGATCATCGTCGTACCCCTGCTGTCGACGGCGCTCGGACTGGTCTACGCCGTTCTCATCGACGGCAGAAGAGGTGAGCGCACCTACAAGGCCCTGGTCTTCCTCCCGATGGGCATCTCCTTCGTCGGCGCCTCCATCATCTGGAAGTTCATCTACCAGTACGACGCGTCCGGCGACCAGATCGGCCTGATGAACCAGGTGCTCGTCTGGCTCGGCATGGACCCGGTCAACTGGCTCAACACCTTCCCGCTGAACAACTTCCTGCTGATGGTCGTCCTCATCTGGATCGAAGTCGGTTTCGCCACCGTGGTCCTGTCCGCCGCGCTCAAGGGCGTCCCGATCGAGATCGTCGAGGCCGCCCGCATCGACGGCGCCAACCCGACCGAGATCTTCTGGAACGTCACCGTCCCGTCGATTCGCTCGGCCATCATCGTCGTGGCCGTGACCGTCTTCATCGCCACACTGAAGCTGTTCGACATCGTCCGTGCCATGACCGGCGGCCACCACGGTACCGACGTCCTCGCCCACAACATGTGGGACCAGGCGTTCCGACTCGGCGACAGCGGCCGCGGCTCCACGATGGCGGTGCTGCTGTTCCTGCTCGTCGTCCCCGTCGTCATCTACCAGGTGCGCAACGTGCGCCGCCAGGAAATGGAGGCCCGATGAGCGTCAAGACCGAGGCGGCCCGGAAACCCGCCGCCAAGCTCGGCGAATCCCGCGGCGACCGCATCAGGCGCCTGCTCTCCCACAGGCTCGCCAGCTTCTTCGCGGTCCTCATCGCCGTGCTGTGGACCATCCCGACCGCCGGGCTCTTCATCTCCTCGCTGCGGCCCGAGGACGACATCCGCGCCACCGGCTGGTGGACCGTCTTCACCGACCCCAGCTTCACGCTCGACACGTACAACTACGTGCTCTACAGCGACGACGCCGGCGGCGGCCTCGTCCGCAACCTCATCAACACCGTCGTCATCACCATCCCGGGCGTGCTCATCCCCGTCACCTTCGCCGCGCTGGCCGCCTACGCGCTGTCGTGGATCGATTTCAAGGGGCGCAATCTGCTCTACATCGGCATCTTCGCGCTGCAGGTGGTGCCGCTCCAGATGGCGCTCATCCCGATGCTGTCGTTCTTCAGCAGGGGACTGTCGATCGGCGGCGTGACGATCATGCCCCCCTGGGAGCTCGACGGCGTGCAGACGATCGTGCAGGTGTGGATCGCGCACTCGATCTTCGGCCTGCCGCTGGCGGTCTACCTGCTGCACAACTTCATGCGCGAACTGCCCAGAGACGTGATGGAGGCGGCGCGCATCGACGGCGCCAGCCACTCGCAGACGTTCCGCAAGGTCGTCCTGCCGCTGGTGACGCCCGCGATCGCCTCGATCGCCATCTTCCAGTTCCTGTGGGTGTGGAACGACTTCCTGGTCGGGCGCACCTTCGGCGGCGGCGAGGCGACCAGGCCGCTCACCGCCGTGCTCGGTGACATGGCCGGCACCTGGGGCTTCGGCTGGACGCGCCTGCCCGCGGCGGCGTTCATCGCGATCATCGTCCCCTTGATCGTGTTCCTGCTGCTCCAGCGGTACTTCGTCCGAGGACTGCTGGCCGGCTCCGTGAAGGGCTAGTCGGCAGCGACCGCGACCACGCCGGCGACGGCCCGCTCCCCTCCGAGGCGGGCCGTCGCCGGCGTGCTTCATGTGAGCATCCGCCGGAGTGCTGACGGCCATGTAATTCCACGACCGGGCGATTTGGGCCTGTCTGACGGTGGTTCTCCGAAAACTGAGTCAGATACCCGACGCTTCCTCAAGAATTGAGGGAAGACAGGTTTCGCCGCACTCACCGCGTGTCAGGAGCAGCCATGTGCCCCAGTTCCACCGGAGGACTCCCCGAGGAGTTCCGCCGCACGGTTGCCGAACGGGCCGCCGCGCAGCGCCGCTCGGAGGCGCGCGGCGAGGCCCCACCGGAGACCGTCGGTACCGGATGGCTGCTCGTCGGGATATTCCTGCTGGTCACGGTGGGCGTGCTGATGCTGCTCATCTTCGCCTCCGGCGGCAACGCCGACTCGTCGATGATGCTCTAGGGCCGCGGCCACTGCGCGCCTCGTCCGCTGGGCGATCGCCGAGCGGCAGTGAGAAGATCGTCCCCGTGGAAACCTGGCGTGGAATAGACGCGACCCCTGACGGCTGGCCCGCCTCGGTGGTGGCCATCGGCGTGTTCGACGGCGTGCACCGCGGTCACGCGGCCCTCATCCGCAGCGCCATCAAGGCGGCCGACGAACGCGACGCCCGCTGCGTCGTCGTCACCTTCGACCCCCATCCCACCGCGGTCGTCGCCCCGCACGCGGTCCCGGCCCAGCTCACCAGCGTCCGGCGGCGCATCGAACTGCTCGGCTCGCTCGGCGTCGACGGCGTGTGCGTCCTGCCGTTCACCAAGGAGCTCTCGCTGCTCAGCCCCGAGGACTTCGCCCGCGGCGTCCTGGTCGACCGCCTGCACGCGGCCGGCGTCGTCGTCGGTGAGAACTTCCGCTTCGGCCACAAGGCCGCCGGCGACGTGGACCGCCTCGCCCGGCTCGGCGACGAGCTCGGCTTCGAGGTCCTCGCCCAGACGCTGAGCGCCGACGAGGAGACGTTCTCCTCCACACGCGTCCGCGCGCGCGTCGCGGAGGGCGACGTGGCCGGCGCCGCCGAGATCCTCGGCCGCGACTTCGGCGTCGAGGGCACGGTCGTCCACGGCGCCGGCCGCGGCGCCGACATCGGCTTCCCGACCGCGAACATCGCGCCGCTGCCGGGCTTCGCGATCCCCTCCGACGGCGTCTACACCGGTTGGCTGCACGTCGACTCCGGGAGACTGCCGGCGGCGATCAGCGTCGGCACCAACCCGACCTTCGAGGGCACCGAGCGCAGCGTCGAGGCGCACCTGCTCGACTTCGCCGGCGACCTCTACGGCGTCGAGGTCCGGCTCGACTTCGCCGCCCGCCTGCGCGGCCAGATCGCCTTCGACAGCGTCGACGAGCTGGTAGAACAGATCGAGACGGACGTCGCAGCGACGCGTGTGGCGTTGGAGCTGGACTGAAGCCCCTGTAATATTCTGTAAAGTCACTGTTTCTTACAGTGGCCCGACCGACCTGCTCGACACCGTGGGTCTGGCCGGAACTCTGCATTAGAAAGGTGTTCGCATGGCGCTCGATGCCACGAAGAAGGCTGAGATCATCAAGGAATACGCCGTCCACGAGGGCGACTCGGGCTCGACCGAGGTCCAAGTGGCGCTGCTGACGGCACGCATCGCCGAGCTCACCGCTCACGTCCAGGAGCACAAGCACGACCACCACTCGCGTCGTGGCCTGCTCCTCCTGGTCGGCAAGCGCCGCCGTCTGCTCAAGTACCTCAAGACCGAGGACATCACCCGCTACCGCGCGCTGATCGAGCGCACCGGTATCCGCGGCTAGACGACTTGACGGCCGGGCCCGCGCCCGGACCGCAGGCATCGCCGGGGAGCAGCCGTCGGGCTGCTCCCTTTTCGCTTCGCGGCTGCCGCCGCGCCCGCCCGATAACGTAGGGTGGGAGTGGAGAGCAGCCGCTCTGCCACAGTGCCTCACCGCGAGGCACGGCGCGACTCGCCAGAGACCGCCGGTCCTCGGTAGTGGCATCCGGACCGTCCCGCATCAGATCGGGACAGCGCTCCGTGTGCTTCGATCGAAGACCGGCCCCAACATGGCAAGGCGCGCTCCGAACTACACATGAGGAGTCAGACACTCAATGTCCGAAGAGACTTCACGGACACCCGAGGCCTTCAATCTCGGGGAGCATCACGCCACAGCCGTCATCGACAACGGGGAATTCGGCACTCGCAAGATCGTCTTCTCCACCGGTCGACTGGCGAAGCTCGCCCAGGGCTCGGCCATCGTCCAGATGGACGACACCGTGGTCCTCGCCACCACGGCCGCCTCGAAGAACCCGAAGGACCACTTCGACTTCTTCCCGCTGACGGTCGACATCGAGGAGCGGATGTACGCCGCCGGGCGCATTCCCGGCTCGTTCTTCCGCCGCGAGGGACGCCCCAGCGAGAACGCCATCCTCACCTGCCGCCTGATCGACCGCGGTCTGCGCCCCTCCTTCGTGAGCGGCCTGCGCAACGAGGTCCAGGTCATCGGCACGATCCTGGCGGTCGACGCGCGCGACGAGTACGACGTGGTCGCCATGAACGGCGCCTCCATGTCGACGCAGCTCTCGGGCCTGCCCTTCTCGGGTCCGCTCGGTTCCACCCGCGCGGTCCTCATCGGCGAGCAGTGGGTGTGCTTCCCGACCCTCGAACAGATCGAGCAGGCCACGTTCGACATGATCGTGACCGGCCGCGTGCTGGAATCGGGCGACGTCGCGATCATGATGGTCGAGGCCGAAGCCACCGAGAACACCGTCTCGCTCATCGCGGGCGGCGCCACCAAGCCCACCGAAGAGGTCGTCGCCGGCGGCCTCGAAGCGGTCAAGCCGGTCATCGCCGAGCTCGTCCGGGCCCAGTCCGAGCTGGCGGGCGTCGCCGCCAAGCCCGCCGCGGACTACCCGCGCTTCCCCGAGTACATGGACGACGCGTTCGCCGCCGTCGAATCCGCGGTCTCCGCGGAGCTCGATCAGGCGCTCACCATCGCCGACAAGACCGATCGCAACACCGAGCTCGACCGCGTCAAGTCGGTCATGATCGAGAAGCTCGGCGCGGACTTCGAGGGCCGTGAAGGCGAGCTGTCCGCGGCGCTGCGGTCGCTCACCAAGAAGCTGGTCCGCAAGCGCGTCATCACCGACGGCGTCCGTATCGACGGCCGCTCTCCGGTGGACATCCGGCCGCTCGCCGCGGAGGTCGCCATCCTGCCGCGCGTCCACGGCTCGGCGCTGTTCGAGCGCGGCGAGACCCAGATCATGGGCGTCACCACGCTGAACATGCTGCGCATGGAGCAGGCCATCGACACGCTGTCGCCGGTCAGCAAGAAGCGCTACATGCACAACTACAACTTCCCGCCCTACTCGACCGGTGAGACCGGCCGGGTCGGCTCCCCGAAGCGCCGCGAGATCGGCCACGGCGCGCTCGCCGAGCGCGCTCTGGTGCCGGTGCTCCCGAGCCGCGAGGAGTTCCCGTACGCCATCCGCCAGGTCTCGGAGGCGCTGAGCTCGAACGGCTCGACGTCGATGGGATCGGTCTGCGCCTCGACCATGGCGCTCATGAACGCCGGCGTGCCGATCAAGGCCCCCGTCGCGGGCATCGCGATGGGCCTGATCAGCGAGGAGGTCGACGGCGAGACCAAGTACGTCACGCTGACCGACATCCTCGGCGCCGAGGACGCCTACGGCGACATGGACTTCAAGGTCGCCGGCACCCCCGAGTTCGTGACCGCGCTCCAACTGGACACCAAGCTCGACGGCCTCCCCTCGGAGGTCCTCGGGAAGGCGCTCCAGCAGGCCAACGACGCCCGCCACGCGATCCTGGACGTCATGGGCGAGGCCATCTCGGAGCCCGGCGAGCTCGCCGCGACCGCTCCGCGGATCACCACGCTGAAGATCCCGGTCGACAAGATCGGCGCGATCATCGGCCCGAAGGGCCAGACGATCAACCAGATCCAGGACGACACGGGCGCCGACATCACCGTCGAGGACGACGGCACCATCTACGTGTCGGCCGAGAGCGGGGACGCCGCGGCCGCCGCGGTGGACACCATCAACGGGATCGCCAACCCGACCCTGCCGAACGTGGGCGACCGCTTCCTCGGCACCGTCGTCAAGACCACCGACTTCGGCGCCTTCATCTCGTTGACGCCGGGCCGCGACGGCCTGCTGCACATCTCGAAGGTGGGCGACGGCAAGCGCGTCGACCGCGTCGAGGACGTGCTCGGCGTCGGCGACAAGATCGAGGTCGAGATCGGCGACATCGACAACCGCGGCAAGATCTACCTCGACAAGGTCTACGCGGAAGGCGAAGAGCCGGAGGGCTACAAGAAGGGCCGTCCGGAGCGCCGCGAAGGCGACCGGGGCGACCGCGGGCGCGGTGGCGACCGGGGCTCTCGGGGCGACCGCGGACCGCGTCGCTCGGACGACGACCGGCCCCGCCGCGACGACCAGTCCGGGGGCGGCGAGCGCCGTCGCCGCAGGACCCGCCGCACGGATGAAGGCGGAGGCTCTGAGGAGTAAATGAGTCGCCCTCAGACTCGAACGCTCATTGACAACCCGCTGGGCGGCACGGTGCGACGCACGGTGCTGCCCAGCGGGTTGCGCGTGCTGACCGAGTCGGTCCCCGTGATGCGGTCGGCCTCGATCGGCGCGTGGGTCGGCGTCGGCTCCCGAGACGAGTCCCCCGAGATGTCGGGGGCCTCGCACTTCCTGGAGCACCTGCTGTTCAAGGGGACGGCCAAGCGCACCGCCGCCGAGATCTCCGAGGCCGTCGAGGCCGTCGGCGGCGATTCGAACGCCTACACCGCCCGCGACCACACCTGCTTCTACGCGCGGCTGCTCGCCGACGATCTGCCGCTCGCCGTCGACGTGCTCGGCGACGCGGTCTCGTCCTCGCTCATCGAGGACAAGGACGTCGACGTCGAGCGCGGGGTGATCCTCGAAGAGATCGCCTCCTCGGCCGACGACCCGTCCGAGGTCGTCTACGACCACTTCCACCGGGCCCTGTTCGGCGACGGTCCGATCGGGCGCGACATCGCCGGCACCGCCGAGACGGTCCCCGCGATCACCGGCGAGCAGGTCCGCGACTTCTACCGCCGTCACTACCTGCCATCGAACCTGGTCGTGTCGGCGGCCGGGGGAGTCGACCACGACGAGCTCGTGAAGCTCGCCCGCGAGGCGTTCGCGCCGCTCCCCGAGGGCGCCGAAGCGCCGTGGCGCGGCCCCCGCGAGGAGGTCTCCCGGTTCCCCGAGGCGCTGGCGGTCGTCAACGAGGACGTCGAGCAGGCCAATCTGGTGATCGGCTGCCGCACGTTCTCCCGCAAGGACGACCGCATCTACGCCCTCGGCGTGCTCAGCTCCGTCCTCGGCGGCGGCTCGTCCTCGCGGCTGTTCCAGTCCATCCGGGAGGAACGCGGCCTGGCCTACTCGGTGAGCTCCTCGACCGCGCACTTCGGCGCGACCGGCTCGTTCAGCGTCTACGCCGGGTGCAGTCCCGACAAGGCCCGCGAGGTGCGCGACCTCGTGCTCGCCGAACTCGGGCGCGTCGCGAACGAGGGCGTCACCGAAGAGGAACTGCGGCGCGGCAAGAAGATGTACGAGGTCGGCGTGATCCTCGCGCTCGAGGACTCCGCTTCCCGCATGGAATGGCTCGGCCGCGACGAGCTGCTGTACGGCGACCTGACGACCGTCGACGAGGACCTGGCACGCAACGAGGCCGTCACCATGGACGAGGTCCGGGCGGTGGCGGCGGATATCCTGTCGCAGCCGATGACGACCGCGGCCGTGGGGCCGTTCGACCGAGGGGAGTTCGAATGATCAAGGTGGGTGTCCTGGGCGCGCGGGGCCGGATGGGAACGGCCGTGTGCGAGGCCGTCGCCGACGCCGATGACCTGGAGCTGGCCGCGGCGGTCGACCACGACGAGCCCCTCGAGAAGCTCACCGAGGCCGGCGTCGACGTCGTCGTCGACTTCACGTTGCCCGGGGTCGTCATGGACAATCTCGCCTGGTGCCTCGACCGCGGACTGCACACCGTCGTCGGCGTCTCCGGCTTCGACGAAGCCCGGCTCGACCGGGTCCGCGACATGCTCGGCGAGGCCCCGGAGGTCGGCTGCCTGGTCGCGCCCAACTTCGGGATCGGCGCGGTCTTGATGATGCAGTTCGCCGCGAAGGCCGCCAAGCACTTCGCCTCGGCCGAGATCATCGAGACGCACCACCCGCGCAAGGTCGACGCGCCCAGCGGCACGGCCGTGCACACCGCGCGGCTCATCGCCGCCGCCAGGGCCGAGGCCGACATGCCCCGGATGCCCGACGCGACGGCAGAGGACGCGACCGGCGCGCGCGGCGGCGAGGTCGACGGCGTCCACATCCACGCGATCCGCTCGGCCGGCTACGTGGCGAGCCAGGAGGTCCGCTTCGGCGGCCCCGGTGAGCGCTTCACGATCAGCCACGACTCGCTCGACCGCGCCTCGTTCATGCCCGGCGTGCTCCTGGCCGTCCGCGCGGTTCCGGGCCGTCCCGGCCTGACTGTCGGCATCGACGAGTTGCTCGACTAAGCCTTCGTCTTCGGGAGGCGGCGGGCTCGCCTCGGTGCCGCCCATGCCCTCGTCGGGTTCGACGGTCGGCTCGACGGTGGGTTCGGGGCTCGGCTCGTCCGGCGTGGGATCGGCCTCGGTCGGAGCCTCCTCGCTCTGCTCGCCCGGCGATTCCTCGGTGTCGTCCTCGCTCGTCGTGGGGGTGTCAGTGGGTCCGGTGGTGTCCCCCTCATCGGGCTCGTTCGTCTCGGGTTCGACCTCTTCGACGATCGTGGGCGCCGTCTGCTCGGGAGCGGGCTGCTGGATGAACCGGCCCGGGTCGCCGGTGGCGCCGCCGAGGAGGAGCAGCAGGCCCATCGTCAGTCCGAACACGAGCACACTGGAGGCGACGATGGTGAGGAGGGTTCGCCTGCGGTAGGCGGTCTTCGGCAGGTACTCGCCGTCGCCCAGCGGCTCGGCCGCGTTGCTGGCCTTGGTCTCGCCGTCGGCGGTGACCGTGGGGATCGGCGCGGTGGCCGTGACGCGCGTGGGGTTGTCGCCGAGTTCGACGGTCTGCTCCTGGTCGGCCCGGGCGGCGGGGGAGATCGCCGAGAACTGCGTCTTGATCCCCTCACTCGTGCGCCGCATCGTCCGCAGGAGCAGGACCGCGCCGATGGAGGTGCAGACGCTGAGCGCCGCGGTGCCGAGCGTGGTGCCCCACAGGTCGAGGTACTTGATGAGGATCGTGCCGATGGTGGTCGCGCCGGTCGCCGCGAGGACCTGGCCCATACTGAGGTCGAGCTCGGGGTTGTGCTGCTCTTTCGGCTTCGAGTTCTTGCCGTTCGAACGGTATTCGGTCACCGCCCCTCCTGCTTCCGTTACGGTTCTGTGATGCCGGGAGTCGGCTCCCTACGATACGGCGCGTGCACGCTGCGGCAACGGTTTGTGCCGCAGGCAACGGCGCTCATTGGTCACGTCGTTCAACGCGAGAACTTCCGCAGCCTCGTCCACTGCCAAAGCCACAGCAGGCCCAGCACCACGGCGAGCGAGCCGACGCCGATCGCCAGCCACGCCAGGCCGTTGTACTGCTCGGCCTCGGCGTGCAGCTCGTACTGCCGGCCCGGCGTCATCGTCCAAGTGACGGCGCGCCCCTCGAGCTCGCCGTTGTGAGCGGTGACCTTGGCAGGGAAGTCGACCCGGATGAGGATCTCGGCCCGTTCCAGGTCCTCGGGTTCGAGGAAGCCGTTCGCGCGCAGGTCCCAGTACCCGTCGAGCACGTACCGGCGGTCCTCGTGGGTGATCCGCAGGTAACCCCATTCGTCGCCGCCGAGATCGGCGAACTCGCTCAGGGGCCGGTCGGTGAAGCTCGCGGTCTGGCCGACGTAGCCCTCGGCGCTGTAGCTGCTGCGTTCGGCGTCGGGCACGCCCTCCAGCAGCGCCTCCAAGAAGGCGTCCAGTTCGGACTGTTCGATGGGGTCCTCGCCCGAGCGGGCCTCTTCGAGGAACTCCTCGCTCCAGGCGGCGGTGAAGGTCCCCCCGACCGTGTCGTCGGGCCGTATCTGGAGCTCCAGGTCGAGTCTGAGGCAACCGGAGGTGGTGATCAAGAGCCCGACGGCGGCGCCGGCGGCCAGCGCCCGGCGCGTGGTCCCATTCGAAAGACGCGGCATGCCTCGAGCCTAGGCGCGGTGGCGCGTCGGGCCGGCGATTTCGTCCAGATCGGCCGACGCGCACGGATCGCGGGCGCGGGATACCCTGTGAGACGGGAGGCATCGTGTGCGCAGTCGAGGAAGCGACCATTGAGAAGCCCGAGAGGCCCGCGCCGCGTCCGAACGCGGTCTCGCGGCTGACCGCGTCGCTGCTGGCGCGGCGGTGGCTGGCGCCGGTGGCGCTGCTGGGCTGCTTCGCGGCAGCGGCCGGCGGGGTCGTGGCGACGAACCCGACCGACAACACCGGCCCCTCGACGTGCCTGTTCAAGGTGATCACGGGCTTCGACTGCCCGGGCTGCGGCGGCACGCGCGCCTTTTACTACCTGGTGACGATGAATCTGCCCGAGGCGGCCCGGCATCACGCCATGGCCGTGTTCGCGGCCCCGTTCATCGTCTGGATCTACCTGGCCTGGGCGGTGCCACGCGTCGCGCCGAGGGTGCGGTGGAGACTGCCGATGTTCCACCTCACCCCCGGCGTCCTGACGTCGTTCCTCATCGCATGGGGCGTGTACTGGATCGCCCGCAATCTGCCGTGGGAGCCGTTCACCGCGCTCTTCGTGTAGCGCCCGCTACTTGTAGGCGTTCGCCTTGTGCAGGTAGATGTCTCCCGAGAGGGAGCGAGCCCGCACTTCGAGGCTCGTGGCGTCGCCGCCGGGAGCCGGCGAGGTGTCGCCCGCGGCGAGTTCGGAGGTCACGGTCCCGGCCTTGGCGTCCAGGTCCATCCACACGTCGGTGCCGGCGACGACCCCGAGGCTGATGCGCCCGGAGACGGTGTTCGCGCGGCAGGCGCCCGACTTGAGCGCGCCGAGTTCGATGGCGCCCGAGACGGTGTTGACACGGGCCGAGCCGTCCACCCGCTCGGCGATGACCGCGCCGGCGACGGTCTTGGCCGAGAGGTCCCCTCCTACGTGGTCGGCTCGGACCTGGCCCGAGGCGGTGTTGGCGCGGAACTCGTCGACGGCGTCGATGACGCTGACCGCGCCCGAGACGGAGTTGGCGCGCACGCTCGCGGCCTGCTCGATCGTCGCCGAGCCGGCGACGGTGTTGATCGAGACGGGGCCGAGCTTGCCGTGCAGGCTGATCGGGGCCGAGGTCGACTTGACCGCGATGTCGGATCCGACGGGGACCTTCACGGTGATGTGCACGCCGATCTGCTTCTTGAACAGCCAGTTCTGCGGCTTCTCTGGTGCGACGACGCGCAGGTGCCCGTTCTCGAAGTCGACGCGGGCGAGGTCGGCGGCGTCGGTGTCGCCGTCGGACTTGCGCTGCGCCGGCTTGATCTCGACCAGGACCTGGTCGGATTCGTGGGCGGTGACGGTGGCCGAGCCCTCGGCGAGGGTGATCGACGCGGTGATCGGACCGTCGTGGCTGAATTCGGTGTACTCGTTCATGAGTGCGGCACTCTTCCCCTAGGCCCGGGCGTAACCGGTGATGCGTTGGCTGTATCGCGCGCCGCTGGTCGGCCCCACGGTGCGCGAGGTGTGGACGGCGGTGTTGACCGCCCGCACGAGCCAGGCGTTGACCGAGGCGCCGTCCGCGGAGGCCGCCTTCTCGACGTCCTCCTTGAGCGACTCGGGCAGGCGCAGCGTGATGCGTGCGACGTCGTCGTCGACCGGCGGCGCGGGCGGCGGCGTGGTGTCGGCCGCCTCGACGTCGGTGACGCGCAGGTCGACCTCCTTGCCTCTCACGCGCAGGTCGACCGATGCGGACGACCCTGCCTGGTCGAGTCCGGCGGTGATCTCGGCGGCGGCTTCGGAGAGGGCCTCCATGAGCGCGAGGCGGGCCCCGGCGTCGAGCGCCTCTGACAGCAGTTCTGCGGTCCGCGCGGCGTCTTCGCCGGCCGGTGCGGCGGCGGCGGTGAGGCTCCGGCGGAGCGATTCGATGTACGGCGTCAAGTCCATGACACCATAGTGACATCACTTTTGATGTCTGTCAAGTCGAGCTGACGTTCCGTGGCGCATCATCGCGCCGCATCCCGGGAAAAGCCCTGTTCACCGCGGGCCTTCGTAGGGTAGAGATGAGACGGCGGCATCCGTGGGCGCGGTCAAGGCCACAACCACCGTCCGAGTACGCTCATAGAGCAAATAACCAGCTGTAAGCAAACCGATCACGAGGGGGAGCGGGGCATGCCCGAAATCGTACCGATGGACGTCCGACTCATCGCCTGGACGCACTTCGAGGCCCCGAACGACATCCCCTGGTCCACCGACGCCGACGGCGGCGAGGCCCTCGCCGAATTCGCCGGCCGCGCCTGCTACCAGTCCTGGAAGAAGCCCAACCCCAAGACCGCGACCAACGCCGGCTACCTCGACCACATCCTCCAGGTCGGGCACCTCTCGGTCCTCGAGCACGGCAGCGTCAGCTTCTACATCGGCGGCATCTCCCGCTCGCTCACCCACGAGCTCATCCGCCACCGCCACTTCTCCTACTCCCAGCTGTCGCAGCGCTACGTCCCCGAGCGCTCCGCGGCCATGGTCGAGCCCGACGTCATCGCCGACGACCCCGAACTCCACGAGCGCTTCCTGGCCGCCGCCGAGGCGGCCCAGGGCGCCTACAACGACCTCCTCGAAGGCCTCGAGAAGAAGTTCGCCGACATCGCGAACCCCACGCTGCGCCGAAAGCAGGCGCGCCAGGCGGCGCGATCAGTACTGCCCAACGCCACCGAGACCCGCATCGTCGTCACCGGCAACTACCGCGCCTGGCGGCACTTCATCGCCATGCGCGCCTCCGAGCACGCCGATGTCGAGATCCGCGCGTTGGCCATCGAATGCCTGCGGCAGCTCCAGGACAAAGCCGCGAACATCTTCGCCGACTTCGCGATCGCCTCGCTCGACGACGGCACCGAAGTCGCCCACAGCCCGTACGTCACCGAGGGCTGACCGGGGCGCAGACGTTGGAAGCCACCGTAAAGCAGCACGGCAGGCAGCGAAACTTGAGACAGTGAAACGAACGAGCGGCCGGGCGACGACGCACCCGATCCGCCTCAATTCAGTATTGGTGAAAACAAATGCGCAACGTGACCCGCCCATTCGGGCGCACTCTGGCGGCCATGATCACGCCGTTCACGCCGTCGGGCGAACTCGACGTCCCGGGAGCGGCCGAACTGGCCCGCTACCTCGTCGACGAGCAGGGCTGCGACGGACTGGTCCTCAACGGCACCACCGGTGAATCGCCCACCACCACCGACGCCGAGAAGGCCCAGATCATCGAGACCGTCGTCGAGGCCGTGGGGAACCGCGCCCACATCGTCGCCGGGGCCTCGACCTACGACACCCGCCACTCCGTCAAGCTCGCCGAGGAGGCCGAGAAGGCCGGAGCGAACGGCCTGCTGATGGTCACCCCGTACTACTCGCGGCCCCCGCGGGAAGGCATCGAGGCCCACTTCAACGCCATCGCCGACGCGACCGAGCTGCCGTGCATGCTCTACGACATCCCGCCGCGCTCGAGCGTGCCCATCACCGAATCCTCGTACCTCCGCCTCGCCGACCACCCGCGCATCATCGCCTGCAAGGACGCCACCGCCGACCTCTCGGCCAGCCAGCGCATCCGCGTCGCCACGGGCCTGGCCTTCTACTGCGGCGTCGACGCGCTCAACCTCGCCGCCTACGCCACCGGGCAGGTCGGCGTCGTCTCCGTCATCGCCCACCTCGTCGGCAAGCACATCAACACCATGTTCGACGCCTTCGACGACGGCGACGTCGAACGCGCCTCCCAGATCAACGACGCACTGCTCCCGGCCATGCGGGCCCTCCAGGGCCCCGCCCAGGGCGTCACCGCCGTGAAATGCGCGCTGGCCCAACGCGGACTCCCCGGAGGCGAGCCGCGTCTGCCGCTCACGCCCGCCGACGCGGTGATCGCCGACTTCATCGCCGAGAACCTCGCTACCGTCAAGGACGTCTGATGAGTCTGACCCGACCCGACAATCTCCGCGAACCCGGCAAGCTGCCGGAAGGCGGCCTGCGCGTGCTCCCCCTCGGAGGCCTCGGCGCCATCGGCCGCAACATGACGCTGTTCGAATACGAAGGACGGCTCCTCATCGTCGACTGCGGCGTGCTCTTCCCCGACGTCGAGCAGCCCGGCGTCGACCTGATCCTGCCGGACTTCACCCCCATCCTCGACCGCCTCGACGACATCGAGGCGATCGTGATCACCCACGGGCACGAGGACCACATCGGCGGCATCCCGTTCCTCCTGGAGCACAAGAACGACATTCCGCTGGTGGGTTCCAAGTTCTCCGTGGCGCTGGTCGAGGCGAAGCTCCGCGAGCGGCGCATCAAGCCGGTGAGCAGCATCGTCGCCGAAGGCGACACGATCGAACGGGGTCCGTTCGGCCTGGAGTTCCTCGCCGTCAACCACTCGATCCCCGACGCGCTGGCCGTCGCGATCCGCACCGGCGCGGGCCTGGTCCTGCACACCGGCGACTTCAAGATGGACCAGCTGCCGCTCGACGGGCGCATCACCGACCTCGCCGGCTTCGCCCGCCTCGGCGACCAGGGCGTCGACCTGTTGCTCTCGGACTCGACCAACGCCGAGATCCCCGGGTTCGTCACCTCCGAGCGCGAGATCGGCCCGGTCCTGGACAAGCTGTTCGAGGACGTCAAGGGCCGCATCATCGTCGCCTCCTTCGCCAGCCACGTCCACCGGGTCCAGCAGGTGCTCGACGCCGCATGGGCGCACCGCCGCAGGGTCGCCTTCGTTGGCCGCTCGATGGTCCGCAACATGGCGATCGCCCGCGACCTCGGCCTGCTGAAGATCCCCGAGGGCCTGCTGGTCAACATGGACGAGGCCGTACGGCTCCCGAACGACGAGATCGTGTACATGTCCACCGGCTCCCAGGGCGAGCCGATGAGCGCCCTGGGGCGCATGGCCTCGGGCGACCACCGGCACATCACCGTCGAGCCCGACGACACGGTCATCCTCGCCTCCTCGCTCGTGCCTGGCAACGAGACCGCCGTCTACGGCGTCATCAACCGCCTGGCCCGCACCGGCGCGACCGTCATCCACAAGGACGTCGCGAAGGTCCACGTCTCGGGGCACGCGCCCGCCGGAGAGCTGCTGTACGTGCTCAACAACGTCAAGCCCTCCAACATGATCCCCGTCCACGGCGAGTCCAGGCATCTCCAGGCGCACGCGCGCCTCGCCATCGACTCCGGCGTCCCGGCCGACCAGGTCATCGTCGTCGAGAACGGCGACGTCGTCGACCTCGTCGACGGCCGGGCCCGCCTCGTCGGGCACATTCCGAACAACCTCGTCTACGTCGACGGCCTGTCCGTCGGCGACGTCGGCGAGCCCGTCCTCAACGAACGCCGCGTCCTCGGCGACGGCGGCTTCATCGCCGCCACGGTCGTCATCGACTCCGAGAACGGCAAGGTCGTCGGCGGCCCGACCGTCTCGGCCCGCGGCTTCTCCGAGGACCCGAAGGCGTTCGAGGGCGTCCTGCCGCTCATCGACGACGCGATGGAACGAGCCGCCTCCGACGGCGTCTCCGACCCGCACCAGCTCCAGCAGATCCTGCGCCGGGTCGTCGGCAAGTGGGTCAACGACACCTACCGCCGCCGCCCGATGATCGTCCCGCACGTCCTCGAGGTCTGAGAAACGCGCACGAGGAGGGGGACCGCCGTCCTGCGGTCCCCCTCCTCGCGTCGTCGCCGGTCAGTTGTCCGGCGTGACCTTGATCGTGGGATTGACGCCCGGCGGCGGAGGCGGCGCCGGGGCGGTCGGCTGCGCATCGACCGGCTCGGGGCTCCGACGCTGCATCAGGAACGCGCTGACCGCCAGCAGCAGCACCGCGAACAGGGCGATGTACATGCCGTTGTCGGCGCTGACGTCGATCTGCCCGGACGGGTCGTCCGACTCGTACGCCTCGAATGTCTGCCGAAGCACCGTCACCGGGTGGTAGGCGAACGCGGCCGTGAGCGCCGCGATCCCGACGGCGGCGAGCCTGCTCGGCCAGCGCAGCGCCGGAACGCGGGAGGCGCTCAGGCCGACCACGCACAGCAGCGCCACGCTGAGGAGCACCGTGGCCGTGTCGATCCCGAACTGCTCGCCGCTGAGCTGCGTGAAACCGAAATAGGACAAGTCGGCCTCTCCGCCGAGGTCGATCGCGACGCGGGGCAGCAGCACCGACAGGCACAGCAGTATCAGGCCCGCGCCGGCGACGATCAACCCGACCGGTGAAGGCGAATCGGGTTGCGGACGAACGGACGGCGGCTGCTCGGGCTGCGGGGCAGGCGGCACCGGGGACGACATCTCGGGCGCGTGTCGGCGATCGGGTTCCTCGGGGGGCATGGCGTTCACCGTGCCGATGCTACCGGTCGGCCGCGCCCCCCGGGGAACGGGCGAATCGGCGCCGCTCACGCCCTCGGGCGGATCGGCAGCGGGTTCGGCGGCTCGATCCGAGCGTCGTTGACGACCATGTCCGTCGGCATGTACAGCACGTCCACCACGGCCTTCGCGATCGAATCGACACTGGTGGCGCGCTCGGGGTCGTAGTCGGAATCCGACTGCTCGCGCACGCTGCGCTGCATGTCGGTGTCGAAATGCGACGGATACAGGCTCGTGACCCGGACGCCGGCGGCCCGCTCCTCGGCGCGCAGCGCGTCCGCCAGCGCCTTGAGGCCGTGCTTGCTCGCTCCGTACGAGCTCCAGCCCGAGCCGGCGGCGAGCCCGGCGCCCGAGTTCAGGAACACGACGTGCCCGCTGGAGGCCCGCAGCGCCGGCAGCAGGGCGCGCGTCAGCTCGGCGGGGGAGACGACGTTGACCGCCATGGTCTCGTGCCACCACTCCAGGCGATGGCCGGCCACCGGCGCGACGTGCGCGACCCCGGCATTGTGGACGAGCGCGTCGAGGTGCTCGATGCCCGCCTCGGCCACCGCGCGCGCGATGGTCTCGGGACGCGACAGGTCGAACACGAGCCGCCGCTCGCACGGCACGCCTTCGAGCGCGGACTCGCTGCGGGCGTGAGCGATGACGGTGTCACCGCGGGCGCTGAGACGCTCGGCCAGGGTTCTCCCGAGCCCGCGACCGGCGCCGGTCACCAGAACTGTTTTCGGCATGCGCTCACATTAGTCGCAGCCCCGCTCGCGCCTCGCGACTACGAGCGGGCGCGTGCGGGCGGTAACGTATGAGACATGATGGCCAGGACTTCCCGGGCGCGAAAGAGCGCCCGCAAGCGGACCGCGGGTTCCGCGCGGCGGTCTGGCGGCTCCGGCTCCAAGAAACCGGTGAAGAAGACCGCGAAGAAGGCGGCCAAGAAGCCGGCGAAGAAGTCCACCGCGGCCCGCAAGACCGCCAAGCAGCGCCGCGCCGACGCGATCCCCGGTCCCATCGAGGCCGTCGGCCTCGGACTGCGAGGACTGTGGGTCGGCACCGCGCGCGCCACCGGCTGGATGGCGCGATCGGTCGGCAAGGAGGCCTCCACCGCCCGTGAGATCGACCCCGCTCACCGGCGCGACGGTCTCGGCCTGCTCCTCATCGCCGTCGCCATCGTCCTCGCCTGCGCGGTCTGGTTCGACGTCGCCGGACCGATCGGCGAGCACTTCGCGTTCGGCCTCGACTGGTCACTGGGCCTGGCGACCCGGGCACTGCCCGTCCTGCTCGTCCTGTGGGGACTGCGCGTCATGCGACAGAGCCCGCCAGAGGACGCCCACGGGCGGGCCCTGGTCGGCTGGACCGCGATCTGGCTCGCCAGTCTCGGCATGCTCCACCTCATCTCGGGCCTGCCGACCGACATGGAGGAGCGCATGGCCGCCGGAGGCCAGATCGGGTGGGTCGTCGGCAGCGGCCTGGCCATGGGCGTCTCGGCGTACGTGGCGTTCCCGCTGCTGTTCCTCCTGCTGCTGTTCGGCGTCCTCGTCGCGACGGCGACGCCGTTGAACCAGGTGCCCGGCAAGATCATGATGCTGTGGGACCTCGCCACCGGCAAGGTCGACACCTACGAGGACGAGGAGCCGACTCCGCGCTCCCGGCGCGCCAGCGAGGAGGCCAAGCGCCTCAAGGAGGAAGAGGCCCGCAACGTCCACCGCGCCACCACCGTCCTGCCGCGACTCTCGCCCGAAGAGGTCCCCGAGCTCAGCGCCGACGAGCTGGCCGAGCGCAAGGCCGCCGCGGCCGAGGCGGAGTCCGAGGCCAAGGCTAAGCCCGAGCCGAAGCGCGAACCGCCGACGCACACGACGCCGCCCAAGCGCGTCGAGCAGCCCACGCTCTCCGAGGGCACGGCCGCGATGGACGGCGACTACCGGCGACCGCCGATGGAGCTGCTGAGCACCGGCCCGGCCGCGAAGAAGCGCTCGAAGGCCAACGAGACCGTGATCGCGGCACTCCAGGAGGTCTTCGAGCAGTTCAACGTCGACGCCGCCGTCACCGGATTCACGCGCGGCCCCACCGTCACGCGCTACGAGATCGAGCTCGGCCCGGCCGTCAAGGTCGAGCGGATCATCCAGCTCTCCAAGAACATCGCCTACGCCGTCAAGAGCTCCGACATCCGCATCATCAACCCGATCCCGGGCAAGAGCGCGATCGGCGTCGAGATCCCCAACACCGACCGCGAGGACGTGGCGCTCGGGGACGTCCTGCGCTCCAAGGCGGCACTGTCCGACGACCACCCGATGATCGTGGCGCTCGGCAAGGACATCGAGGGCGGCTACATCCTCACCAACCTGACCAAGACCCCGCACATGCTCATCGCCGGCGCCACCGGCTCCGGTAAGTCCTCGTGCATCAACGCGCTGCTGGCGTCCCTGCTCATGCGGGCGACGCCCGAGCAGGTGCGCCTGCTCCTGATCGACCCCAAGCGCGTCGAACTCACCAACTACGAAGGCATCCCGCACCTGGTCCACCCGATCGTGACGCACCCGAAGAAAGCCTCGGACGCGCTCCAGTGGGTGGTCAAGGAGATGGACATGCGCTACGAGGACCTCGCGAAGGCCGGCGTGCGCCACATCGACGACTTCAACCGGAAGGTCCGGGCAGGAGAGATCAAGGCGGACCCCGGATCGGAGCGAGAACTGCGCCCCCACCCGTACCTGCTGGTGATCGTCGACGAGCTGGCCGACCTCATGATGGTCGCCGCCAGAGACGTCGAGGACGCGGTCGTGCGCATCACCCAGCTCGCCCGCGCGGCGGGCATCCACCTCGTGCTCGCCACCCAGCGGCCGTCGGTGGACGTGGTCACGGGCCTGATCAAGGCGAACGTGCCCTCCCGGCTGGCGTTCTCGACCTCCTCGCTGTCGGACTCGCGGGTCATCCTCGACCAACCGGGCGCCGAGAAACTCGTGGGGCGCGGCGACGGGCTCTTCCTGCCGATGGGCGCCTCGAAGCCCGAGCGCATCCAGGGCGCCTGGGTGAGCGACGAGGAGATCGAGGCGGCCGTGGAGCACGCGCGGTCCCAGATGGAGCCGCAGTACCTCGAGGAGGTCACGGCACCGCCGGGGGCGAAGAAGGAGATCGACGCCGACATCGGCGACGACCTCGACGTGCTGTGCCAGGCGGTCGAGCAGGTCGTCACCACCCAGTTCGGTTCGACCTCGATGCTCCAGCGCAAGCTCCGAGTCGGCTTCGCCAAGGCCGGGCGGCTGATGGACCTGATGGAGACTCGCGGCGTCGTGGGCCCCTCGGAGGGCACCAAGGCGCGGGACGTGCTCGTCAAGCCCGACGACCTGGACGGTGTCATCGCCTCCATCCGAGGCGAGTGACGCCCCGCCGGCGCTTTCAGTCCCTTGTGGCCCAACGCCCTTCGGAATGGCACTGACGCCGCTGCATAAACATTCACTTCCGGGGTACGGCACGGCCATGAGAAACATGAAAAGCCTGGTGGTGGCGGTCGCCGGAGCGTCCAGTGGGGTCGGTCGCGAGGCCGCTTTGGCCTTCGCCCGCAAGGGCGCCGCCGTGGTGCTCATCGCCCGCCGCAAGGGGGCGCTGGAACATGTCGCGGCCAAATGCCGCCGCGGCGCCGCGGCCGTGCTCGTGCGCACCGCCGACGAAGCCGACCCCGCCGCCATGAAAGCCATAGCCTCCGATGTGCACCGCCGCTTCGGGCGCATCGACGCGTGGGTCAACGCCGCCTCGATCAATATGCTCGCCGCCGAGCGGTTCCCCGACACCTCCTGGCGAAGACGCGTCGAGCGCCGACTGTTCGGCACGTACCAAGGCGTGCACGCGGTGGTGCCGTATCTGCGATCGCAGGGCTCGGGCGTCATCGTCAACGTGCCGTCCGTCCTCTCCAGACCGGGCCCGCCCATGCACCTGGCGTATCTCGCGGCCAAGGACGCCATGCGCTCGATCACCTACTGCCTGAGGCGCGAACTGGCCGACATCGAGGGTGTCAGGGTGAGCGCCGTGGTCCCCGGACCGGTCGAGCCTCCCGAGTCGCTGCGTGAGGGCGAGGAGAGCCCGTTCGCGCCGCTGGTGCCGCTCATCGACACCCGCCGAGGCGCCCACGCCGTCATGACATGCACCCGAGCGGAGGACGGTTGTGAGGTCTTCGTCGACGCCGCACCGCAGCCGCTCAAGGCGATGCTGAGAGCCGTCCCGCACGCTTGGGACCGGATCGCCACCGTCGGCCGCCGCGACCACATCGCCGAGACCCTCTCGACCACCGCGGAGTTCCCGATAATCGCCCAGGGCGAGAAGCCACCGCCCGCGAGCGGCTGACCGAGCGCGCTCGAATACACCCTGATTGCTGACCGGTGCGGTCGGGTATGCGAGGCCTATGGCTGAATCCACACCCTCCTCGGAGCGCTCGGAAGCCGACCGTCGCCGAGCCATCGACGGCTTGCTGTTCCCCGTCGGGGCCGGCCTCGTCCTGTCGGTGGTCGCGGCGGGAGTGCTCGCGCCCGACACGGTCAGCCGCGTCTCCTCCACGGCGCTCGACTGGGTCATCGCCCAGTTCAGCTGGCTCTTCACCAGCGCGCTGAACCTGTTCGTGCTCCTGTGCCTGGCGGTGGCCGTGAGCCGATTCGGGCGCATCCGCCTCGGCGCCGATGACGACCGTCCCGAGTTCGCCACCCTGCCGTGGATGGCGATGATGTTCGCCTCGGGCATGGGCATCGGGCTCGTGTTCTACGGCGCCGCCGAGCCGCTGTCGCATCTGAGCGCTCCGCCGCCGGAAAGCGGCGCCGAGGCGGGGACGCCCCAGGCCGCGCAGGACGGGCTGCGCCAGGCGGTGTTCCACTGGACTCTGCACCCGTGGGCGGTGTTCGGCATGACGGGGCTGGCGCTGGCCTACGTGACCTTCCGCAAGGGCCGCCGCAACCGGATCTCGTCGGTCTTCGTGCCACTGCTCGGCCGAGGCGGACCGGAGGGCTCGGCCGCCAAGCTGATCGACCTGCTCACCGTGTTCGCCACCGTGTTCGGTTCGGCGACGAGCCTGGGACTGGGCGCGCTGCAGATCACGGCGGGCCTGGAGTCGGTCTTCGGACTCTCGCCGTCGCTCACGGCCCAGACCGTGGTCGTGGGGTCGCTGACGCTCGCGTTCGTAGTGTCGGCGTTCAGCGGCGTCCACCGGGGCATCAAGGCGATGAGCACGACCAACATCGTGCTCGCCTCGGTGCTGCTGGCCTTCCTGCTGACGGTGGGCCCGACCGTCTATGTGCTCGATTCGCTGCCCGCCACCGTCGGTTCCTACCTCAACGAGCTGCCTTCGCTGGCGACGACGACCGGCGCCTTCGCCGACCAGGAATGGCTGGCGAACTGGACGCTGTTCTTCTGGGCCTGGGCGCTGAGCTGGGCGCCGTTCGTCGGCACCTTCATCGCCAGGGTCTCCAAAGGACGAACGATCCGGGAGTTCATCGTCGGTGTGCTGCTGGTGCCGAGTGCCGGCTGCGCGGTCTGGTTCGCCGTCGTCGGCGGCACCGCCGTGCGAACGCAGCTCAGCGGTGAGGCCGATTTGGTCGCGTCGTTGGACCAGGGCCTCGAGACGGCCCTGTTCAGCCTTCTCGAGACCATGCCTCTGGCCCAGATCACCGGCGGAATCGCGATCGTCCTGGTCGGCCTGTACTTCATCACCGGAGGCGACTCGGCGTCCCTGGTCCTCGGCACGCTGACCGGCCGGGGGAGGATGCGCCCCAACCGCTGGGTCGTGGTCACTTGGGGCGTGCTCATCGGCGCTGTCGCGGCAGTGCTGCTGGCCGTGGGCGGGCTCAGAGCGCTCCAGGACGCCGT
This sequence comes from Glycomyces tarimensis, assembly GCF_054776215.1. Classification (NCBI taxonomy): domain Bacteria; kingdom Bacillati; phylum Actinomycetota; class Actinomycetes; order Glycomycetales; family Glycomycetaceae; genus Glycomyces; species Glycomyces tarimensis. The sequence goes on from NZ_BAAHCB010000004.1 coordinate 259,735, forward strand.
CACGCTCGTGGCCCTCCCGTACACGTTCATCCTCTTCGGCATGTGCTGGGCGCTGTACAGAGAACTGCGGACCGATCCTGGTGCGGCCCCGGTCAGGGACGGACGAGCAGCCAACGCAGACTCACAACGAAATTAGCGGCAATGGTTCCGCCTCGGCGAGAAGTACGCCGGAATGCACCAGGGCCGTGGGGCACACGGTGTGGTCGGGCGGGGTCGCCTGTTGAGTCCGGCAATGGTCGCGGGGGCGTTGGCGGGGTCGGTGTCGTGGATGGCCCGGCTGCGCTATGGCGGCGACAAAAGCGGTGGGAGGTGGGCTGGTGTCGGGTTGGTCGGCGCGGAGGTGGTCGGTGGTGCCGTGCCGGGTCGGATTGGGACTGGCTGCGCGGCGGATTCGAGGGATCTGTGGTCCGGTTCGGGGTGTGGGCATGGGAATGTGCTCGAAGCCGTTGTCGGTTTCGAGCTGGCGGCCTATGAGGTGTCTTCCCCGCCACGGCATCCCGCAGCGGGCGGGTTAAGACCGGCGGCGGTCCGTAGTCCGGTGCCGGTGCGGCCCCGACCGGTTCGCGAATCTGCTTCGCCTCGGTCAGTGGTGTCGAAGTCTCGTATTCCCGCCTCTGGCCCTGCTCCGGGTCGGGTGTCGGTGCTGAAGCCGGTTCGGGTTCGGTCGCGGGTTCAGGCCGGGGTGTCGGGGTGGTGAAGCGTGCTCGCAGTTTGGCGCGTGCGGTTTTCGCGGCGGCCATGACCTGCTCGGTCTCGGCCTGTTCGGCAGCGGCTTCGAGGTCGGGTTTCAGTGTCTCCGACCATTCTTCGGGGTACAGGCCGGTGGGGAAGGCGTTCGCGATGTCGTCGCTGAAGTCGGCATCCAAGTCCGCGTCAGTCCGCCAGTCGGCGCAGCCGCATGTGAGGTCGGGGTCGGTGTCCTCGTGCCCCTCATGGTGGACGATCAGGGCCTTACCGGGTCCGGTTTTGGTGATGGTCCAGCCGGGGGTGTGGATGCGGCCGTGGTGGAACCGGCACAGCAGGATCAGGTTCTCCGCCACAGTCGGTCCACCATTCGCCCAGTGGCGGATGTGGTGGGCTTCGGTCCACTGGACCGGTGCGAGACAGCCGGTCCACGCGCACCCGCCGGGCTGCTCGAGTTCCAGCTTCCTGCGCAGCGCCGAGTTCGGCAGGCGCAGGGCCCGGCCGAGTTCGATCGCTTCGCCGGTGCGGTAGTTGAACACGTTGGGGATGACCAGGCCTTCGCAGGCGAGCAGGCGGGCCTTACCCAGGCTGATCGGGTCGCCTTCGAGAGTGGCGACGCGTCCGGTGTCGTGTCCGGCGAGGGTGTCGATGTCGACTGACAGGTGCAGGGTGGCGGTGTGGCCGTGCCGCTTGGCCGCGTGCGGGTCGTTCCCATGGGCCGCGAGCACCTGGTGGAAGGCCTCGGCGCGGCGGTTCGCCGCAGGCGGCAGCGACCCGTCGGCGTCGACCTCGTCCTGACGCGGCGGGGGGACGGCGGTGGTCAACAGCTTGGCGAACAGCTTCCCGGTGTCGGCCGACAGCAGGCCCGAGAGCACGAACATGCCGTTCTCGGTCTCCACCAGATCCAGGCGTTGCAACGACTGCTGCCCCAGCCCGTCCAACAGCTCCTCACCGGAGTCGAGGGCGGCTTGGAGTTCGTCGAGTTGGGCGTGGACGTCTTTGACGGTGGCGTGGATGCAGTACTGCGCGATCAGGTGCTCCGGCGTCGGGCAGAGCGTCTCGACGTCGAACGGGGAGGGCACCGGCTCCTTGTAGGGAGTCCGGGCGTAGACCCGCAGGGCCTTGGTCGCGTCCAGGCGGCGCACGGCTGCCGCGACCCGGTCGATCCGCGCCGCAGCGGAGGTGGCGGTCTCGGCGAGGACGGTGAACTTCCCTGCCGTGCGGGCGATCGCGGCGAGGTCGGCGGCGACGCGCAGGTGGAAGTCGAAGGTCGAGACCAACCATTCGCGCAGGGCGGAGAAGCCATCGCAGTCGCGGTGAATGTTCCATGCCTTCGCGTCGATGACGTCCGACAGCACCCGCGCGTGCACCGAGTTCATCAACGCGGCGGCCTCATCAAGGTGGGTGTGGATGGCCGCTGCCCGCTCGCTCCGCTCGGTCCTGCTGGGCTTCCTGGTCGCTTTGGCCATCTGACACCTCCCTTGAGGTCTCGTACGAACCTGCTGTTTCCGCTGGTTCGTGCTATATCTCTATTCTCCCAGGTCACAAAGCCTTTGTCATCACCCATTAGGGTGGGAAAACACTCACGTTTCCGCCGCCCGGAACCACGAGAAGCCTTGCCCCGCATGGCAAACCGGAGGCACACTGACACCGTCACCTCGGCCCGCACCCAAAGTGGACCTCCACGCCCGCCAACGCGGCCTCCACAAAGCACTCACCTCTTCGTCGCTGACGCCTTTAGCGCAGCGCAACCATCAACCCCACACCGTTCCCGCCACCCGGATAAGTTCCATTGCCGGGCTCCCCAGGCGTCCATCAGCGTCCATCAGCGTCCATCAGCGTCCATCAACGCATCCCGAACGTCGCCGACTGCACCGACCGGCGAGGATCTAGGAGAAGTCCACCGACAGCTCGTGGGTCTTCTCTCCCGAGATCGGCATGTCGACGCCCTCGTCGGGCCAGGCGATCGGCCCTCTGGGTGCGAATACGAGGTCGAACGCCAGCGCGTCGGCCGGGATGTCGTAGGTCATGCTGTAGTACCTGAGCTCGCCGTCCTCGTCCCAGTCCTCGGTCTCGAAGTCGACGTTCGCCGCCGCCATCTCCCCGTCGGGCCCGGAGACCGTCAAGGTGTCGGCCGGGTCGATCTCCCAGACCAGGCCGCTGCCGGAGTGCAGCCACACGAAGCTGATCGACAGCACCGCCCTGTCGAGCTCGGCCACCCAGCCCTCGCCCGGGGTGTACACCGATCGGGTGGCGACGAAGTTGGTGCTGTAGACCCAGTCCTCCACCCAGTACTCATAGTTGCCGCTCGTCGTGTACGCATCGATCGAGTTCTCCACGTACTCGGTCGTGACCTCGTTTCGCGAGCCGTGGTAGAGCGCCTGGACGATGTCCGAACGGGTGCGCTCGCGCAGGTCGATCGACTGGGTGCGCTCGGCGTCGGTGACCGCCAGCGAGACCGCCGCGTCCGTCTCGGCGACGGCCAGGTACACCGAGCCGGGCGGCGGCACCTCCCCGTCGAAGGTCCACTGCTCCTCGCCGATGGCGAGCTCGGCGGTCAAGTCGGTCTGCGAGTCGGCCTCGTACAGGCCCTCGACGCCCGGGTCCGGTGCGAACTGGACCATGGTGAACTCGTGCCCCTCGGCGGGCGGGTAGAGCTGTGCGTCCTCCCCGAACAGATATTCGAGCTGGAAGTCCTCGGGGAACTCCTCGAACGAGATCACGCATTCGACGCGGAGCGCGAAGTGGGCGCCGATGAGGGCGCCCTCGTCAGGGGCCAGACGCGATTCGTCGCCCTCGGGACAGATCGAGACGGGAATGTCGGTGCTGGAGATCGTGTATCCGGCGCGGGTGTTCAGGGTGCCGGTCGGGGCGGCCCCGCAGGCGCTCAGGGTCAGCGCGGCGAGCGCCGCGGCGGCGACGGCGGCGGTTCTCCGGAGGGCGCGGGGGCGGGCAGGGGCGATGCCAATGAGGGACATGAGACCAGCCTATGGCATCGACGCAATGGCGCGAGAAGCATAGTACAGCACTGTGGCCATCTTGGGGGCTTTCTCGCGGAATCGGGCGAGTCGGGAGAGGTGCGCCACTTTACCGTGTGGGAATCACTGTGGCCCGGGCCGCCGCCCGGGCAGTCGGCGCGCGTCGGTAGGTACGCTTTTGTGGTGTCATCAGCTCACCCGGCCGCCAAGAGCGTCGCGGTCCTCACGCTCGGCTGCGCCCGCAACGAGACCGATTCGGAAGAACTGGCCGCCCGACTGGCGGCCGGTGGTTGGCGCATCACCGACGACGGTGAGAACGCCGACGTGGTCATGGTCAACACGTGCGGATTCATCGAGCAGGCCAAGGCCGAGTCCATCGACGTGCTGCTCGACGCCTCGAACACCGGCGCGAAGGTGGTCGCCACCGGCTGCATGGCCGAGCGCTACGGCAACGAGCTCGCCGAGAGCCTGCCCGAGGCCGATGCCGTTCTCGGCTTCGACCACTACCCGGACATGGCGGCCCGGCTCGACGACATTCTCGCCGGCCGCCAGGTCGAGTCGCACCAGCCGACCGACCGCCGCAAACTCCTGCCGCTCGCGCCCGCCGCGCGCCAGGACGCCGCCGCGGTCGTGCCCGGCCACTCGCGCGCCGAGCAGGCCTCCGAGGCCGCCGAGCTCTCCGGCGCCCCGGCCCATCTGACGGTGATGCGGCACCGGCTCTCCGAGGGACCGGTAGCGAACCTCAAGCTGGCCTCGGGCTGCGACCGGCGCTGCACCTTCTGCGCGATCCCGTCGTTCCGCGGCTCCTTCGTCTCCCGCACGCCCGAGGAGATCCTCGCCGAGGCCGCCTGGCTCGCCTCGGACGGCGTCAGGGAGCTCAACCTCGTCTCGGAGAACACGACCTCCTACGGCAAGGACCTGTCCGACCCGGCCGCTCTGGAGCACCTGCTCGAGTCCCTGGCCGCGATCGACGGCATCGAGTGGATCCGGCTGTCCTACCTTCAGCCCGCCGAGCTGCGCCCGGGGCTGATCGAGGCGATGTGCCGCATCGACAAGGTCGTCCCGTACTTCGACCTGTCCTTTCAGCACTCTTCGGCCACCGTGCTGCGCCGCATGCGCCGCTTCGGCTCCACCGAGTCGTTCCTGGCGCTGCTTCAGCAGATCCGTGAACGCGAGCCCCAGGCCGGGGCCCGCACGAACGTCATCGTCGGCTTCCCCGGGGAGACCGAGGAGGACGTCGAGGAGCTGATGGGCTTCCTCTCGGAGGCGCGCCTGGACTCCACCGGCGTCTTCGCCTACTCCGACGAGGACGGCACCGAGGCGGTCGCGCTCGACGGGCACGTCGACGAGGACGTCGTCGCCGAGCGGGTCACGCGCGTGTCGATGCTCGTCGACGAGCTGGTCAGCCAGCGCGCCGCCGACCGTGTCGGCGAGGTGATGACGGTCCTGGTCGAGTCGGTCGAACACGATGGAGTCGATGGCCGCGGCGCCCATCAGGCGCCCGAGGTCGACGGTTCGATCGCGCTGGTCGGTGAGGTCGAGGGCTTGGAGGTCGGCGAATTCGTGACGGCGAAGGTCGTCGATTCCAGCGGCGTCGACCTTGTCGCCGAGGTCGTGGAGGAATCCTGGTGAAGTCCGAGCCCCGGCCGGTGTCGCCGTGGAACATCGCCAACGTCGTGACGGTGGCCCGGATCTTCATGGTCCCGCTCTTCGCGGTGTGCGTGATCGTCTCGGGCATGGAGCACTCGGGCTGGCGGATGCTGGCGTGCGTGCTGTTCGTGTTCATTTCGGCCACGGACTTCGTGGACGGGTGGCTGGCGCGCTCGCGCGGTCTGGTCACCGAATTCGGGAAGATGGCCGATCCGATCGCGGACAAGGCCCTCATCGGCACCGCGCTGGTGCTGCTGAGCTTCTACGACGTGCTGCCGTGGTGGGTCACCGTGGTGATCCTGCTGCGGGAGCTGGGCATCACAGCGCTGCGCGTGGCGGTGCTCAGGCACGCGGTGATCGCGGCGGGGCGCGGCGGGAAGCTCAAGACCGTGCTCCAGATCGCGGCCGTGGCCTGGTATCTGTGGCCGTGGCCCGAGCCGCTCGACCTGATCGGGCCGGTGCTCATGGGCGCGGCGGTGTTCCTCACGGTCGGGACGGGAATTGATTACCTCTGGAAAGCCTTTAAATTGAGGGGGAGCGAGCCGGGGGCGACGCGCTAGGCTTGCAGGACCCACTTAGGCTCGTGAGAGCGATAGCGGCGTGGAGGAGAGTTCGATGGTGTTGTTGCGGGAACTGTTGGGCGAGACCCTGCGTCGGCGCCGTCGCGCACAGAAGCGGACCCTTCGCGACGTCTCCAAGCAGGCCAATGTCAGCCTCGGCTACCTTTCGGAGATCGAGCGCGGCCACAAGGAACCGTCCAGCGAGCTCCTCGCGTCGGTGTGCGGGGCCCTGCAGGTCCGCCTGAGTGAGGTCCTCGCGGAGGTGTCGCTCGAGGTCGCGGCCCACGAAAAGAGGGACGACAGCGTGCCCGCGCAAGGGCGTTCGGTCGCGGTGCTGCCGCTGCCGCGTGACAAGGAGGGCGCCGAGGAGCAGTCGCGCCGCCGCCGTCACGCGCCGCCGGCGTCGCCTACTTCCATCGCGCAAGTGCGTCCCCGTCACCGTCGTGGCGAAGTGACCGATTCGGCTGTCCGCGCAGCCGCCTGAACGCCACCGATGATGTAGTTTTGGCGATTGAGGCGTCACCCTGTCGCACATTGTTGGCGGGGATGTCCGACACTATAAGGAAGTCGGCGTTGCAGACATCACCGAAGGGACCCCGATAATGGCCAATCCGTTCGTCAAGGGCTGGAAATACATGATGGCGCTGTTCGGCGCGAAGATCGACGAGCACGCTGATCCCAAGATCCAGATCCAGCAGGCGATCGAGGAAGCGCAGAAGCAGCACCAGGTGCTGGTTGGGCAGGCCGCCTCGGTTATCGGGAACCAGCGCCAGCTGGAAATGAAGCTCAACCGGCAGATGGCCGAAATGGAGCGTTTGCAGGCGCAGGCGCGGCAGGCTTTGGTGTTGTCGGACAAGGCGCGTGCCGAAGGTGATGAGAAGAAGGCCCAGGAATTCGAGTCCACCGCCGAGATCCTCGCCGGCCAGCTGGTCTCCACCGAGCAGTCCCTTGAAGACATGAAGACCATGCATGACCAGGCCTTGAATGCCGCCGACCAGGCCAAGAAGGCCGTCGAGAACAACCAGATGGTCCTGCAGCAGAAGCTCCAGGAGCGCACGAAGCTCCTCGGCCAGCTCGAGCAGGCCAAGATGCAGGAGACCATCGCCTCGTCCCTGGAATCGATGTCGCAGACCGCCGCCCCGGGCAACGTGCCGAACTTCGACGAGATCCGCGACAAGATCGAGGGCCGCTACTCCAACGCCATGGGCCGCGCCGAACTGGCCAGCAGCTCCGTCGAGGGCCGCATGCTCGAGGTCAATCGCGCCACCCGGGACATGGCCGGCGCCTCCCGTCTGGAGCAGATCCGGGCCTCCCTCGAGGGCGAGAAGCTGTCGGGCTCCGACAAGTCCTCCACCCCCGCCGTCGAGTCCAAGGAATCGGCGACCAACGCCCGCCTCGCCGACATCCGCGCCAGCCTGAGCGATGACGACGGCACCGCCGAGGCCGAGTCCGACTCCGCCAAGACTCAGTAAGCCACCGGAGGACGACGCCCCGTGGACGCCAAGGCCCGCAAGCGCGCCGCTCGGCGCCTGCGGTCCCGGCTGTCCGCGGCGCGGTTCTGGACGACCGTCTCCGGCGCCACCGTCGCCGGGTCGGCGTTCTTCGTCCCTTTCGACGGCGTCACCGGCTCCGACGGGGTCTGGGTCGTCACCGCGGGGCTGTCGACCGCGCTCGCCGCGGTCCGCTGGCTCGATTACCGGCGTCTGTCGCTGGTGATGCCCGCCGAGCGGATATCGCTCGAACTCCACGGCCCGACCGGCCTGCGCCAGGAGGCCCGCGGCTTCTTCGGCGAGGCCGCCGACGCCTTGCGCCGCGGCCGGATGCGCTCGCAGTTCCGCCGTAGCGCCGCACTCGGTCCCTATCAGCGCCTGGAACGGGCCAGCGCCACCGCCGAGCAGCTCGCCCAGCGGCTGGAGGGCAACCCGGAGGCCACGGCGGCGCTGGGCGGGGCCGCGACGGCCGGGCCCGAGTTGTTTTACCTGGCGTTGACGGTCCGCGACGTCGAGCAGGCGATGAGTGTCGCCTCGGGTCCGAGGCGCGAACACCTGGAGGCCGACCGCGACCGCCTCGTGCAGCGACTGGTCGCGGGGGTCGACGCCTATGAGGACATGGTCGCCGCCGCCGGCGAGTGTCTGGCCGGCTCGATCGGGCTGCGAGAGGCGCTGGCGTCGAGCTCGGCGGACGCCACCTTGGAGACGCTGACCGACGCGGCCGATCGGCTGCGTGCCGCCGGGGACGCGGCGAGCGAGATCCGGGGGCGAATCCGCCTGCAACAAGGTGAAACATCCTAATTTGATCTAATTCGGGTATGCGTACCCTGTTGATCCGGACCGCCGCCTTCGCGGCCGTCGCGCTGTTGTCCTGGGCGGCTCCGGCGAACGCCGTCGAGCTGCCTGAGGAACCGGCCCTGCTGTACTTGAAGGACCATCCCGATCTGCCGATGACCTGGACCGACGAGGGCGCCGTGTTCGCCGAGGGCGGGCAGACGCTGTGGCGGCTCGTCCCGCCCGAGCGCGACAACGTCGCCGAGCCCGACTACGAGGGCGCGATCGCCATCGTCCACGACGAGACGGGCCAGTGCCTCGCGGCCGAAGCGATGGCCGAGGGCGCGATCGCCGCGCCGGTGAAGCTGGTCGACTGCGTCGAGGAGCCGTGGTGGCAGGTCTTGACCGACACCAGGGCCGGCCACCACGACGCGCGGTTCATCACACCGGAGGGGCACATGCTCGGGGCTCCGAGCAACACCGTCGCCGACGGTCAGGCGGTCGAGGTGCACGACGTCGAGAAGTCGCTGCACAGCCAGGAGTGGCGCTTCGCGAGCTCCGGTTCGCCCTCCCCGACACCGAGCTCGGTGCCTTCGGAAGCGCCGCCGGGGCAGGAGACCCCGGTCGGCCAGGCCTCGCAGCCGAAACTCCCGCAGACCGGCGCGGGCATCGCGGCCGCCGCGGTGGGCGGCCTCGCCGCGGTGACCGCCGGCGCGGTGCTCACGCTGTGGTGGCGCCGGAAGACGCTGCGCACCCAATGGTGACACCTCGCGTCTCACATCGCGGGAAGTCCTGGCTCGCGCGGGTGACCGGTGGCATACTTCCAACCGTGACCTTCCAGCTCATTATTCGCTGCGGGCGCCTGGCGGAGCACCGGTAATAGATGCCACCGCCGAGCGCCAGACCTCCTGCGTCCGCAGGGGGTCTTTTTCGTTGGGGCCAAGTCATCGTTCAGGCGGGCCCTCGCAGCAGCCCAATCGGATCTGAAACTACCTGGAGCACAACGTGACGCAAACACACAACGTCGAGGACTTCCACGTCTTCGACACGACGCTCCGTGACGGCGCGCAGATGGAGGGCCTCCGCTACTCGGTGGCCGACAAGCTCGCCGTCGCCGAGCTCCTCGACGAGCTGGGCGTCGACTACATCGAGGGCGGATGGCCCGGCGCGATCCCCTCCGACACCGAATTCTTCGCTCGAGCGGCCGAAGAGCTCAACTTCAAGCACGCCAAGCTCGTCGCCTTCGGCATGACCCGCCGAGCCGGCACCACCGCCGTCGAGGACCCGGGCTTCCGCGCCCTGCTGGACTCGCGCGCACCAGTGCTGTGCCTGGTCGCCAAGTCGGACATGCGCCATGTCGAGCAGGCCCTGCGCACCACCGCCGACGAGAATCTGACGATGATCACCGACTCCGTGGCCACCGGCCGCGAGCACGGCCGGCAGGTGTTCATCGACTGCGAGCACTTCTTCGACGGCTTCCGCCACGACCCGGCCTATGCCACCCTGGTGGTGCGCACCGCGCTCGAAGCCGGCGCCGAAGCGGTCGTCCTGTGCGACACCAACGGCGGTCGCATCCCCGCCGACATCACCGCTGCCGTCACCGAACTGCGCTCGCGCCTCGCCGCCCACCTGCCCGCCGAGCGGATCCGCCTGGGCATGCACGCGCAGAACGACACCGGCTGCGCCGTCGCCAACACCCTCGCCGCCGTCCAGGCCGGCGTCATGCACGTCCAGGGCACCGCGAACGGCTACGGCGAGCGCCCCGGCAACGCCGACCTGTTCACCGTCATCGCCAACCTCGAGACCAAGCTCGGCATGAAGGTCCTCCCCGACGGCTGCCTCGAGAAGATGACCCGCATCTCGCACGCCATCGCCGAGATCGCCAACATGACTCCCAACGAGCACGCCCCTTACATCGGCCACGCCGCGTTCGCGCACAAGGCCGGCATCCACGCCTCCGCGATCAAGGCCGACCCGGCGCTGTACAACCACATCGAACCCGAGGTCGTCGGCAACGACATGCGCATCCTCGTCACCGAGATGGCCGGGCGCGCCTCGGTGGAGCTCAAGAGCCGCGAGCTCGGCGTCGACCTGTCCGGCGACAGGGACGCGCTCGACCGCATCACCAAACGCGTGAAGGAACTCGAAGCGAAGGGCTGGTCGTTCGAGGCCGCCGACGCCTCCTTCGAGCTGCTCGTCCGCGACGAGCTCTCCGGCGGCCTGCCGCGCCCGTTCGCGCTCGACACCTACCGCGTCATCGTCGACCACGACCCCGAGGGCGCCACCGTCTCCGAGGCCACCGTCCGCCTCGACGTCGACGGCGAGCGCGTCATCGCCACCGCCCAGGGCAACGGCCCGGTCAACGCCCTCGACGCGGCCCTGCGGAGCGCGCTGGCCGCGCGCCACCCGCGCCTGGCCGAACTGAGCCTGTCGGACTTCAAGGTCCGCATCCTCGCCGGCTCGACCGGTACCGACGCGGTCACGCGCGTCCTGATCACCATGAGCGACGGCGAAGCCGAGTGGACCACGGTCGGCGTCGCCCCCAACCTCATCGAGGCGTCCTGGAACGCCCTCGCCGAGGGACTGGCCTACGGGCTCAACCGCCGGTAGCGCAAGCGAACAGCGGCCCCGGGACCACAAGTCCCGGGGCCGCTCTCGCGCTGCCGGTCAGTCGAAGACGGCGAACCGCTTCTGCTCCATCGAGCCGCCGCCGAAGGTGGTGAACGCGCCGCCCACGGCCAGGCTCGTGCCCTCGGGATGGGTCTTGAGGTCCCACACGCCGATGACGCCGTTCGCTCCGGGGTTCCACGGCAGCAGGTTCCCGTCCCGGTCGATGGCCAGAAGCTTGCCGCGCTCGGCCTTGACTCCGTCGAGGCACTCGCCCCGCGGCCCGGATTTGTTCGTCTCGCAGGCGAGGTCGAAGTGCCCGCCGCCGATGACGACGCCGCCCCACACCGTCACGGCCTGCATGCCGCCGTCGACGCCTTGGTGCCACAGGGCCTCGCCCGAGCGGTCGAACGCGCGGATCTCGCCGCCGCGCCCGTCCAGCGCCCCGTACACGTGCTCGCCGTCGAGGGCGATCTGGCGCGTGAGCACGTACACCGTGGCCTGGAACGAGCGGTCGAGGCCGCCGGTGGACGGGTCGAACGCGGCGAGCTTCCCGAACTTCTTGTCGTCTTCGACGTAGCTGAACCCGCCCGAGGCGTACAGCCGGCCGTGGCCCGACTCGATGTCGCGCACCGAGCCTTCCTGGAGACGCGGGGCGAAGGACGTGATCGGGGCGCCGTCGGAGGCGCTCACCGCCGCCAGGTACCACTGGGCGTGCCCGCCGACGGAGCCGAAGCGCCCGCCGAGGTAGACCGTGTCGCCGACCGGTTCGACGGCGAACACCGTCGCCGACGGGTTCGGCCTCCACGTTTCGTCGAGCTCGCCGGTGTCGAGCGCGAAGCGCGCCAGACGCGGCAGCGAGACGCCGTCGACGCGGCGGAAGTCGCCGGCGACGTACAGGTGGTCGGCGGTGGTGATCACGTCGTAGACCTGCCCGTCGAGCACGGGGGCGAACGGCAGCAGCCCGCCGCTCGCCGAGTCGACGGCCGCCAGGTAGTGGCGGGTCGCGAAGGAGCCGTCGACGTCGCGGGCGCGGGTGAACATGCCGCCCGCGTAGATCACGTCGCCGTCGTAGGCGACCTTGCGGACGTCGTCGTTGAACGACGCGGTGGTACGAGGCAGTTCGGAGTCGGTCGCGCCCGCCGGAATTTGGGCGCACAGCACCAGGGCGGACAGTGCGAAGAGCGTGATCAGTCGGCGCATCCGGGCAGTTTCGCACGGCCTGCGCGGTGCGCGTCGGATCCGACGCGGCGAGTCCGGTACCAGTGCGCGCACGCCCTCACTGGCCGTGCCGTACTAGAGTTGCAGTGTGACTTCCTACAAGACCGATCGTGCCCGCGCCGCGGCTTATGCCGCCGAATCGGCGGTGTATTCGCGGCGTCGATTCGTCTCGGGCCTGTTCCTCGGCCTCGTGATCCTCGTCCTCCTGGCGATGGCCCTCGGCTTCGTCCTGGTGGACAATGTCGGTACCTCGCTCACGGTCCGACTCGTCTCTTCGGCGATCTCTTGCCTCATCGCCACGCCGCTGACCTTCGCGCTCGGCTTCGCCATCGGCCTTTCGGGGAGGCTGCGCAAGCTCGGCATGGGCGTCGTCGTCGGCGCGCTGCTGGGCACGGCGCTCATTGTGGTGCCGTCCCTGCTGATCGTATAGCGACTTCACCGTCCCCGCGCCGCGAACTAAGCTGAGCCCGGAAGCTTCGAATCAGTCTTAGAGAGGGGCGCAGTGTGCGCATCGCACGGATCGCTCACGCCACCGGCATGTCGTTCGCGGTACTCGAGGGGGAGGGCCCCGGCGCGACCGCCGCGGAGATCGACGGCCACCCCTTCGCGCAGGTCAAGCTGACGGGCCAACGGTGGGCGCTCGAGGACGTGCGGCTGCTCGCCCCCATTCTGCCGTCCAAAGTGGTGTGCGTCGGCCGCAATTACGCCGAGCACGCCGCCGAGCTCGGCAACGAGGTGCCCGAGGAGCCGCTGATCTTCATCAAGCCGTCGACCTCGATCATCGGCCCCGGCGAGGCCATCCGCCTCCCCGCGGTGTCCGATCAGGTCGACCACGAGGCCGAGCTGGCCGTCGTCGTCGGGCTCCCCGGTGCCCGCAGCGCCGACAAGGAGGCCGCCGCCGCCTCGATCTTCGGCTACACCTGTGCCAACGACGTCACCGCGCGCGACCTGCAACGCAAGGACGTCCAGTTCACCCGCGCCAAGGGCTTCGACTCGTTCTGCCCGCTCGGGCCCTGGATCGAGACCGACGCGGACGTGGCCGAGACCGACATCCGCTGTGAGGTCAACGGCGAGGTGCGCCAGCTCGGATCGACCAAGGACATGGTCTTCGACCCGGCTACGCTCGTCTCCTACGTTTCCCAGGTCATGACGCTGCTGCCCGGAGACGTGGTCCTCACCGGCACCCCGGCCGGCGTCGGTCCGATCGAGGGCGGCGACACCGTCTCCGTTTCCATCGCCGGCATCGGCACGCTGACCAACAAGGTGGTCCCAAGTGAGTAACGTCCGCACCCGCTTCTGCCCCAGCCCCACCGGGCTGCCGCACGTCGGGCTGGTCCGCACCTGCCTGTTCTCGTGGGGGTACGCGCGGGCCAAGGGCGGCGAGTTCGTCTTCCGCATCGAGGACACCGACGCCGCGCGCGACACCGAGGAGTCCTACAACCAGCTCGTCGAGGCGCTGTCGTGGCTCGGCATGAACTGGGACGAGGGGCCCGACATCGGCGGGCCGCACGCGCCCTACCGGCAGTCGCAGCGCTCGGACGTCTACGCCGACGTCATCAAGCGCCTGGTCGAGGGCGGCTACGCCTATGAGGCGTTCTCCACCAACGAGGAGGTCGAGGCCCGCCACAAGGCGGCCGGGAAGGACCCGAAGCTCGGCTACGACAACTTCGACCGGACCCTCACCGAGGAGCAGAAGCAGGCCTTCCGCGACGAGGGCCGCAAGCCCGTCTACCGGATGCGCATGCCCGACGAGGACATCACGTTCGTCGACGCCGTCCGCGGCGAGGTCAACACGCCCGCCGGGACCGTGCCGGACTACGTGATCGCCCGCGCCGACGGCTCGCCGCTGTACACGCTGACCAACCCGGTCGACGACGCGCTCATGAAGGTCAACATGGTCACCCGCGGCGAGGATCTGATGTCGTCCACGCCGCGCCAGATCGTGATGTGGCGCGCGCTGGTAGAGCTGGGCCTGGCCGACGGGGTCCCGGAGTACGCGCACCTGCCGCTCATCGTGGACGAGCGCGGCAAGAAGATGTCCAAGCGCGATCCGCGCTCGAACCTGCTCCAGTACAAGCTGGAGGGCTACCTGCCCGAGGGCGTGCTCAACTACGTGGCGACGCTCGGCTGGTCGATCAGCGGGGACCGGGACGTGTTCACCGTCGCGGAGTTCCTGGACGCGTTCGACCTGCACGACGTCAAGTCCAACCCCGCCAGGTTCGACGAGAAGAAGTTCGACGCGATCTGCTCGGCGCACTTCCGCATGAGCGACGCCGGCGAGCTGACCGCGATGCTCGTGCCCGAACTCCAGAAACGCGATCTGCTCCCCGAGCAGCCGAACGCCGAGCAGCGCTACGTCCTCGACGTGGCCGTCCCGCTCGTGCAGGAGCGCTGCTCGACACTGAGCCAGGCCGCCGAGATGCTGCGGTTCCTGTTCTGCGGCGTCGAGGTCGAGATCGACGAGGCGAGCGCGAAGAAGACCTTCAAGGACGACGCGGCGGAGGTCCTCGACGCTTCCATCGCCGCGCTCGAGGGCATCGAGTGGACGGTCGGGGACATCGAGGAGGCGCTGAAGGCCGCGCTGGTCGAGGGCATGGGCCTCAAACCGCGCAAGGCCTTCGGACCGGTGCGCGTGGCGATCAGCGGCAAGACGGTCTCGCCGCCGCTGTACGAGTCGATGGAGCTGCTGGGCAAGGACGTGAGCCTCGCCAGGCTCCGTGCCGCCCGGGCGACGCTCTAAGGAGAACGCTGAGAACCGGTCTCGCCCCACGGGGGCGGGGCCGGTTCGCCGTTTTCCAGACCTCACTACTGTGCAATGCATGGTACTGTCTTAAGCGTGGACAGATCGCAAATGCTCAAGGGCCTGCTCGACATCATCGTGCTGCGGGTCCTGGAGACCGAAGACGGCTACGGCTACGAGATCCTGCACCGCCTGCGCACGGCCGGATTCGACGAGCTCGGCGACGCCTCGGTGTACGGGACGCTGCGCCGGCTCTACCGGGCCGGCTACCTGTCCACCTACGTCCAGCCCAGCGGCTCGGGTCCGCACCGCAAGTACTACGCGCTGACCGAGCCCGGCCGGAAATACCTCCGTCAGATGCGCGACGCCTGGGAAGACGTCAGCGCCAAGATGCGGGCATTGTTCGACACCGCCGCGAATGGCACAGCCAAGAAGGGCCAATCATGACCGACACTCCTCCGCACACCGCTGAAATCGCGGCCTACCAGCTCGCGGTCGAGCGCCACCTGGCCGAGTTGCCCGCCGCGATCCGCGACGACCTCGTGAGCGATCTGGAAGCGCACCTCACCGAGGTGGCCGCCGAGCTGGAGCCGGGCGTCACCCTCACCGATCGGCTCGGCAGCCCTGAAGCCTATGCCCGGGAGCTTCGCGAGACCGTGGAGGTCGACCGGGAGAGCGCGAGGCAGCGGTTCAAGCGCGGCTTCACGACGATGGCCGCGCCCGTGACCCGACGCGCCCGGAGCGCGGCCGGGCGCTTCGCCGCCAGCGCGGGAGTCGGCGATGTCGGGGAGTTCCGGCGCAGTCTGAAGCCGGGCTGGTGGGTCCTGCGGGGCGTGCTGGCGGCGATGCTGTTCGTCTGGTGGACCGCCGGCGAGATCTTCTACTCGCCGTTCGGTTCCCTCCCCGGCCTGATCCTGCTGGCCGCCATCACGCTCGCGTTCGTCTGGGCGTCACTGCGGCTGGGGAAGAAGTCCGAGGGATGGGGCCGCCGGAATCAGCGCCTGGTGGCCGCCGGAGGCGTCGCGCTGGCCGCGTTCGTGGCCCTGCAGTACTCCTGGCTCGGCGGATGGGTGGTGGATCTGGCCCCCACCAATCACTACGTGGAGTACTACGACGAGTACGGCCATGTCACCGACGTCTACGTCTACGACGAGAACGGTGAGCTGCTCACCGGTGTCTACCTGTTCGACCAGGACGGGGTGCCGCTGCGTATCGGCGATCCGTACTCGTGCCAGAACGTCATGCGCCCCGACCCCTTCGATGATGGGACGGCGCTTCCCGGCGCCGAGACATCGGGGCCGCGCTCGGACCATGTGGACGATGGCCGCTACGGCTACCAGTACCCGCTGTGCCAGCCCCGGGAACCGTCCGAGGGCGACGAGTCGCCGACGACCGGGCCGTCGGAAGAGCTCACGTCGCCCGGTACGGAGCCCACGGAGACGGAGGAGGCGACGTCGCCCGGCGTCGAGCCCACGGCGACCCCGACTATCACTGAAGGGCCGACCGAAGGGGGGTGACCGCGCGCCGGCCCTGGGGCGGGCATGTCGCCCCTAGACTGGGCCGATGAGGTCACTTCGAACCGTGCTCGGGATCGCTTCGGCCGCGATCGCGCTGGCCGTCAGCGGATGCGGCGGCGATGCCGGTCCAGCCGAGTCCGAACTCGACCTGAGCGCCCCCGGATACGTCCAAGCCGGCGTCGAGTTCTGGGAGGGCTGGAAAGTGCCTGAGGGAACGGTCCTGCTCGGCACCCCCTTCCCGCGACCAGACCTGGAGTACGAGGGGATGCCCGAGAACAACGACGTGGTCGGGGCCGAATTCCTCGTCACCGGCGACGCGCACGACGTCCTGCGCGACCTCTACGCGCAGATGACCGACAAGGGCCTGCGTCCGGTGGTGCGCGAGGATGAACGGTCCGTCTGCGCGCAATCGGAGTCGCGCTACGACTGCTCGCTGTTCGGCCGGGCCGAGGACGGCTTCGCCAAGATCGAGACCCGCCTGGAGGTCGATGAACGGCCCGAGGAGCAGGAGCCGTATCCGCGTCTGCGAGTGGAGTTGGGCGCCTTCTCGTGGTTCGACATCGTCCCGGACCTCGCTGACGATCCGCTCTATGAGGACATGAGCGAGGAGGAGATTCGGGAGCAGGAGGAACAGTTGCGCACCCGCTGGGCCGACGCCGAGGCGCCCGAGGGCGACGCGCCGGTCTCGACGCCCGCGATCGACGCCGGCGAGCTGGTCCCCGGCGCTGAGCTGCCGTTCTTCGGGAAGGACGAGTCGATCGGGGCGGTTCCTGAAGGCTCGCGGCTGCTGGCGCCCCCGTACAACCCGTCCGCCACCTACGGGTTCGCCGGGATCTTCTCTGTCGAGGAGGACACGGCGTTCGGCGAGCTGGAAGAGATGGCGGCCGAATCCGCCACTGGCGAGCGGTTCCCTGACGAGGAGCTCGTCTCCGGGGACCTGGTGGCGCACCGGATCTCCTACGACGGGTCAGCAGGCGGCTGCTCCGTCGAACTCGACGTGATCGACGCGCGGAGCGAGGCGCGAATCGCCCGCTTGGACATTGTCTGCGACTGACTATGAACGCTCCGTGAGCAGCGGAAAGACCGTTTCTGACAGATGTGAGATTGACCTCTGTAGACCTTGGTAGGCCAAGTTCTGGCGAAAACGGCGGCGTCAATGGGCCGAACGGATGAGCGAGAACGGCCTTGCTTCAGGCGCCCGCCGCAATGCATACGATAGTGGCGGTATCGGGCGAAACGGACTAGCAATGGCTTCGCTCCCATACGCAAGTGTGCCGTAATGGCGCCATTACTCACCGGTAGAGAGCCGTTCAGAAGCGCATTTAGCCTTACGCGCGTGCTTACACCCAAGAAGCTGACCCAGGCGAAGCACGCGGCCGTCGAGAAGTCCACCCCAGGGCTTAGCCACCTCGTCCGGAACCGAGTCTTCGCATCCATAGCCGCCACCGTCGTCGCGCTCAGCTCCGCGACCACCGCTGGTGCGGCCATCACCAAGACCGATGACCGGAGCGAGGAAGAACAGCTCGCCTCCGAGATCGTCACCGAAGCCGTCGAGACCGACTACGAGTGGCGCGACGTCCCGACCCTGGAGACGATCATCCCTGTCAAGCAGCAGGGCACCAAGGACGTCGAGAAGACCGAGGCCGCCGAGATCCCCGAAGAAGAGGAGCCCGCCGAGCCGGCCGAGCCCGCGGAGCAAGAAGAAGCGTCCTCCTCGGGTCCCTCGGTGAGCATCGCCGCCGACTGCTCGGAGTACTCGGGCAACAAGGCCATCGGCTGCACCATGACGCTCGACGCGGGCTGGGGCCTGGGCGAGTTCTCCTGCCTGGAGTCCCTGTGGGACCGCGAGTCGAACTGGAACGAGACCGCCTCCAACCCGAGCTCGGGCGCCTACGGCATCCCCCAATCCCTGCCGGGCAGCAAGATGTCCTCACACGGCTCCGACTGGCAGAGCAACCCCAGCACCCAGATCGCCTGGGGGCTGGACTACATCCAGGGCCGCTACGGCAGCCCGTGCGGCGCGTGGTCGCACTCGGAGTCCAACGGCTGGTACTAGACGCTCCTGTCGCTTGTCAGACAATCCCAAACCCTCCGGGGGAATCGGTCGTTACTCGCTCGAACGAGTAATCCGATTCCCCCGGAGGTGTCATGGCGGACGATCCGCATGAGAACATCGTCGACCTGACGGTCACGAGCCACGCGTTGCGGCGCACGCCGTTGACCCGCAGCTCATAGGAAACATACGGAACCAGCGGCCCCGCACCTCGAGGTCGGCGAAGGCCGCGAAGACGCGCTCGGGCGGCGCTTCGAGATCCCGCGACAGGCTCGCGGTCCCGTGGATCGCCTTGCCCGCCAAGGTCTCAGCATTCATTCGGCGATGATATCGCCGGAACCGGCGTGCGAGCGCTGCCGGACCGAGCGCAGCAGCAGCCGCGCGTCGCCGAGCTTGCGCTTGAGGCGCCGCTCCAACCCCGCGATCGGGGTCAGGTTCTGCGGCGCGCGCGCGTCCTTGTGCGCGGCCGACCCCAAGGGCGGCAGGGCCGCCGCCGTCGCGTCGGCGAGCGCGATCGCCGCCTCCTCGCCGAGTCCGTCGGCCGCCTCGATCCGGGCCACGCCCGCCCAGCCGCGCGAGCTCGCGCCCGGCAGCCGCAGATACCACGAGTAGCGCGGCCACGTCGTCATCAGATGGAAGACCGGCGTGCGCTGGCCGGGCCGCAGCCGCTCGACCACCCCGTTCAGCGGGGCCTGCAGATAGGAGCGGTGGTGGCTCTTGATGTAGCCGACCGCATTGGGCAGCCTGGTGCGCCCGCGCAAGGTCCCGTCGAGCACCGACAGCTCGGCGTGCGTCGCCACCGACGCGGCGACCTTCGCCTCCAGCGCCGTCATGGCGGCCTGGCTCGCGGCGATGAGATCGGCCGATTCCGCCGCGTCGGTCTTGTTGTAGGGGTACTGGCCGAAGTCGAAACCGGGATCGAGCGGCGCGAACAGGCCGCGCTCGACGGCGGATTCGGTGACAGCGGACGCGCCGCCGTCGAGATCACACGCCACGGCTCCCGCGGCCCACGAGACGCACATGCCCGGCCAGCGGCCACTCTCGTCGGTGAGCTCCACACGGGCGTCGATGCGGCGGACGCCGTCGACGACGAGCAGCCGCCGCGGCCCCGAGGACGGGGCGTCGACCGGCGCCCACAGTCCCGCAGGCATCTCGACCTCGGTGTTGACGGTCGCCGAGTCCGACCGCGAGGGCGACTCGGAGTTGTCGGCGAAGGACGGGTCCCAGGCGTCGACGGTGATCTGCAAGACTCAATCTCCCTCGAAAGCGGCTCCGGATGCGATTGTGCTCCACACTAGTCCGGTACCGCCCTTCGGAGAGCCGCCGTGCTCCGCGTGGTGAGGCTTCCCCGTGGGCCGCGGGCGGTTTCGCCCGCCGAATAGCGAGGGAGCCGCACCGTGGTCCGTCCGACAGTCACCCCGTCGCAGACGGGCTCGGCCGCATGGGCCCGGTCGGCCGCCTGGCCCATCGCCACGGTGTTCATGCTGTCCAACGGCGTCACACCCCTCTACGTCGTCTGGCAGTTCGAATTCGGCTTCTCCCGAGGCACGATCACCGCCGTGTTCACGTGGTACATGGTCGGGCTCGGCGTTTCGCTGCTCGTCTCGGGCCTCGTATCGGACCGCTTCGGACGCAAGGTCGTCCTGATTCCCGCGCTCGGGCTGGCGATGGTCGCCGCCGTCGTGTTCGCCACCGCCTCCGGCGTGGCGTCGCTGTCGCTCGCACGGGTCCTCACGGGCATCGCGTCCGGCGCGCTCGTCTCCGCGGGGACGGCCGCCATCTCCGATCTCGCCGGGCCGGGCCGCAAGCGGCTCGCGGCGGTCCTCGGCTCGGTCGGCCTCGCCGTCGGTTCGGCCATCGGCCCGCTGCTGGCCGGCATCCTCGCGGAGACGGCTCCCGGACCCACCGTCACGATCTTCATCGTGGAGATCGTGCTGCTCGGCACGGCGATCGCCGTCGTGGCGCGGGCACCGCTCGGTCGGCCCGCCGACCGGGGCGGCGGCTGGGTGCGCGTGCCGCGCGTGCCGCGCCCGAATCGTCGGGAGCTGTTCCTGGGCGTCGCCGCCGCAGGCACCGGCATGGTGGCGACGGCATTCGTCCTCTCCCTCTCGCCGTCGCTCCTCGCCGAGCTGCTCGACACCGACAACCTGATCGTGGCCGGGACGGTCGCGTTCGTAGCATTCGTGGCCTCCACCGGCGGGCAGTTCGCACTGCGCGGACTGCGACTGCGGACCCTGCTGTGGGCATCGGCGACCGCGACGGGGTCCTGCATGGCGGCCCTGATCGGCGCCGTCCATGCCGCATCGGTGCCGCTGCTGGTCGTCGCGGCCGTCTTCGCCGGCCTCGGCCAGGGCCTGGGCATGCTCGGCGGGCTCGCACTCCTGAACCGGGACATCCCATCGGAGCGGCTCGCCGAGGCGAATGCGGCGCTCAACATCGGCGTGTACGCGGTCGCCGGGTCGTTGACCCTGAGCGTGGGGTACCTCAGCGACGCCATCGGGTTCGGTGACGCCGTGACCGTGTTCGGACTCGCCATGATCGCGCTGGCGGCCCTCAGCGCGGCCTTGACGTGGGCGAGCCGGCGCCTTCCGGCGCTGCGCGACTAACTCAATGGTCCTCTCTACGTGGGAGCCCTTGGCGTCCTTGGTGATGCGGAAGCGCACGGGGACTCGTTCGGCCAGGTCGACCACGTGCGTGACGAGCCCGACCGTGCGCTGGGAGGAGACCGTGAGTGCCTCCAACGTCGTGGCGACCGCATCGAGCGTCTCGGGGTCGAGCGTGCCGAAACCCTCGTCGAGGATGATCGACTCCAGGCACGCGCCGTCGCGCGACAGGCTCGCCAACTGATCGCTCAGCGCGAGCGCGAGCGAGAGCGACGCCGCGAACGTCTCGCCGCCCGACAGGCCCCGCGCGGGCCGGGCCATGTCGGCGTCGTGGTGGTCGACCACCCAGAAGTCCTGGTCGCGGTAGATCAGGTCGTACTGGCCGCCGGTGATGCGGTTGAGCATCACCGTCGCCCCGGCCACGAGTTCGTCGAGCGCCTCGCTCAGCAGCCACTCCATGAACCGGCGCGCCTCCAGGTGCTTGGCGAGCTCCTTGGCGACCTCGGCCTCGCGCGCGAACTTGCGGGCCTCGGCGTCGATCTCCACGCGCCGGCTGCGGGCGTCGCGCAGGTTCGCCAAGGACGCCCGCGCCGATTCGACGGCGGCGGCGTGCGCGGCGACGTAGTCGCCCCCCGTGCCCGTGATCGGCGCCTTGACGTCGAACTCGGCCATCGCGGCGAGCAGTTCGGCCCTGAGCGTGGCGGCGCGCCCGTCGAGGCCCTGCATCTCCTCGCGCGCGGCCTCGCGTTCGGCCGAGGCCCTCTCCAGCGCGGCGTCGGCCCACTCGACGAGGCTCTGCCAGCTCGCGGCCAAGTCGTCGCCGGCCGGCGGCGGGGACAGCACGGCGACCTGGTCGCGGGCGTGCCCGAACTCGCGCCATGCGCGCTGCTGCTGCTCGTCGGCCGCGGCACGGCGCTTCTCGGCCTCGCGCAGCGCCCGCCGCGCCGCCTTGAGCGCGGCGGCGGTGCCGCTCAGCAGCCGCGTCGCCTCGGTGGCGGCCTCCCGGCGGGCGTGGAGCTCGGGCGCCTCGGGGACGCCTTCGAGCTTCTTGAGCAGGCGCTTCCTCTTGAGGTCGAGCTCGAGGAGCCGTTCCTCGTAGTTCTCGAGCCTCGCCTGAAGGTTCGCGACGGCGCCTTGGGCGTCCTTGTACTCGGCCGTGGCCCGCTGTGATGCCTGCTGCGCCTCTTCGAGCGCCGCGGACAGGTCGCGCCCGGGGATCGATGCGACGGGCCGGTCGCAGACGGGGCAGTCCTCGCCTTCGACCAGTTCGACCCGGAGCGTCCCGGCCAGGTCGGCCATGCGCGCCTTGTGGACGGCGGCGTGCTGGATCTCGACCTCTTCGGCCGCCGCGCCTTCAAGCTCCTTCGCCTCGTCGTACTGGAGGCGCAGCTCGTCGGTGAGCTCGCGGCCGGTCTTCAGACTCGCGTCGGTCTCGGCGAGCTCCTCCCAGGCCTTGAGCTGGCGTTCGATGAGCGTCAGATCGAGACCGTCGAGCTCGGCGCGCAGCCGTTCGTCCTCGGCCTCGGTGGACTCGACCTCGGCGGCCTTCGCGGCGACGCGGGCGGCGGCGTCGGCCACCTGCGCGGCGATGTCGTCGACCCCGCTGGGCCGCTTGATGTAGGTCAGGGACGCGAGATTCGCCTCGGCTTCGCTCAGGCGCCGCCGCGCGGCCTCGACGGCGGCGTTGAGGCCGTCGAGCGCGCCGGCCTTGTCGCGCACCGGCTCGGTGAGCTTCTCGAGCCGCTCGACCCGCAGGGAGCCGTCCGCGAGCTCCGCATCGGTCACCGGCGGGATCTTCGCCAACTGCGCCTCCAGCGTGCGCTGGGCGGTGGCGGCGGTGTCGCGCTTGGCCCCCGCGAGCTGCTGGACCCGCCGGTAGGCGCTGTGGCCCAGCAGGTTCTCGAGGATCTTGCGCCGGTCGGCGGCCGTGGCGTGGAGGAACTCGGCGAACTCGCCCTGGGGGAGCAGCACGCACTTGGTGAACTGATCGAACGGCAGGCCGATGATCCGCTCGGCGGCGACGCTCACCGTCGACGGGCTCCCGGCGAGCGCCTTGCCCAGGCCCTCGACCAGTTCGTCGTCGTCGGCCGGGTCCACGCCCTCTGGCAACTGCTCGAGGGCCGCCATCGCGGTCTTGACGTTGCCGTTCTTGTCGCGGCGCAGGATGCGCGTGGCCACGTAGTGCATACCGGCGGCGGCGAAGACCAGGCGAACCCGGCCCTCGGTCGCCGAGGGCGCGATCGCGTTCTGCGTCGTGTTGTTGCGCCAGCGCGGCGTGCGCCCGTACAGCGCGAAGCACATCGCGTCGAGCACGGTGGACTTGCCCGCGCCGGTGGGGCCGGTGAGCGCGAAGAAGTCGACGTCGGTGAAGTCGAGCGTGGAGGCCTCGGCGTAGGAGCCGAAGCCGTGCATGTCGAGACGTATGGGCCGCATCAGGTCTCCTCTGCCGCGACGGTCTGGGTCTCCTCGTAGAGCTCGGCGAACAGCTTCGCCACGGCCGGGTCGTCGTGCCCGGTCTCGGCGAGGTAGGCGTCGAACAGCTCGCCGGGGCTGCGCCCGGAGCGCCGCTCCCTCGGCTTGGTCGCGTCGAGGCGCATGACCGGGTCGATGTGGATCTGGACGGCCCTCGGGAACAGGTCGGCGACCTCGCCGCGCAGCCCGGCCCGGGCCGGTTCGTTCACGAACACGCGCAGCCACGCCCGATCGTCCACTGCGGCCTCGCGGAGTTCGTCGAGCGTGCCGCGCAGCGTCTTGAGCGGCACCGCCTCGGTGAGCGCGACCTGCCGGACGCGGGCGGGCGTGTCGGCGGTGACGTCGACGATCGTGACGCTCGGGGAGTGGTCCTCCTCGCCGAAGTCGACCGCGAGCGGCCCGCCGGAGTAGCGGATCGGGCACGGCCCTTGGATCTGCTGCGCCTTGTGCAGGTGCCCGAGGGCGACGTAGTTGGTGGAGGAGGGGAAGATCGCGGCGGGGACGGCGTAGTCGGCGACGGTGTGGACCTCGCGCTCGCCGCCGCCGACCTTGCCGCCGACGACGGTGAGGTGCCCGCAGATGAGGTCGACCTCGTCGGCGGTGAAGTTCTGCGAGAGCGCGGCGACCATGCGCCGCAGGTGGTCGGCGTAGGCCGATTCGGTGTCGGCGGCGCTGAGCTCGAACAGTTCGGCGGCGCGCACGGCGTAGCGCTGGCTGACGAACGGCAGGGCCGCGAGCCGCCAGCGTTCCCCGTCTTCGGTCTCGCCGGTGACGAGGTGGTCGGCGGCCTTGCCGATGCGCCCGCGCAGGTGGATGCCGGCCGCGGCCGCCCATTCGCGCAGCGCCTCCAGGCCGGGCCCGTTGTCGTGGTTCCCGGAGATCGCGACGACCTCGGCGCCGGTGGTCCGCAGCGCCGAGAGCGTCCCGGTGAGGACCTTCTGCGCGGCGCTCGAAGGCGAGGCGGTGTCGTACAGGTCCCCGGCGACGATCACCACGTCGGGGCGCTCCTCGCGCGCGATGTCGACGATCTGCTTGAACACGGTGCGCTGCTCGTCGAGCCGCGAGCGGCCCTTGAGCGTGACGCCGACATGCCAGTCGGAGGTGTGCAGGATCCGCAAGGCTCAGCTCCTTCCGAACTTGTAAGCCCTCAGTTGGTCTAGAACGGGATGTCGTCATCGTCGTCGGCCAGATCGAACGGGTCGACTTTGGCCGTCACCGACCGGGCCGAGGAGGCCGGGGCGGATCCGGCTTCGGCCGGGCGGGTGGCCCACGCCGGGAACGGGAAGTTGACCACGAGCGGCACGGGCAGCTCGGGCTGGCCGACGAACATCGTGCCGGGCTTGGCCATGAGGACGCGCTGGCGTTGCGCCTGCGTGAGGAAACCGTACTCGGGCCGGGTGGCCTCCGCCGAGTCGAGGCGGCCGACGACGCGGACGGCGGAGTTGGAGACGATGCGCCGCTCGATCTCGCTGGCGGTCTGCTGGGCGCCGATGAGGATGACGCCCAGTGAGCGTCCGCGCTCGGCGATCTCGAGGAGGATGTCCTTGATGGGGCTGGTGCCCTCGCGGGGGGCGTACTTGTTGAGCTCGTCGAGGACGACGAACTGGAGCGGCCGGGCCGTCCCGGCCTTCTCCTTGCGCTCGAACTCGCCGCGCAGCACGACGCCGACGACGAAGCGCTGGGCGCGGTCGGGCAGGTTGTGCAGGTCGACGACGGTCACTTGGGCTTCGGAGGAGACGACCTTGCCCTTGGGGGGCAGGTCGCCGCGGATGAGGCGGCCGATGTCGCGCCCGGAGGCGATGAGGCGGCGGATGAAGGCGTTGACCGTGCCCAGGCCGATGGCCGAGCCGGCCCATTCGGTGCGGGTCTCGTCGTCGGAGAGCCGCTCGCAGATGAGGTCGACGAGGTCCCGGTAGGTGGTGAGGAGCTGCCCGTCGACGGCGACCGCGCCGTTGTCCTTGGGGCGGGCCTCCTTGCGCAGCCGGGCGGCGACCTGGTGGACGACCATCGTGTACTGCTGGCGGTCGTCGTCGGCGTCGGCGAACACGAACGGCAGCAGGCCGCCCGAGCAGAACTCGGCGAGCGTCCAGTAGAACGCGTCGACGCCGGTGGAGCGGCAGGCGACGTCGGGGACGCCGTTGTTGTCGCCCTCCCTGGGCGGCGCGAGGACCTCGACCGATTTGAACGCGCCGGGCGCCATGCCCAGGCGCCGGTACGATTCGCGGATCTCGTCGTCGAGCTTCGTGTTGTCGTGGTCGAGCAGGAGCAGGTCCTCGCCCTTGACGTTGAAGATCAGCGCCTTGGTGTTGGCGGCCTCGGCGCCGATCGCTCCGGAGTGCAGCAGCGCGTACAGCAGCCACGTCGCGAACGAGGTCTTCGTGGCGACGCCGGAGATGCCGGAGATCGAGACGTGCGCGCCCCGCGTGCCGTCGAGGAAGTCAGCGTTGAGGAACACCGGCTGGCCGTCGCGCGAGAACCCGAGCGGCACTTGGCGCTCCATGCCGTCGAAGTACAGTGCCCGGTCCCGTTCGGCGCCGGTGGCGCGCTCGACGGCCGCGCCCGGCGTCGGCGGGACGAACACCTCGGGCTCGACACGGGTCACGGTGACCTCGGCGGCCTCCTGCACCTGGGCGGGCAGCAGCCCGCCGGCGATGTCGAACACGTCCGAGTCGAACTGGGCGCCCTCGTGGCGGGAGCGGACGGCGGTGACGACCCCCGAGATGCGGACGGTGCCGATGCCGGGCACCTCCCGTTCGGTGGTGAGCACGTCGTCGAGCTGCGCGTACGCCTCCGGGCCGACGCCGACCCAGAAGGAGAGCGGCGTGGCGTCCTCGGTGCCGAGCACCCTGCCGACCGAATCAGTCATGTGCTTCATCCTCGCAGGTACCGCAGGATCAGGTTGCCCCCGGCTTCGAGGACGTGGCCCAGCCGCATCTGGCGCGCCGCCTCCGAGACCGGGCCTTCGGCGGCGCGGATGGGGCCGCCGCCGACCAGCAGCGGTGAGACCGTCAGGTCGAACTCGTCGACCACGTCCTGGGCGATCAGGCCGCCGAAGACGGTCGGCCCTCCCTCGCACAGGATCTGCTTGAGGCCCCGCTCGTGGAGGGCGGTGATCGCGGCGCGGTAGTCGACCGCGCCGGAGCCGACGGCGATGACGTCGGCGACCTCCCGCAGCTCGGCCATCTGCTCGACCGAGGCGTCGGCGGCGCAGATCACGATGGGTCGGCGGGCGGCCTGCGTGAACAGCGGCGCGCCCGGGTCGAGCCGGGCCGAGCGGGAGACGACCGCCATGATCGGGACGTCCGGCAGGCCGCGCTCGGACCGCCATGCGACGCGTTCGGCGCTGAGTTCGAGCGGACCGTAGCCTTCGGCGAGGACCGTGCCCGAGCCGGCGACGAGGACGTCGCAGCGGGCGCGCAGGACCTTGAAGACCCGCTTGTCGGCGGTGCCGGACAGCGGGCCGGAGCGTCCTTCGAGCGTGGCCGCGCCGTCG
The DNA here is from genome assembly GCF_054776215.1 of Glycomyces tarimensis. Taxonomy (NCBI): domain Bacteria; kingdom Bacillati; phylum Actinomycetota; class Actinomycetes; order Glycomycetales; family Glycomycetaceae; genus Glycomyces; species Glycomyces tarimensis. Next base: position 286,577 of record NZ_BAAHCB010000004.1, read on the forward strand.
GCGCTGGAGACGAAGTTGACCCGCAACCAGTCTTCCTCTGGAGGCTCGTACAGGTCATAGAGCTCGGCGTCGTTCAGTGAGTCGAGTGTTCGGTACTGCACATCTGGCACGGCAACAACCTAACCCACCAAGCCGACAACCCAGGTCCGGACTCCGACTGCCGCGCCGGGGCCGTAACGGGCGGTACCATCGATGGCATGGGCCGGAAGAAGAGCACCGTCTACCTCGATGAGGCCGCGGATCTCCGCCTTGAAGCGGTCGCGCGGCGGGCCGGTGTGCTGAAGGCCGAGCTGATCCGCCGATTCATCGATGAAGGGCTGCTTCAGATCGAGAAGCAGGATCGACGGCTGCCACCGCTGCCGAAGTACCGCAGTGAGCGCCCGCTGTCGGTGGACGAGATGGACGAAGCGATCTACGAGAGCATGAAACGGCGCTCGCTGAAGCGATGATCGTCGTCGCCGATACGTCGGCGGTGCTGGCCGCCTTCGACGAAGACCGGCCGCAGCACGAGGGTCTCCGAACTCATCATGGAAACCGAGACGCTGCTCGTCTCACCGTTGGTCTCGACCGCTCACACCCGGCTTCGACGCGTTCGAGATCCTGCCGTTCGACTGGGACCCCGAAGCTCAGTCGCCGAGCACGCGTTCCAGGTAGGCGTTCGCGAACCGCCGCTCCGGGTCGACCTCGTCCCTGACGGCCAGGAAGTCCTCGAACCGGTCGTAGCGCTCGGCGATCGTCTTGGCGTCCAGCCAGTGCATCTTGCCCCAGTGCGGGCGGCCGCCGACCGCGTCGAAGATCTCGGCCGCGGCCTTGAAGTAGGCCTCGTGGTCGTGCCGGTGGTACTGGTGGACCGCGACATACGCGGTCTTGCGGCCGTGCGCTGTCGACAGCCACACCTCGTCGGCCGCCGCGAACCGGACTTCGACGGGGAACGAGACGTTCAGGTCGCCCTCGTCGACGCGGGTTTTGAGGGAGAGCATCACCTCCGGCAGCGTCTCGCGGGGGACGGCGTACTCCATCTCGCGGAACACCACCGTCCTCGGCGAGGTGAAGACCCTGTGGGAGACGTCGGTGTAGTCGCGGGCGCTCCACACCCGCCCCGCCACCCGGTTGAGCTGCGGCACGATGCGCGGGAAGCGCGCGCCGATCCGGTTGCTCGCCTCGAACAGCATGTTCTCGGTGAAGCCTTCGTTCCACCAGTAGCTCAGGCGCGTCGGGCGCCGCCGCCGCACGTCCATCGCGAAGCGGTTGTTCTGCTTGGTCAGCGTCCGGTCGGTGTGCGGAAACCAGTAGAACTCGAAGTGGTCGTTCTCGGCCACCAGCTCGTCCAGGCCGCCCAGGACCGCGTCGAGCCGCATCGGCACCTCCACCGCCTGCAGCAGGAACGCCGGCACGCACTGGATCGTCACCTCGGTGATGATCCCGAGCGCGCCCAGGCCGATCCGTGCCGCCGCGAACAGCTCGGGCCGCTGCTCCCGCGAACAGCGCACCACGCTGCCGTCCGCGAGTACCAATTGGAGGCCGCGCACCTGCCACGCCAGCCCCCGGTACCGGTCGCCGGTGCCGTGCGTGCCGGTCGAGATCGCCCCCGAGACCGTCTGGCAGTCGATGTCGCCCATGTTCTCCAAGGCGAGTCCGTGCGCGTCGAGCACCTCGTTGAGCCGACACAGCGGCATCCCGGCCTCGACGGTGACCAGGTTCGTCTTGGTGTCGACCCGGACCACGCCGTCGAAATCGCCCATGTCGAGCAGGACGCCCTCGGGCGCGGCGATACCGCTGAACGAGTGCCCGGCGCCGACGGCCTTGACCCGCAGCCTCTCGTCGGCGGCCGTCCGCACCGCCTCGACGATCTCGCTCACCTTGCGGGGCTTCACCGTCCGGGCGGGTTCGACGGTTTCGGTGCCGGACCAGTTCCGCCAGGGAGAGGTAGCCATAGGGTCTCCGGTTCGTCTGCGCTCTACGTAACGGTAGCTTTCATCTAACCGCACACCCACCAGGAGGGAAAGCGCATGGGCCTCGCGACCGTACCCAACATCGGCTCGATGGAGCACCTGTTCGCCGAGCTGGACCGCGCGACGGCGAAGCTCCAGCCGCCCTTCGCCGTCGTCGAGCTCGGCGCCTTCGACACCAACGCCGCCATCTTGCGCCGCAACGCGATCGGCAAGCCGCTGCGCCTGGTCAGCAAGTCGCTGCGGTGCCGCGCGCTCATGCGACGGGCGCTCGCACAGCCCGGTTTCAAGGGCGTCCTGGCCTACACCCTCCCCGAGGCGCTGTGGCTCGCCGAGGAGTTCGACGACGTCGTGGTCGCCTATCCGACCGCCAACACCGACGCCCTGCGCCACCTCGCCGAGCACGAGGAGCTGGCGCGGCGCGTGACGATCATGGTCGACTCGGTCGAGCACCTCGACTTCCTGAAGCGAACGGTCGACCCGAGCCCGTCGCGGCCGCTGCGGCTGTGCCTGGAGCTGGACGTGTCGCTCGAACTGCTCGGCGGGCGGGTCCACATCGGCGCGCGCCGCTCGCCGGTGCACTCGCCGGACGACGCCCTCGCCTTGGCGCAGGAGATCGACAAGCGCCCGGGCGTGCGACTGGTCGGGATCATGGGCTACGAAGGCCAGATCGCCGGCGTCCAGGACGCCTTCCGGGCCGCAGCACTCCAGTATCCGCTGGTGCGGCTGATGCAGCGCTTCTCCAAGACCGAGCTGGCCGAGCGCCGCGCCGAGGCCGTCGCCGCGGTGAGGAGCGTCGCCGACATCGAGTTCGTCAACGGCGGCGGCACCGGCTCGGTGGTCTCGACCGCCGCCGACCCGTCCGTCACCGAGATCGCCGCGGGATCGGGGCTGTACTCGCCGGCGCTGTTCGACGGCTACCGCTCGATCCGCCCGTTCCCGGCCGCGTTCTTCGCGCTGCCGGTGGTGCGCCGTCCCAGAAAAGGCCTCGTCACCGCCCTCGGCGGCGGCTGGATCGCCTCCGGCGTGCCCGGCTGGGACCGCCTGCCGAAGCCGACCTTTCCCACGGGGCTGGCGTACTCGAAGACCGAGGGCGCCGGCGAGGTCCAGACGCCGCTGCGCGGCAGGGCCGCGGACGACCTGGAGCTCGGCTCCAGGGTCTGGATGCGGCACGCCAAGGCCGGGGAGCTCGCCGAGCGGGTCAACACCATGCAGCTGATCGCGGACGCCACGATCGTCGACGAGGTCCCCACCTACCGCGGCGAGGGTTTCGCCTTCGCCTGACTAATCGTCGTTGCCGTTGCCGTTGCCGTTGCCGTTGCCGTTCCCGTTCCCGTTCCCGTTCCCGCCGCCTTCGTCATCGTCGTCGCGGCACTGCCCGAGCCATTCGGCGATCGGATCGCACCCGTTGCCGTTCCCGTTCCCGTTGCCCTCGTGCTGCTGGCCGCAGCGCGAGTCGGTCGGATTCGCGGCGCAGTACGGGCTGTCGGGATCGATCGTGTTGTCCTCGTTGAGGATGTCGTCGACGATCGGGCTGCCGACGTGCGTCGCGTCGGTCCAGCCCTGCTCCTCGTAGCCCTTCGCCTCGATGGCTCCGGACATGAACTGCTCCCACACCGGATAGCTCAGGGTCGAACCGAACACGCCGTCGGTGCCGCCGTCCTTGTTCAGCAGCGGCGCCGACTCGGCGGTGACGTTGCCGACCCACGCCGCGATGCTCAGCTGCGGGATCGCGCCGACGTACCAGGTGTGGGCGTTCGCGTCGCTGCCGTACTCGTCGCCCGCCTGCCACGTACCGGTCTTGCCGGTGTAGGGGCGGTGGAACTGGTTGCCCTCGCCGCTGATCTCCGAACCGACCCACTGGAGGTTGCGGGCGATGCTCGCGTCCAGCGCCTGCTCCGGCTCGATCGGGCGGATCGGCTCGACCAGGTTGTTGTCGCGGTTGTAGACCGCCTCCACGAAGTGCGCCTCGTGGTAGACGCCGTCGGCGGCGATCGTGGCGTAAGCGGTGGCGACGTCCAGGACGCTGGACGGGAACTGCCCGAAGGCGATGTGGTAGTAGAACGGCTCGTTGCGGATGTCCGGATCGACCGGAGTGCGCACCGGCGTGCCGTCGTCGTTGTAGCCGTCGACCGAGGCGAGCGGGTCGACGTTGCCGTTCGCGTCGGTCACGAACGAGCCGTCCTCATTCTCGACGGTGTTGTGGCGCGAGTACGTGATGGAGCCGTCGGACTCCTTGTAGAACCGGTAGATGTCGCCGGTCGTGGTGTCCTGGAGGGTCCGCAGGCCCATGTCCACGGCCGTCTGGAGGATCGCCGTCGCCCCGTACTTCTCGGCGATGGCGTACATGGGCGTGTTGCGGGACTTGCGAACCGCATCGGTGAGGGTCATGTCGGTGTTCTCGACGCGCCCGGCGTTCGTGAGCTTGCCTTCGTTCTCGCCCTCCCCGATGCCTTCGAGGGTCTCGAACTCGCGCGGGGAGTCCGAGTTCCACCACGAGTCGATCGAGGCGCCGTTCTTGATCGCCGTGGCGGCGGTGATCATCTTGAAGGTCGACGACGGCGGGTGCGGGTTCTCGAGCCCGGCCTTGTCGATGCCGAGGCCGTTGTCGCCGCCGTAGTAGCCGAGCACGCGGCCCGTGCCCGGCTCGACGGCGACGACGGCGCTGGCCATGGACTCGTGGTAGTCGTAGAGCGCGGCGTTCTCGTTGGAGTTCTCGAACTCGAAGAAGCCGTCGCCGTTCCGGTACTCGTCGGCGGCGGCCGGCTCGTCGACCACGTTGCCCTCTTCGTCGATGTACTCGTCGTCGTCGTTCTTGGCCCGCTTGAGGTCGCCGCGGCTCGCGGTCGCCTCGGCCTGCTCCTGGACGGCCTGGTCGATCGTCAGCACGACCGTGTAACCGCCGGTGCCCTCCTCTTTGCCGTAGAACTGCTCCTGGGACAGGCCGTAGCGGCTCTCGAGCTCTTCCCAGATGTAGCCGTCGGTGGGGTTGGTGATGAAGCCGGTGGGCGTGTCGTGGCCCCACGAGCCCGGGTTCTCGGTCTGCTCGCGCGTCTCTGGCATGCCGGCGTCGAGCTCCTCCTGGACGAGCTGCTTCTCTTCCTCGGTGAGGTCCTCGAGCGTCAGGAGGGTCTCCATGCCGTGCGTCCAGCGGTCGAGCGGTCCGGTGTCGCCCTCCTCGACCACCCGTGGGTCGAAGGAGCCGTCGCCGGCCTTGACCTGCATGACCAGCATCATCGCCTGGCCCCAGGTGACCTCCTCGAGCTTCGCGCCGAACCAGACCTCGGTGGCGGCGGCGATGCCGTAAGCGCCGCGGTTGTAGAAGTTGAGGTTCAGGTAGTGGAGGAGGATGTCCTCCTTCGAGTACTTCTGCTCGAGCTTCATGGCCATGATGGCCTCGCGGGCCTTGCGGCCGTAAGAGATGTCGTCGCGGATCTCGGCGACCATGCCGGCGTACTGCTGGCTGATGGTCGAGGCGCCCTGCGTGTCGCCGCCGGTGACGTTGTTGACCAACGCGCGCAGGGTGCCCTTGTAGTCGACGCCCTCGTGCTCGAAGTAGTTCTTGTCCTCCAGGGCCAGCAGCGACCAGACGACGGGGCGGGGCAGATCGTCGTAATCGTCCACGAGTTTGCGGGTGAACTCGCCGTAGCCGGCGACGGCGGTGGAGCCGTCGGCGTAGGTGAAGGTGGTGGACTCGCCGAAGTTGAGCTCGTCCGGCAGCGGGACGCTCTGGAAGAACGCGGCGCCGACGACGGTGCCCGAGCCGAGGAGCATGAGACCGGTCAGGATCAAGGCGGCGTAGACGCGGCGGCGGCGCATCGACATGCGCTTCTTCTTGGGCTTGGGCTCCTCGGGGGTGCGGGCGCGCACCGCCGAGACGACTGAGGCACGGCCCACATTGCCACCGCCGGTCACCCCTCCGATCTCGACGCGCCCTGCATGCGGGGCGGGCGGGCCGGGGGCGGGGTACTGGTCGCGGCGTTCATAGTCGCTCATGCTCAACCATCCACGTGATAGAGGTGCCGATCCGCGGCTCTCGGGCTCGTATCGGCCGTTGTCTCGGACGTTCCCGGTGAGACGGGGCGGGGTTCGTGTCCACAGAGCTTTGGATGATAGCGGACCACGGTAGGTAGGTGATTCCTTCTCAGTCTGGCAGGTGGGCAGGAGAAGCCCACAACCACCTTAGAACGGGGATGCGACCTCGCAGAAGGATCCGAGCCCCGACCCGAAGGGCCGCACGCGAGGCACCGCGCGCTCGACGCCCTGGGCCGTGAGGCATCTCTCAGCGCCGCCGTACAGGCTATGCGGCGACGCCGCGGGCGGCCTGGCGGCCGGAGAACAGGCATCCGCCGAGGAACGTGCCCTCCAAGGACCGGTAGCCGTGCATGCCGCCGCCGCCGAAGCCGGCTGCTTCGCCGGCGGCGTAGAGGCCGGGCAGGGGGGTGCCGTCTCCACGAAGCACACGGCCGTCCAGATCGGTCTGGAGTCCGCCGAGGGTCTTCCGCGTCAGAATGTTGAGGCGCACGCCGATGAGCGGACCGGCCTTCGGGTCGAGCAGTCGGTGCGGTGCAGCGACGCGAATGAGCCTGTCACCCCGGTAGTTCCTGGCTCCCCGCAACGCGGTCACCTGCAGATCCTTGGTGAACGTGTTGGCCATCTCGCCGTCACGGGCCTCCACGGCCTCCTTGACCGCGTCGAACTGCAACAGCGGCTCTGCTGTAACCGCGTTCATCCCGTCGACCAGCTTGGGAAGCGTGTCGGCCACCACGAAGTCGGCGCCGCGCTCCTTGAACGCCTCGACCGGACCCGGGGCACCCGGCAGCACCCGTTTGAGCAGGAGCTTGATGTTCTTCCCCGTCAAATCCGGGTTCTGCTCCGACCCCGAAAGGGCGAACTCCTTCTCGAGGATCTTCTGCGTCAGTACGAACCATGAATACTCATGCCCGGTGCTCAGAATGTGCTCGAGCGTTCCCAGCGTGTCGAATCCGGGAAACAGCGGAGAGGGCAACCGTCGCCCAGTGGCGTCGAGCCACAGTGAAGAAGGCCCCGGCAGAATCCGAATCCCGTGATGGGGCCAGATCGGATCCCAGTTCTGGATGCCCTCGGTGTAGTGCCACATGCGGTCCCGGTTGATGAGGTTGGCGCCCGCCGATGCGGCGATCCCGAGCATGCGCCCGTCGACGTGCGCGGGCACCCCGGAGACGAGCCGCTGGGGAGGCGTGCCCATCCGCGCCGGCCAGTGCTCCCGCACCAGGTCGAAGTTCCCGCCGATGCCCCCGGAGGTAACGACAACGGCCTCGGAGGCGAAGGAGAACTCCCCAGCGACATCGCGACTGCTGGAAGCCCCGCGAGGGGCCTCGTCGTCGGCGAGGACCGCGCCGCTCACCCCGGAGACGACCCCGTCCGAAGTGACCAGCCGGTCGACCCGATGCCGGAACGCGAGCCGGACCCGCCCGGCGTCCACGGCCTCCCGCACCAACCGCGCGAAGGGCTCGACCAAGCCGGGCCCCGTGCCCCACGTGATGTGGAAGCGCGGCACGGAGTTCCCATGCCCCTCAGCGGTATAGCCACCGCGCTCGGCCCAGCCGACCACGGGGAAGAACCGAACGCCCAAGCCGTGCAGCCAGGCCCGCTTCTCGCCGGAGGCGAAATCGACATAGGCCTCGGCCCATCTGCGCGGCCAGTGGTCCTCGTCCCGGTCGAATCCGGCGCTCCCGAGCCAGTCCCGCCAAGCCAGGTCGCGGGCATCGCGAATCCCCATGCGCCGCTGCTCGGGCGAGTCCACCAGGAACAATCCGCCGAAGGACCAGAACGCCTGCCCGCCAAGGGACTGCGGGCCCTCCTGCTCGACGAGGACGACCGTCTTCCCCAAGCTGGCGAGCTCGGCGGTGGCGACCAGTCCCGCGAGTCCCGCCCCAACCACCACGACGTCACTGTCCATGGCCGACCTTCCCTCAGCTGCGGCGCCTACTGGCGCGTAGGGGAGATATACCAGTACAGCGGCACCCCGTCAAGGAATCGCGGGCAGGCTCGGATGCGGCATGTTCCAATTGGCGGCCAACAGGGACGAATGAACATTCTCGCCGCCCCCGAAGAACTCGCAGAACTTCATGATGAGCGGATCCCATCCGATCGGGTCGACATAGTCGGTCCCCGGCACCAGCAATCGCTCCTCGACATGAGCCCGCACGACCTCGACCTCGAAAGCCGTGGCGCTCCCGGCGAACGAGTGCGCCTCCGCGACTCGACATTCCAACTGAATCGGACACTCCAATACCCGCGGCGCCCGCACCAGCTCCGAGGACTGCGGCGTCACCCCGGCGGCACCGAACTTGTCGGCCTCGAAGCGGTAGCCCTTCGCGACCTTCCGAGGATGGACCCGCTCGACTCCGGTCAAATCCGCCAGGCGATCGACGACGCCCGCCATGTCGCTCGGCACGAGGTTCAGCACGCACTCGCGCTCCCGCACCATATTCTCGGTGGTCTTCGCCCGATCTCCCATGCCCAACATGCACGACTGCCCCAGCCACCAGGCAGAAGACATGGGAGCCAGGTTCGCCGACCCATCTTCATTCCGACTGCTGATCACGACCACGGGAGTCCCGAAATACAGCACCTTCAACTCAGCACGGACGTGCATCCCGACCTCCAAGGCAAGCGAACGGATCACCCAAGCCAAGCCGCCCGAGCCCCAAACCGCTGGCCGAAATTCGACCGCGAGTTCGTTCCCCTCAGCCACGCGATCGCCAAGAGCTCATCGAATCCGTCGGTATCGCGCTCATCCATGAAGATGGCGATCAGTTCGTTGCTTGGCCGGTAAGCCCGTCCTGGCTCCGCGGGATTTGGCGGGCGGCCTGGGTCAGTGCTGCCTCCGGCATTTCGGGGTGGCGATGCCGGGGCGAGCCGAGTTGCCCGCCCCGGCAATGCGGAGTCAGCCGTCGCAGGCTCGTTGGCAGGCGAACCAGATTCTCGTTGCTGCTTGTTTGAGCTCACGAGTATTGGTGCCCTGGAGCACCCAGGGTCGGTGTGTCGCTTCGCAGACCCACAGCTCGGGCTCGCCGAGGGCCAGGCCCGTGACGTAACCGAGCAACGCCGGATCGGTCGCTGCGAACGCGAGCCACATGCGCGGGGCCGTGGCGATCGTGCCGAAGTCGACGGTCCGGTTCGCGATGGTCTCGCTACCGAGCACTGTCAGGCTCGCTGGGTCGGGCGAGTCAGTGAGTTGCACAGAGATCGGCAGGGCGGTGAGCGCGTGGAGGTATCGAGTGCGGATCTGGTGTGGAGCGAAGCGCGAGCGGCTCACAGGACACCGCCTCCCGCCACCGGGTTGAGTGAGTCGAATCGCCGCTCCCATTCGAGGGTGTAGTGGCCTGCGGGCTGAAGCGTGCGTTCGGCCGGAGCGAACTGGACTCGGCCCAGGCTTTCGACCAGTTGGGTATCCAGGAGGTCGGTGTTGTCGCTCGGTGCGGTCGCGGATCCTTTGAGCACTGTGGTGATCCAGCGGAGGAGGCGGATGACGACTGCGATGGTCCGGCCGCATTCGCGCTCGGCTGCGGAGTACCTGGTGGTGTGCGCGGCGGCCAGCGGTTCGGAGTCGATCAGCCAGCGGTCCCAGGCGTCTTCCCGCAGTTTGGAGAACCGGTAGGGCTCATCGATGTCGGGCTCGGCATGGAGCCGGCGGCGCTGTCGCGGAGTGGGGCTGGGCTTCGCGGGTTCGGGCTGGAGCGGCTCGGGCAGTTCTCCGCGGCGGTGTCTGCCGGTGCGCTGGTCGGGACGCCAGCCGGGAGTGCCGTAAGGGCCGGGGTCGAGTGCGTCGTGCGGCTTGCCGCCGATCTCGAAAGTGTCGCCTGGCCGGTGACGCAGGTGCGGTGGTTCGTAGCGGGGGGAGACCGGGTCCGAGTCGGGTGCGCTCGGGTCGGTGGTGCGGGGGTCGTACTCGTGGCGGTACACGCCGGGGGTCGCCGGATCGGGGGAGCCGTCGGGCAGGAAGAGGCGGCGGCCGGCCCAGTCGTAGAAGCCGTCGCCGGGCACCTCGGTCAGGCCCGAATCGGGGCCGCTGCGGTGTCGCTCGAAGGTGTTTTGGTCGCTTGCGCCAGGCGTGTTTTCGCGTAGGCTGGCTCTAACCATGGGAGGTTCGCCTCTCTGGTATGGGAGGCGGGCCGCCGAACTGGATTGGCGTTTAGAGCGGCGGCCCGCCGCTGAATTATTCGATTGGATTCGGAAGTGCGCGCACTGCGCGTACGAGGACCTTGACATGCGATTCATAGCAGGTCAACCATCAACACGCGCGATCATTCGATTTCCACTGTCAATTGACGATGAGCGTGATCACAGTTATCGGGCGTAATGCGATAGCGTTCTGCGTGTAAAGAATTCTCGACGCATGGATTCCATGCCAGCGGATCGGACATGCTCCGCTTGTGCGGAACTCACGGTGGAGAGTGCCCTCCAGTCGGTCGGAATCCGAATTCGGTAAGGCAGCTCGGCCTCCGCCTCCCCGAGACGCAAGGAAGCGCCGCGCGGCGGGGATGATCTACTGGTCGGATGAACATCGAGCGGATCGTCCCGGACCTGACCGTCACCGACCTTGCCACTGCGGTGCAGGAGCACACCAAGGTGCTCGGGCTGGAAGTGGTGATGGACCACGGCTGGATCGTCACTCTCGCAGACGGCGAAGGGCGTCAGTTGAATCTCATGACCGCCGATGCCACTGCCAGCGTGAACCCGGACGTCTCGGTCTTCGTCGACGATGTGCACGCGGCGTACAACGCCGCGGTCGCGGCCGGCGTAGCGATCGTTCACCCGCTGACTTCCGAAGAGTGGGGCGTCACCCGGTTCTTCTACCGGGATTCGTCAGGCCGGGTCCTCAACGTCGGTTCGCACACCTGATCAGTGCGGCACCTCAGCCGCGCCCCCTCTGCCGGCGGCAGGCTCCAAGGGCGTCCTGACCGATGCCGCGACTGGCACCCGAGATGAGCACCGCCGCGTGCGGCTCGGTCACGCCCCGGCTCCGCCGTCGACGGGGACGATCGCGCCGGTGACCATCGAGGCGCGGTCGCTCAGCAGCCAGGCGGCGACCTCGGCGACCTCGCGTGGCTCGGCCATGCGCCCCATCGGCGTGGCGGCAGTGGCCCCCGCGATGATCCCGGGCGTCGCCTTCTCCCACCCGTGCATCATTTCTGTGGCGGTGCCGCCCGGCGTAATGCCGTTGACTCGGATGCCCTCCGGAGCCCAGGTCACGGCGGCGGTCTCGGTGATGCTGTTCAGCGCCCGTTTCATGGCGCCGTAGGCGGGCAGGAGCGGGTTGGAGCGGCGGGAGCCGATGCTGGAGGTGTTCACGATCGCCCCGCCGCCGCTCTTTCGCGCGAGCGCCGCCTCCGCGTTCATCGCGGCCCAGTGCGCCCGGAAGTTCACCGCGAACTGCTCCTCGACGTCCTCCTCACTGGTTGTGTCCAGCGGACCGGGCTGTTGCAGGACGCCGCCGTTGTTGAACGCGCCGTCCAACCGCCCGTGCAGTTCCTCGACCCGGTTCACCGCCGCGCGGATGCTGTCGCGGTCGGCGAGGTCCACGGTCACCGCGTCGGCGGTGCCGCCGTCGGCGCGGATCTCGGTCACGATGCGATCGAGTGCGTCGATGCCGCGGGCGGCGAGCACGACGGCGGCGCCTTCGGCGGCGAAGAGACGGGCGGCGGCCGCGCCGATACCGCGGCTGGCGCCGGTGATGAAGACGATCTTGCCGGCCAGCAGGCCGATGGGCGTGGCGTCAATGTTGTCGGTCATGGCTTCAGCGTCCTTCGCCCGCCGATCCGTATCCAGGCATCGTCGGTACCAGGCTCAGCCACACCGGGCGGCGCATACTGGAGCTATGGACAAGCATGAGCTGGCCGCATTCCTGCGCAGTCGACGCGAACGACTGCGCCCAGAGGACGTCGGCCTGCCTTCCGGTCCCCGGCGCCGCACTCCCGGCCTGCGCCGCGAAGAGGTCGCCGTCCTCGCGCACATTTCCACCGAGTACTACGTCCGGCTTGAACAGGGCAGGGCACCGCGCCCGTCGGCCGAGGTGCTGGCCGGGATCGCGGGCGCTCTTCGGCTCACGGACGCCGAGTCCGATCACCTGCACCTGCTCGCCGGCACGGCCCCGAACCGCACGGGCCTGCACCGCCGCGACGTGCGCCCCAGCATCTTCGCCCTTCTGGAACGGCTCCCGCAGACCGCCGGGTTCGTGATATCCGCCGCGTTCGATGTGCTCGCCTGGGAACGACCTCGCCGCGGGGCTCATGGAGGACTTCGACGACCGCGCCCCCGAGGACCGCAACCTCGCGCGGCGTGCGTTCCTGCCCGCGTCGCCCGCCGACGATCCGCTGTACGGGATCGCAGACGCTGCCGAGTTCCGGCAGCATGCCGTCATGGAGCTGCGGTCCGCGCTCGCCCGGTACCCCTCCGACCCGGCCATCGCCGGACTCGTCGATGAGCTCCGCACCGGCAGCGCCGAGTTCGCGCGCCTATGGGAACGCAACGACGTTCAGCCCTCGCCGATGCTCACCAAGACCTTCCAGCATCCTGTCGTCGGTGCCGTCACGGTCGACTGCGACACGCTCCACCTTGCCGATCGCGATCAGCACCTGGTGCTCTACAGCGCCCCCGCAGGCTCCCCGGACGCCGAGGCCCTGGCGTTCCTGGCCGTGCTCGGACCCGAAGGCGCCGCAGCGAAAGACCCGCACTGACGCGAGAGGCCCACTGCGTCAGGCGGCCGTCGCATGGCCGGGCACGGTTTCAGTCGCGCTCTGGATTCTGTGACGACCGCGCGGCCGCGATGTCCGGCCCGTGCTCGACGGCCCAATCGGCGAGACCCGAGAGGGGTACCAGCAGGGTCTCACCGAGCGGTGTGAGGCTGTATTCGACACTGGGCGGCTTGGTCGGGAACACCTCGCGATGCACCAGTCCATCGCTCTCCAAGGCGCGGAGCGTGCGCGTCAGCATCCGTTGGCTGATGGTCTCGATCCCGCGCTGGAGCTCGTTGAACCGGTACGGGCGCTTCCCGAGCAGCACGATCACCAGAATCGACCACTTGTCGCCGACCCGGCGGAGGACGTCGGTGACCGGGCACTGTTCGTACTCGTCGGCCGGCACCGGATCGGGCAGCGCCGCGCTGACCATGGAAGGAACCTCCGTGTGCGTACCGGACATCAAACTGCCTCCTTGTGCGGCCGCGAGGGGTTACCGAGAATCGTAGTACGCACTGAAGGTAACTACCTGGGGAAGACGCATATGCATGTCTCGCAACCGACTGCGCCAGACCGCCATGTCATCGTCATCAGCGGTGGCACCGATGGGATGGGGCGTGCGCTGGCCCTCGCCCGGGCCGAACGCGGCGATTCGATCGTCGCCATTGGCAGCAATCCCGCCAAAGGCCGGCGGCTCGTAGCCGATGCGGCACGGATCGACGCCTCCGACCGGGTGCACTTCGTCCAGGCGGACCTGTCCAGTGTCGAAGCCACACGGCGGGCGATCCACGAGATCGCCGCACGCCACCAGGTTATCGATGCCTTGTGCCTCTTCGCGAACCGGCAGTCGCCGCAGCGCACCGTGACCCAGGAGGGTTTCGAACGCACCTTCGCGCTCTACTATCTCAGTCGCTTCGTGCTCAGCCATGAGCTCGCTCCACTGTTGCGAAGAAGCGCGGCTCCGGCGATCGTCAACGTCGCGGGCGTCGGCATGACCAAAGGGGAGGTCCACTGGGACGACCTCCAGCTCGAGCGCAAGTACAGCATGATCGCAGCCCAACTCCAGGCCGGTCGCGCCAATGACCTGCTCGGCGTCGCCTACAGCTCGCAGCCGGACAGCCCCGCCCCATACGTGCTGTACCACCCCGGTTTCACCCAGAGCGGCGATCTCACCCCACTGCCGAGCGCGGCGCGCCTCTTCATCAGGATCGCAGCCAAGTTCGCCGCGCGCCCGATCGAGCAATCCATCGCGCCCATCCACGGGTTCATCGACAATCCGCCCTCGGCGCCGCTCACGGCGATCGACCGAGGCAAACCTGTCCCGCTCGGGCTGGAGACGCTCGATCCGGCGAACGCCGAGCGATTCGCCGCTATGACGAAGACGCTCCTCGACATGCTGCCACTCGAGCCGGCCTTCGAGGAGCAGTAGGCGGTCCACGCGTGGACTGAGGTCGTGCGCGAGCGCGGAGCATCCGCGGATGCTCACCGATCGCCTGCCGATCTGTCGCTTGCGGCTTCGCACTGAGCGTTTGGAGCTGCGACTGCTCGACTTCGAGGACTTGGCGGCTCTCGCCGATGTGGCCGCCGCCGGCATTCACGGTCGAGCGCGTCGTCAGCCGGCGCTAGCGGCTCAGCCGGGAGGATTGGGAGGACCACCGACGTCACGAGGTCGTGGCGCGGGGTCTCGGCAAGGACGTCCTCTGGCGCTGCTCGGGCTGGGCAGGGAGTCAGCTTAGGGCCGCTTTGGGCGTGCAGGCTTCATGCGGCGAGTCGCCGCTGCCGCCGGAGTCGTTCGACGGTTGCTCGGTGGCGGCGTCGTATGCCGATCGAGGAGCCGAAGCAGCCAGATCCCGTAAGCGATGAAACCGGCCGCGACCGCCGCCTGGACCGGCCACGGGGCCGCTCCGGGGCTGGCGAACTGCGAGAAGTTGTAGACCGCGTGCGAGGCGACCAGCGGCCAGACCGTGGCCAGATGGAACCGAGTGGCCGCGTATCCGAAGCCGAAGGCCGCGGTGCTCACGACCTGGAACAGCGTGTCGCCGAGATCCCTGCCGAACCACACGCCCGACAGCGCGTGGCCGAGACCGAAGAGGACGCCCACCCAGACGGCCGCGGGCACATGACCGAGCGGAGCGAGGAGCCGCTGGACCACGCCCCGCGACAGGCTTTCCTCGGTCAGGCCTACGGCCAGGCAGTAGAGGGTCAGGTAGAGAAGGGTCTCGGTGCTGCCTTCGATGCCGGGCACGGTGTAAACGAGGCTCACCAGGAACAGCGGTGCGACGAGCCGGACGGCGCGACGTCTACTCGGGCGGGAGTCGACCGGCGCGAGACCGCTGTAGCGCCAGTTCCCCATGGCGACCGCCGCCAGGACGACGACCGGCAGGGTGCACAGCGTGATGAGGGCGGCGCCGAGATGCGGCCGCGACTGCCCGGGGACGAGTTCCGCGGCCGTGAACAGCACGATGTGCCACAGCAGGGTCAGTCCGGCGGCGAGGAGCACAGGGGAGAAACGCGGTGCGCGTATGCGAGGGGGCACGCCACACAGCTTAGTCGGCATCCGGACCTGGCGCGCGCCGCGGCATCGGCGGCGATCCGGGAGCAGATGACGCACACGCCTCTGCCGGCGGCATCCAGCGCCAGTGGCCGACCGGACGGTCCTGTCGGACTTGAGCCGATTCCCGCCGCGAACGGCCGTCACGGCATCGCCGTGACGGCCCGTTTCGGCTTTCGATCAGAAGTCGAACCGGCGCGTGTTCTGGAACGAGGTCTGGAGCCACCGGCCTCGTTCACGCGTGAGGACGTTCGTGTTCGTGGAGTATGAATCCTCGCGGCACTCGCTCTCGCCCTCGTTGATGATGCAGCCTGTCCTGACGATCACGACCACGTCGCGCTCCACATAGCGCACGTGTTCGCTGATCATGTTCAGGCGCGAGTCGACGATGTAGTTGTCGAAGTAGTACTGCATCCCCTCGGCGATCTCGTCCCTGGTGGACAGGTGGTCGCCGCTGAAGGTGACCACGTCGGCGTCCTCGCTGAAGGTCGCGGCGAAGGCCGCGCCGTCCTGGTCGATCCACGCCTGCTCCTGCTGGCGTCGGATTTCGTCGAACGCGGCCTGGTCCCGCTCCCGCGTCGTCGCCTCGTCCTGCACGCCGGCGGACTCGTCGGCGCTCGCGACGGCGACGCCGCCGGTCATCGCCACGGCCGCGACTACGCCGGCGATGGCGATCTTGGCCGCTTTCGGCATTCGCATGGCTTCCTCCTCGAGTCGGTTCGGCACCGACGCTAGGGCGATCGCCGTCGCCGCGACATCCTCCCGGAGTCGCCTTTGCCCCGAAACTTCGGGAGTAGGCCGCGAAAGCGGCTCATTCCCCGGTATGACCGGGGACGGTGAGGCCGGTCGTGCCGAGGAGTCAGCGGGCGTCGAGCGCCTCCCGGAGCATGCGCACGGCCTTGGGCCCGACGCCATGCAACGCCTTGAGGTCCGCATCCGAGAGTCGGGCTACCTGGTCGAGTGTGGTGATGCCGGCATTCGCCAGCGCCCGGGTGGCCGGCCGCCCTATGCCCTTCGGCAGGTCGCCGACCTCGCCTGCGCCGGCTTGCTCGGCGGTGGATGCCTTGGCGGCGAGCTCCGGCGGCGCGCATGCGAGCCAGGCGCGCCGCACCCAGTAGTTGAGAGCCTGGCCGTTGATGTCTTCGATGGGCAGGCGCACGAAGTCGCCCGCTCGTTCGGCAGTCGCATGCTGGGAGGCCATGTCCTCGGATTCGGCGGGCGGCAGCCGCAGTCGCACGTGGGCGTTCGCATCGAGCGACGCGAACTCCTCGCCGCTGACGGTGAATACCGGTCCGCTCTCGGACACTCCAGGGTGCGAAAGCGCGCTCTTGCGGAGTTGGGCGCGAGTCGTCATGCGTTCACCTTGGCATAGTGGCGGTCAGGCGCGTGGGGCGTACATGATGACGGCTACGCCGAGCAGGCAGATGGACGCGCCGATCACGTCCCACCGGTCGGGGCGGAAGCCGTCGACGACCATGCCCCAGGCCAAGGAGCCGGCGACGAAGATACCGCCGTAGGCGGCCAGGATGCGCCCGAAATGCGGGTCGGGCTGGAAGGTGGCGACGAAGCCGTAGGCGCCCAGGGCCATGATCCCGGCGGCGATCCACAGGATGCCGCGGTGCTCCCTGACCCCTTGCCAGACCAGCCAGGCCCCGCCGATCTCGGCGAGGGCCGCGAGGATGAACAGGAAGATTGACCGGGCGATGTCCACGGGCGCGACCCTACCAATGCGGTCATGGCCCGGGTCTGCGCTCGGGGAACGGGAGCGGGCACTCGGGCGTGGCCGCGCAGGCGTCAAGGTCGTCGCAGCCGGCGGACAGGGCCGCGCGCAGCAGCTCGGCGACGGCCTCGAGGTCGGCGATGCGCGCCTCGACCTGGGCGAGCTTGGTCCGCGCACCGGCGGCGAGGCCGCCGTCGGGACGACGGCGATGCCGCTGCGGGTCGGTCAGTTCGGCGATCTCGTCCAGTGTGAACCCGAGCCGCTGGGCCGCCTTGATCAGCCGCAGCCGAGTCACCGTCTGGGCCGGGTAGAGCCGGTGGCCGCCGAGGGTGCGTTCGGCTTCGGCCAGCAGGCCGCGCCGCTCGTAGTAGCGCAACGTCTCCCGGCCGACCCCGGCGGCCTCCGCCACCTGTCCGGGGCGCAGACCGGCGCTCATGCCCGGGCCCCCGCGGATGCGGCCTGGCGGCCAGACCGTCCAGCACTCCGCTGCGATGCTCGGGCACCGCCACCTCGAAGCTGAGCGAGCCTTCGGCGGCGGTGAGCGTGAAAGCGAAGAAACCGCAGCAGTCGGCCTCGCGCGCGGCCAGTTCGGCGGCCGTTGCCGCCACGGACGGCTCGGGCGACAGGTCCAGGAGCAGTCGGTTCGGTGCGACGCGGTGGACGGCATGGACGGCGGTGGCGAACAGACCCTCGAACGCGGCCAGGCGGAGCGGCTGCTCGTCGGCGGGCAGCCGGCACGCATCGGCCGGCACCCACGCTCGGGCTAGCCGTGACTGCGAGCGCGCGTCGAGTTGGGTCCCGGTCACTTCGGTGATCGGCGATGCGGTCATGGCGGTCGCTCCTCGCGGTTCGGTGAACTGCCTGGTCGGAGTCCACCGTAAACCCGTACCCGGGTACCGGACGCAAGCCGAAGTGACCACCGGCATAGCCGCTTTCGGCCGCGGCTCAGACTCGGCAGAGGAGTTCGCCGTGGGGGAGCATCAGCCAGCCGTCGTCTTGGGCGCCCCAGCTGCGCCAGGCTTGCGCTATGGCCTCCAGGTCTCGCCGGGTGGCGTGGCCGCCTTCGACCGCCTGCGTGGCGAAGCCGGACTGCAGCGCGCGGTCCGCCCACAGTTCACTCCACCACTTGCGCTGATGCGGGGTGCTGTAGGTCCACGTGGAAGAGGTCGCCGTGATGTCTTCTTCGCGGAAGCCGCTCTTCAAGGCCCAGGACTTGAGGCGTCGGCCGGCATCGGGTTCGCCGCCGCTCGCTCGGGCGACCCGCTCGTACAGGTCCAACCAGTCCGTCAGGCCATCGGACTCCGGGTACCAGGTGAAGGACCGGTAATCGGAGTCCCGCACCGCCACGACGCCGCCGGGTGTCGCCACTCGCCGCATCTCCCGCAGGGCCTGGACCGGGTCGCCCACATGTTGGAGCACCTGATGTGCGTGGACGACGTCGAAGGCGTCGTCTTCGAAGCGGAGCTCGTGGACGTCGGCCACCTCGAAGTCGACATGTTCGACGCCCGAGGCCGCCGCGTACTCGGCCGCTTGTTCCAGGATGCCCTCGGCGCGGTCGACCGCGGTCACATGGCCCTTGTGGGCGATCGCCGCCAGGTCGGTCGTGATCGTGCCCGGACCGCACCCGACGTCGAGTATCGTGCTGTGCGCCTGCAATTCGGGGAGCAGGTAGGCCGCCGAGTTCTCCGCCGTTCGCCAGGCGTGCGAGCGCAGGACCGACTCGTGGTGGCCGTGGAGGTAGGTCGCCGTCTCTTTTGACATGACGAAACCCTAACCGGGCGTTTCAGTCTATGGGATACGTTTCTTGTATGGTGAGA
The DNA here is from genome assembly GCF_054776215.1 of Glycomyces tarimensis. NCBI lineage: Bacteria > Bacillati > Actinomycetota > Actinomycetes > Glycomycetales > Glycomycetaceae > Glycomyces > Glycomyces tarimensis. The sequence goes on from NZ_BAAHCB010000004.1 coordinate 305,338, forward strand.
CTTCACCAGTGCCTTCGGTGCGCCAGCCAGTCCGCCGCCACGAGGCCGCTCCATCGCTGGTGCTCGCGAAGGTACGGCGAGACGCCCTCGATCGGCCCCTCCTGTGAGTCGTCCATCGGGCGGCGTTCCACTCCGACGTCCAGGAGCGACGGTGGCGCCGGGGCGAGCAGTTCGGCCGCGTCCGCCCAAGCCCGCAGCATGAGGTCGAGCGCCTCGGGCGTCATCGGGAGTTCCACCGCGCGATCCGCTCGCGGACGGCGGTGGGGAGTTCGCTGTAGTCGGGGCGCACCGCCGTGGCGGCGTAGGGGACCGGAGTGCCGAATCTGGACATGTCGTCAGTCTCGCCCGGGGCTGATTCGGCCGCAACCGGGTTGCTAAGGGGCCCTCGCCGCCGTGGTGGGGTCGGCGGCGGGGCCGGATCTATTCTAGGCGCTCGCGAGCAAAGATGGAATGACCACCGGCAGAACATAGTTGCCGATATCTCCGACGGCGCTGTGCGCGAGGGCCCACTTGGCGGTCCGGGTGTCCCTGCACAGCACTACGAAGGCCACCATGCAGCTCAGTGCCCGCTGCGCGTCGGCGATGAATTCCAGCCAGCATTCGGCCTGGTCGGGGTCGGGGGCGAGGACCGCGTCGAACAGGATCGCGAAGACCCGCTCCTCGCCCTTGGAGTACGCGGCGAGCGCGCAGACGTGGAGCCGGTCGCCGCGGTTCGACAGCTCGAGGGTCTGGCGGTCGATCGCGATGCGATCGTATTCGGGGAGGTCGGGGCCGTTCGACCAGTTGTAGAGCTCGGTCGCGAATTCGGGGCGGTTTTCCATCAGCATGGCGAGAATCTCGTTGTACTCGATCGACATTCGAGTTCCTAACTTCCGCGTGGGGTCACAAAAGGTGGGTTGCAGGAACAACGAGGACACTAGGCGCAAGGTTACGGGTAGTTCACCAGCGTTTAAAGGAGCGTCCAGAACCGTCTAGTTCGGAGTGAATCGGGTTGCGCCAGAACGCGTGTGGGGGGGGGGGGG
>NZ_BAAHCB010000004.1:306426-352681 GCF_054776215.1 Glycomyces tarimensis
GCGTGATACCGCTCGAGGCCTACAGCCCGAGCTGGTGCTCGAAGTTGCCTTCCTCGATGCGCTTGGTGACCGCCGCCAGGTAGCGGGCGGCGTCGGCGCCGTCGATGAGCCGGTGGTCGTAGCTCAGGGTCAGGTTCATGACCGAGCGAACCGCGACGACCTCACCCAGGTCCGGGTCGTCGATCACGCGCGGGCGCTTGACGATCGCGGCGGTGCCGAGGATCGCCGACTGCCCCAGCGGCACGATCGGCGTGTCGAACAGCGCGCCCACCGAGCCGGTGTTCGTGATCGAGAACGTCCCGCCGAACAGATCGTCGGGCGACAGGCCGCCGTTGCGGGCCTTGTCCGCGATCTCAGCGATCCGCTTCGCCAAGCCCGGGATGTTCAGGTCGCCGGCGTTCTTGATCACCGGGACGATGAGGCCCTTGGGCGTGTCCACCGCGAAGCCGACGTTCTCGGCCTCGGGGTAGGTGATCGTCTTCTCCTCCAAGTTCATGGAGGCGTTGATGATCGGGTACTGCTGGAGGGCCTCGATCGCGGCGATCGAGAAGAACGGCAGGAACGAGAGCTTCACGCCGTGGCGGGCGAGGAACTCGTCCTTCTTGGCCGCGCGGATCTTCGCCACCTTGGTGACGTCGACCTCGCGGACCGTGGTGAGCTGCGCCGTGGTCTGCATGGACTGGAGCAGGGCCTTCGCCGCGGACTGGCGCAGACGCGACATCTTCTCGGTGCGCCCGCGCAGCGGGCTGACCTCGGCAGGCGCCGCGGGAGCGGCGGGGGCCGGCGTCTCGGCCGGCTCGGCGGCCTTCTGGTCGATGAGGGCCTGCACGTCCTGCTTGCGGATGCGCCCGCCCACGCCGGTGCCCTTGATCTCGGCGAGGTTCACGTCGTTCTCGGCCGCGAGCTTGCGGACCAGCGGCGTGACGTACGAGTCCGACGGCTTCGTGGCGGTCGGAGCCGGAGCGGCGGCCGGGGCCGGCTCCGGTGCGGTCTGCTCGGCCGCGGCCGGCTGCTGCGGCTGCGGCGTGGTCTGCTCGGCCGGAGCGGCGGCCGGTTCCGTCTCGGTCGGGACCCGGTCCTCCCCGGTGACGGCCGGAGCCTCTTCGGCGCGCGGCTCGGCGGCCGGCTGCGGCGTGGGCGTGGCGGCCGGAGCGGCGGTGCCGCTGCCGACGATCGCCAGCACGGAGCCGACCTCGGCGGTCTCGTCCTCGCCGACCTTGATCTCCAGCAGGGTGCCGGCGGCCGGGGACGGGATCTCGGTGTCGACCTTGTCCGTCGAGATCTCCAGCAGCGGCTCGTCGACCTCGACGGTGTCGCCGACGGACTTGAGCCAAGTGATGATCGTGCCCTCGGTGACCGACTCGCCCAGCTCGGGCAGCAGCACCTCGGTGCCCTCGGCGGAGGAAGGAGCCTGCTCCTGCTGCGCCGGGGCGCCCTGCTCGGCGACGGGCTTCTGCTCGGGCGCGGGAGCCTGCTCGGGCTCGGGCTTCTGCTCCGCCTCCGGCTTCTGATCGGGCTCGGACTGCTGCTCAGGCTCGGACTGCTGCTCGGGCTCGGCGGCGGGCGCCGGCGTCGCGGCCGGGGCGTCCCCACCGGACTCCGACGGGTCGCCGATGATGGCGAGCTCGCCGCCGACCTCGACGTCGGTGTCCTCTGGGGCCACGATCTTCAGCACCACGCCGGCCACGGGGGAAGGCACCTCGGTGTCGACCTTGTCGGTCGACACCTCCAGCAAAGGCTCGTCCACCTCGACGGTGTCGCCTTCCTTCTTCAGCCACTGCGTCACGGTTCCCTCGGTGACGGACTCACCGAGGGCGGGCATCGTTACCGATGTCGACATCGTTCTGTTCAGCTCCTGTGGTCGTGTGTCTTAGTCGTGCGCGTGCAGCGGTTTGCCGGCCAAGAGCATGGCCGCCTCGCCGATCGCTTCGTTCTGCGTCGGGTGCATGTGGATGAGCTGGGCGACGTCCGAAGCGTAGCCCTCCCAGTTGTAGATGAGCTCGGCTTCGCCGATCTGCTCGGAGATGCGCGCGCCGACCATGTGGACGCCGACGATCGGCCCGTCCTCGACCGCGACGAGCTTGATGAAGCCCTGCGTCTTGAGGATGTTGGACTTCCCGTTGCCGGCGAGGTTGTAGTTGACCGACTTGATCTTGTCGGCCCCGTACTGCTCCTTCGCCTTGTCCTCGTTGAGGCCCATCGAGGCCACCTCGGGCTCGGTGAAGGTCACGCGCGGGATGCCGGTCTCGTCGATCACGGCGGGGTTCAGGCCCGCGATGTGCTCGGCCACGAAGATGCCCTGGAGGAAGCCGCGGTGGGCGAGCTGCACGCCGGGGACGATGTCGCCGACGGCGTAGACGTTCGGCACGTTCGTCTGCAGGTGCTCGTTGGTGAGCACGAACCCGCGGTCCATCGTGACGCCCTGCTCTTCGAAGCCGCAGTTCGCCGTCGCCGGGCCGCGCCCGACGGCGACGAGCACCAGGTCGCCCTCGACGACGGTCCCGCCCTGGATGGTGACCTGGACGCCCGAACCGGTCCTCTCGACCTTCTCGAAGAACTTGCCGGTGTGGAACTTGATGCCGCGCTTGCGGAAAGCCCGCTCCAACTGCTTGGAGGCGTCGGCGTCCTCGGCGGCGAGGAGGCGGGGGAGACCCTCGATGATCTCGACCTCGACGCCCAGGGACTTCCAGGCGGAGGCGAACTCGACGCCGATGACGCCGCCGCCGATGACGATGGCCTTGTTCGGCAGCTCGGTGAGGTTCAGCGCGTGCTCGGAGGCGATGACCCTCTCGCCGTCGATCTCCAGGCCCGGCAGGGTCTTGGAGTACGAGCCGGTGGCGAGGACGACATTGCGACCGGTGACGGTCTGCCCGTTGTCCACCTCGACGGTGTTCGGCCCGACGAGCTTGCCGGTGCCGTTGATGAAGTCGACCTTGTGGGCCTTGACCAGACCCTGCAGGCCCTTGTACAGCTTGGCGACGACGTCGTCCTTGTACTTGTTGATCGCCTTCATGTCGACGCCCTGGAACTCGGCGAGGATGCCGAACTGATCGGCGTCGCGCGTCGTGTCGGCGACCTCGCCGGCGTGGAGCAGCGCCTTCGTGGGGATGCAACCACGGTGCAGGCAGGTGCCGCCGACCTTGTCCTTCTCGATCAGGGCCACGGACATGCCGAGCTCGGCCGCGCGGAATGCGCTGGCGTAGCCGCCGCTGCCGCCACCCAGGATTACTACGTCGTATCCTGCGTTCGGGTCGCTCATTGCTCTCCCCACTTAACGGTACAGATTTACGGCTCCGCTAGCGTCGCCGCGTGTGCTTGGGTACGCGTCCCATCCTTCCACCGGTCCCGGTGCGCGAGCGACTAGACCCGGAGGAATGGAGTGTGCAACACCATTCAACTCCTCACCGCCCGCTTCCGAAAGCCCCGCTCCTGTGCGGCTGAACACACGCCGTCTCGGCCGTGTGTACGCTTGATAGTTGACACCTCAATGGTGCGGAAGGAGCCGCAGTGGGCTGGTTTGGACGCAAGAAGAAGAACAAGAATGGCACGCTGGACCGAGCGTCCGACAACGGCGACCAGCGGCATCTCATCGAATTCATCAAGAGCCGGACCGGTGTCGAGGCCTATATCGAGCCCCGCACGACGGTCACCGAGACCACGGTCATGCTCATCGCCCACGACGGGGAGTGGACGCGCCGGCGCGTCGACGGCCCGGCCGGGGCGTTCGCCTTGGGCCGCAAGCAAGGCATCCCGGTATACGAGGTCGCCAAGACCGGGTACCCCCAGCGGAAACGCGACTACGACCAGCGCAAGAAGCTGGAGCGGCAGCGCCGCACCTAGCACTTGATAACGGTTGCACAACTGTTGCCGCACCGTCCCGCCACATGGTGGTGAGGACGGTGCGGCCTCCGTTCACTCGAACTCGGCGATGAGCGCGACGAGCGTGCGCACCGGAATGCCGGTCGCGCCCTTCGCGATGTAGCCGTACGCGGAGTCGGAGTCGGCCGGGCCCGCGATGTCGATGTGCGCCCACGGAATCTCCTCGGGCACGAATTTCGACAGGAAGATCCCGCCTTGGACCATGTGCGCGTCCCGCTTGAGGCCCGTGGCGCACTGCTGCACGTCCGCGATCGAGGACTCCATGAGTTTGACGATGTCCTCGGGGAACGGCATCGGCCAGCCGTGCTCACCGAGCTCCTGGCCGACGCGGCGCACCCGCTCGGTCTCGGTGTCGGTTCCCATCAGCCCGAACGTGCGCCGGCCCAGCGCCACGACCTGCCCGCCGGTGAGCGTGGCGACGTCGTAGATCGCGTCCGGTTCGTCCTCGGCGGCCCGCGAGAGCGCGTCCGCCAGCACGATCCGGCCCTCGGCGTCGGTGTTGAGCACCTCGATCGTCTTCCCGTTGCGGGCCTTGACCACATCGGAAGGACGGTAGGACGAGCCCGACACCATGTTCTCCGCCAGCGCCACCGTGCACGTGACGTTGACGTTCAGGCCGAGCCGCGCCGCGGCGAGCGTGGCGCTGACCACGGCCGCGGCCCCGGCCATGTCGGTCTTCATGTCCCACATGCCCGCCACCGGTTTGATCGAGATCCCGCCGGAGTCGAAGGTGATGCCCTTGCCGACCAGCGCCACGTGCTTCGTCGCGCCCTCGGGCCGGTAGCTCAGCCGCACCAGACGGGGCTCGGCCGAGGAGCCCCCGCCCACGGCCAGGACGCCGCCGTAGCCGCCCGCCGAGAGCGCCTCGGCGTCGAGGATCTCGACCTCGACGCCGGCCTCGGAGGCCCGCTGCTCGATCTCGGACGCGAACGTCGGCGGACGCAGCAGGTTCGCGGGGGTGTTCACCCAGGTCTTCGTGAGCGCCACGCTCGCCGCCAGGATCGCCGCCCGCTCGACGTCCGCCTCGGAGGCGCCGTACACCGTGATCGACTCCGGCGGCTCCTCGCCGCCGCCCTCGGTCTTGTAGCCCTCGAACTTGTAGGCGCCCAAAGCGGCGCCGGTCGCGGTGGCCTCGGGATCGCCTTCGAAGGCGATGGCCACCGAGCCGAGGCCGAACGCGGCCCGCGCCGCGGTCCCGGCGGCGCGGCGCAGCGTCTCGTCGTCCCGGTCATCGGCGTCGCCCAGCCCGACGGCGAACACCAGCTTCGCGGACAGATCGGTCGGGGCGGCCAGCCGTGTCAGGGAGGAGGCCGAACCGGTGTTGTCGAGCGCGGCCAGCGTCTCGGCCAGGCGCCCGCCGAAGGCGGCGTCGACGCCGGAGGCGACGGCGGGGATGATCGCGGCGTCCTCGCCGGCGTGCACGCCCACGACGATCACGTCGGCGCGCGCGTCGGCGATGTCGCCGGAGGCGCTGAGCAGGTCAGTCATGTCCAGTCCTTACGTAACGCTATTGGAAACGGACCGATCCTACGGGCTGGGATTCGTTCGATATCGTCTTAGCCATGTCTGAGCCTGCATCGTCACCTCTGGTATCGCCGCTGCACGACCGCCACTTGGAGCAGGGGGCGAAGTTCGCGCCGTTCGCGGGCTGGCAGATGCCGCTGCACTACGCCTCGGGCGTGCTCGCCGAGCACGCTTCGGTGCGTTCGAGGGTCGGCGTCTTCGACGTCTCGCATCTGGGCAAGGTGTGGGTCGACGGGCCCGGCGCGGTCGACTTCGTCAACCGGTGCCTGACCAACGACCTGAACCGGATCGGCAGCGGCGGCGCCCAGTACACGCTGTGCTGCGACGCCGAGGGCGGCGTGGTCGACGACCTCATCGCCTACCGGCTCTCCGACGAGGAGGTCCTGCTGGTCCCCAATGCCGCCAACACCACAGCGGTGACACGCCGCCTGGAGGAGGCCGCGCCCGACGGCATCGAGATCCGCAACGTGCACCGCTCGCTCGCGGTGCTGGCCGTCCAGGGCCCCGAATCGCCGCGCATCCTCGAATACCTGGGGCTGCCGCACGAGCACGAGTACATGTCCTTCGAGGAGCGCTTCGTCGACGGGGCCGCCGTCATCGTCTGCCGCTCGGGCTACACCGGCGAGACCGGCTTCGAGCTGGTCGTCCCGAACGAGGCGGCGGGGGACCTGTGGGACGGGATGCTCGTCGCGGGCGCGAGCCCCTGCGGTCTCGGCGCGCGGGACACGCTGCGGCTGGAGATGGGCTACCCGCTGCACGGTCAGGACCTGAGCCTCGACATCACGCCGGTGCAGGCCCGCCTGAGCTGGGCGGTCGGCTGGGACAAGCCCGAGTTCTGGGGCAAGGCCGCGCTCGAGGCCGAGCGCGCCGCCGGTCCGAAGCGGCGACTGTGGGGCCTGGAAGCGGTCGGCAAGGGGGTGCCCCGCGCGCACATGAGCGTCCTCGACGGCGACCGGCAGGTCGGTGAGACCACCTCCGGGACCTTCGGTCCTTCGCTGAAGAAGGGCGTGGCGCTGGCGCTGCTCGACGCCGGGTACAAGCCGGGCTCGGAGCTGGAGCTGGACGTCCGCGGTCGCCGACTGGCGGTACGGGTCGTCAAGCCGCCCTTCGTGAAGGCCACGCCGAGCTAGACGGGACGAGGCTCGAACGGCGAAGTGCGCAGGCCGGATGCCCCACCCGTACTTGTCTGCGCGTGACATCTTCGATAGCGTTTACCAGAACCTTGCAGACGAAGGAGTCACATGTCAGGCACGCCCCATCGCTATGCACTCGTGGGAACCGGCTCTCGAGCCAACATGTTCGTCAATGCCCTGGTGGAGCGGGGTGACAAGGCGCGGCTGGTCGCGCTGGCCGACACCAACGCCCACCGCATCGACGTCCACCGCGCGGCCATCGAGGCCGCCGGAGTCCCGGCCCCGGCCGCTTACGCCGCCGCGGACTTCGCGAAGCTCCTCGACGAGACGAAGCCCGACACCGTCATCGTCACATGCGTCGACGCGTACCACCACGAGTACATCCTCGCCGCCCTCGATCGCGACCTCGACGTCATCTGCGAGAAGCCGCTGACCACCACCGCGGAGCACGCCGCCGAGATCCTCGCCGCGGAAGAGCGGTCGGCCGGGAAGGTGACCGTCACCTTCAACTACCGGTACAACCCGCTCCACGAGAAGGTCGCCGAGCTCCTGCGCGAAGGCGCGGTCGGCGAGATCATCTCGGTGGGCTTCGACTGGCTCCTGGACACCCGGCACGGCGCCGACTACTTCCGCCGCTGGCACCGCCTCGCCGATCAGTCCGGCGGGCTGCTCGTGCACAAGTCCGGCCACCACTTCGACCTCGTGAACTGGTGGCTCGATTCCGCACCAATACAAGCGTTTGCCAAAGGTCGGCTCGCCTTCTACGGCGAGAACGGCAAGCGCCACGGGCACGACCGCGGCTACGACCGCGCCGCCGGCTCGCCGAGCGCCGTCGACGACCCGTTCGCCCTGCACATGGAGGAGAGCGAGGGGCTCAAGTCGCTCTACCTCGACGCAGAGGCCGACGACGGCTATATCCGCGACCAGAACGTCTTCGCTCCCGGCGTGACGATCTACGACGACATGATGGCCCTGGTCGACTACGCCTCAGGTGCGACGCTGTCCTATCGGCTCACCGCCTACTCGCCCTGGGAGGGCTACCGGGTCTCCTTCAACGGCACCCAGGGCCGGCTCGAGCTGCTCGTCGTCGAGAACGACCACGTCAACCCCGCCCTCAAGGGCCCCAACGGCGCCTCGGTGCACGGCACCGACGCGGCCGCCGAGGAGGGCTGGTACGAGCTCACCCTCCACCCGTTCTGGACCAAGCCGAGCAAGATCGACGTCGGTGAGTACCAGCGCGCCGGCCACGGCGGCGGCGACCAGCGGATGCTCGGCGTCCTCTTCGACGGCGACACCGACCCCCACCAGCGCTCGGCCACCGCCCGAGACGGCGTCAACGCCCTCGCCGCCGGGCTGGCCTCGAACGAATCCATCGCCACCGGCCGGCCGGTCGTCGTCGCCGACCTCTTCAAGCAGTAGGAGCACCCTTGACGTTGCATCCCGACCGCCTCTTCCCGCCCGACGAGCGCACCCGCGCCATCGCCCGCGAGATCCACCAGCGCACCACCGACCTGCCGCTGGTGAGCCCGCACGGGCACGTCGCCCCCCGGCTGCTCTCGGAGAACGAGCCGTTCCCCGACCCCGCGCGCCTGTTCGTCGTGCCCGACCACTATCTGACCCGGATGCTGTACAGCCAGGGCGTCACGCCCGACCAGCTCGGCGTGCCGTCCGTCAAGGGCGAGCCGTCGGAGGTCGACGGCCGCACGATCTGGCGGCGCTTCGCCGAGCACTACCACCTGTTCCGCGGCACCCCTTCGAAGATGTGGCTCGACCACACCTTCGCGGAGGTCTTCGGGATCTACAAGACGCTCAGCGCCGCGACCGCCGACGAGTTCTACGACCACCTCTCGGCCCGCCTCACCGAGCCTGACTACCGGCCCAGGGCTTTGTTCGACCGGTTCAACATCGAGGTCCTCGCCACCACCGAGAGCCCGATCGACTCGCTCGACCCCCACGCCAAGCTCGAAGGACTCCCGGCCGAGAACGGCCGCAAATGGGGCGGCAAGGGCGGCAAGGTCGTCACGACCTTCCGACCCGACAACCTCGTCGAGCCCGACTGGCCCGGCTGGGCCGACCGGGTGCGGCGACTCGGCGAGATCACCGGGCACGACACGTCCACCTTCGAGGGCTTCCTCGAGGCGCTGCGCGCCCGCCGCCAGGACTTCATCGCCGCCGGAGCGACGTGTTCGGACCACGGCAACCGGACCTCGATGACCGTGGACGACCCCGCCAAGGCGGCCGAGATCTTCCACAAGGCGCTCAAAGGCGAAGCCGACGAGACAGAGCAGGGGACGTTCCCCGCGCTGATGCTGGTCGAATTCGCCCGCATGAGCGTCGAGGACGGGCTGGTCATGCAGCTGCATCCGGGTTCGTGGCGCAACCACAACCGGTGGCTGTACGAGGGCTGGGGCCGCGACGTCGGCGGCGACATTCCCGACCTGAACACGTATGCGCGGGGCCTCAAGCCGCTCTTGGACGCCTTCGGCAACGACCCGCGCTTCCGCATCGTCCTGTACACGCTCGACGAGACCACCTTCAGCCGCGAGATCGCGCCGCTCGCGGGCGGCTACGCCTCGGTGTTCGCCGGCGCCCCCTGGTGGTTCCTGGACTCGCCCGAGGGCATGCGCCGCTTCAGGGAGGCCGTCCACGAGACCGCCGGGTTCTACAACACCGCCGGCTTCGTCGACGACACCCGCGCGTTCTGCTCCATACCGGCCCGCCACGACGTGGCCCGCCGCGTCGACGCCGCCTTCCTCGCACGCTTGGTCGCCGACCACAGGATGACCGAGGACGAGGCCGCCGAAGTCGCGGTCGACCTCGCCTATAACCTCCCTCGCAGCATCTACGGAATGGAACAGTGATGACGAAGATCGAACGCCTCGAAGTCCACGACGTTCGCTTCCCGACCGCAGCGGACGCGGACGGCTCGGACTCGATCAACCGGGCCGACTACTCGGCCACCTACGTCGAGCTGTTCACCGACGGCGGGCCGACCGGGACGGGCTTCACCTTCACCGGAGGGCGCGGCAACGAGATCACCTGCGCATCGGTGCAAGCGCTTGCGCATCTGGTGGTGGGCCGCACCGTCGAGGGCATCTTCGACGATCCCGTCGGCTTCACCCGCGAGCTCGCCCAGGAGCCCCAGATCCGCTGGCTCGGCCCCGAGAAGGGCGCCACCCACATGGCCGTCGGCGCCATCGTCAACGCCGTGTGGGACCTGCGCGCCAAGATCGAAGGCAAGCCGATGTGGCAGCTGCTCGCCGAGATGGACTCCGCCGAACTGGCCGCCCAGATCGACTACCGGCACATCGTCGACGAGCTCACCCCGGCCGAGGCCGAGGCCATCCTCGACGCGGGCAAGGACGGCTACGCCGAGCGCCTCGCCACGCTCGAGCGGGACGGCTTCCCGGCGTACACGACCTCCGTCGGCTGGCTCGGCTACCCCGACGAGAAGGTCAAGGCCCTCACCGAGGAGGCCGTCGCCGAAGGCTGGACCGCCGTCAAGATGAAGGTCGGCTCTCCCGACGTCGCCGACGACGTGCGCCGCGCCGGCATCATCCGCGACATCATCGGACCCGACCGCCTGCTCATGATGGACGCCAACCAGATCTGGTCGGTGCCCGAGGCCGTCGAGAACATGAGGCGCCTGGCCGCTTACGACCCGTACTGGATCGAGGAGCCCACCCACCCCGACGACGTCCTCGGACACGCCACGATCGCCCGGGCCGTCGCGCCGATCCGCGTCGCCACCGGCGAGGTCGCCGCCAACCGCGTCATCTTCAAGCAGCTGCTCCAGGCCGAGGCCATCCGCGTCTGCCAGGTCGACGCCTGCCGCGTCGGCGGCATCCCCGAGGTCCTCGCCACGCTGCTCATGGCCGCCAAGCACGGCGTCGACGTCTGCCCCCACGCCGGCGGCGTCGGGCTGTGCGAATACGTCCAGCACCTGGGCATGTTCGAGTACCTGCGGATCGGCAAGACCCTTGAGGGCCGCATGATCGAGTACGTGGACCACCTCCACGAGCACTACACCGACCCGGTGACCGTCGTCGACGGCCGCTACCGCGTGCCGACCCGGCCGGGCTACTCCGTCACCCTCAAGGACGAGTCCATCGCCGAGTACTCCTACCCGAACGGACCGGCGTGGAAGCACTAGACGAGCGCGCCCTCAGCAACCACACGCTCGCGCGCGTGCCCGGAACCGTCCGCGTTCCGGGCGCGCGTCCGGAACGCGCCGGCATCCTGCACATTGGCGCCGGGGCCTTCCACCGCGCCCACCAGGCCGTCTACACCGACGACACCGGCTGGGGCATCACCGTGGCCGCCCCGCACTCGCGGGAGGTCATCGACGCCCTCGCCGCCCAGGACGGGCTCTACACGGTGGCCACCCTCGGACCCGACGGCGCCGAAGTGCGCGTCGTCGGCTCGATCGTCGACACCCTGCACATCGCCGGCGAGGAGGAGCGCGCGCTCGACCTCATCGCCTCCGACGACGTCCACATCGTCACCCTCACCGTCACCGAGAAGGCCTACCGCGACCCCGAGGGCGTCCCCGGACTCCTCGCCAGGGGGCTCGCGCGCCGGTCCAAGCACGGCGGTGCGCCGCTGACGATCCTGTGCTGCGACAACCTCCCCGACAACGGCGCCGCCACCAGGTCCGCCGTCGAACCGCTCCTCGACGACGACACGCGCGCCTGGGCCGAGGAGCACGTCACCTTCCCGTCCAGCATGGTCGACCGGATCGTCCCCGCCTCCACGCCCGAGACCTTCGAGCGGGCCGCAGCGGCGCTCGGGCTCGCCGACGCCGCCGCCGTCGAGGCCGAACCGTTCGGCCAATGGGTCATCGAGGACCGCTTCGCCGGGCCCAGGCCCGACTGGAACGCCACGTTCACCGACGACGTCGCCGGCTGGGAGCGCCTGAAACTGCGCACCCTCAACGGCGTCCACTCCGCGCTCGCCTACCTCGGCGCGCTCGCCGGCGTCGAGACGATCTGCGAGACCCTCGCGCTCCCGGGCGCCAGGGCCTTCGCCGAGCGTCTCATCGCCGACCAGATCGCACCGAGCTTCACGCCGCCGGACGGGCGCGACACGGTCGCGTACGGGGACGAGGTGCTCGAACGCTTCGCCAACCCCGCGATCAAGCACCGCTGCCTCCAGGTCGCCATGGACGGCAGCCAGAAGCTGCCGCAGCGGCTGCTGGGCACGATCGCCGACCTCGCCGAGGCCGGGCACCCGATCCATCTCGTCGCCCTGCCGCTCGCCGCCTGGATCCGCTTCTGCGAGGGCCGTGCCGACGACGGCTCGCCCCTGCCGCTGGACGACCCGCTCGCCGCCATCCTGCGCAAGAGCCTCGCCGAGGCGGGGCCGCGGCCGGCGGCGAGGATCGACGCTATCCTCGGGGTCCGGCAAGTCGTCCCCGAACCGGTGGCGGTCGACCGCGAGCTGCGCCGAGCCGCCACGGCATGGCTGGCGGCACTGGACCGGCACGGGGTGGCCACAACCCTGGAGAACGCCTGATGGACCTTCGAATCCCTCGCATCGCCCTGGTCGGTGCGAACGGCTACGGACTGCACCACCGACACAACCTCGAGCCGAGGCGACGCGCCGGCAAAGTGGAACTCGTCGGTCTGTGCGACACCGCCGAGATCACCGAGAACGCCGAGACCCCCATCGGCGACGCGCCCGTCTTCGACGACTACGAGCGCCTGCTGGCGGAGACCGATCCGCACGTCGTCATCATCGCCACCCCGCCGCCGACGCACGTGCCGATCGCCTCGGCCGCGATGCGGCACGGCGCCGACGTGTACCTCGAGAAGCCGCCGGTGGCCTCCCTGGAGGAGTACAGGCGGCTCTACGACGTCATGGTCGAGACCGGCCGCGCCGTCCAGGTGGGCTTCCAGGCCCTCGGCTCGCACGCGTTCAGCGCGTTGCGCGACGCCATGGAGGCCGGTCGGCTCGGCCGGCTCGAAGCGGTCGGCGTCGCCGGCTCCTGGCAGCGGCCCGACTCGTATTACCGGCGCTCGCCTTGGGCCGGGAAGCGCGAGGTGAACGGCACCCTCATCGCCGACGGAGCCCTCGCCAACCCCTTCGCGCACGCCTCGCAGCAGGTGCTCGCGATCGCGGGGGACTGGCCGATGGACGGCGACATCGAACTCGAGCGGCTGCGGTGCCGCCCCGGCATCGAGGTCGACGACACCGCCGTGTGGCGCGGGGTCAACAAGGGCGGCGTGACCATGACCGTCGCCGTGACGCTCTGCGGTGAGCGCAAGGTCGAAGGCGACGTCTACGTCCGCGGCACCGAAGGCGAGGCCTGGTTCCAGTACCCGACCGACCTGCTGCAACTGCCCGGCGAGGACGAGCCCAAGCAGTACGGGCGCACCGATCTGCTCGACAACCTCCTGCTCCACCGCCAGCGGGGCGTCGGCCTCATCTCGGGGCTGCGGCGCGCCAAGACCTTCACCGGCGTCTTGGAGCGCGTGCTGAACGACCCGATCCCGCCGCTGGTCGACGAGGGGCACCTGCGCCGCGTCGGCGATGACCCGGTGACCCTCCTCGGAGGCGCCGACGCGGCCGTGGAGGCCGCGGCACGCGGCGGCAAGCTGTTCAGCGAGCTCGGTCTCGCCTGGGCTTAGGCTCCGCAGCGCGAGCGGTCGGGGCCTCCGTGAGGCCCCGACCGCTCGGTGTTCGCATCGGTTGTCCGGTGCCGCCTAGCCGACGCCGGCGCCGTTGCTGACGATGGAGGCGATCTGCGACGGTGTGTCGAGGGAGTAGCTGTAGGGCACTCCCTGCACCGAGCCGCTCGAGGCCGGGGTCGGCGAGTTCACCAGGTGGTTGTTCCGGGAGACGCACCGGCCGGGGTCGGAGCTGGCGTAGCCGATCTCGACGGGGCTGTCGGTGTTCTCGATGTAGTTGCCCTCGAAGATGACGCCGGCGTCCATCGTGGTGGCGCAGCCGTAGCCGCCGACGTTCCGGTAGTAGTTGTTGTAGACGTGGACCGGGTCGCCGAAGCGCACGCGCGGGTTGCGCGAGTTGGTGCCGTTGAAGTAGTTGTGGTGGTAGCTCACGCGGAGGTGGCCGCGGTCGGCGGTGTGGCCGTCGGAGTGGCCGAGCAGCATGTTCTTCTGGCTGCCGTTGAACCGGTTCCATGAGACGGTGATGAAGTCGGACTCGCGCTTGATGTCGCACGAGCCGTCGTAACCGGTCCCGAAGGTGTTGTGGTCGACCCAGACGTTCGTCGAACCGTCCTGGATGTTGATGGCGTCGTCGTCCCAGTCGTCGAACGTCAGGTTCGTGATGATGACGTTGTGCGAGCCGCTGAGGTGGAAGCCGCCGCCGGTGATCCTGGCGCCGGAGGCGCCGATGATCGTGGTGTTGGAGCCGACGTCGGTCATGTCGCCGAGGTTGATGGTTCCGCTCACGCGAACGACCTTCGACGAGTTGCCGCTCACCGCGTCCGCCAGTGCCCCGGCGGAGGATACGTTGATCGGCGAGGCGTTGCCGCCGCCGCTCGTGCCGCCGTTCTGCGTGGCCCAGCCCACCAGGCCGGTCTGGCCGGGGTTGCCTCCGCCGCCCACCGGCGTGAGCTGCCACTGCTGGTTGGCGTCGCCGGCCGCGTCGTACTGCGAGATCCGGCTTCCGGGGGTGGTGGACCACTCCCAGACGTCGAGGGCCTTGCCGGAGTGGCGGTTGACGAAGGTGTAGTAGCCGCCGCTCTCCTCGACCCGCCATTGCTGGTTGGCGCCGTTGAGGTCGTCCCACTGGACGATGGTCGCGCCGTTGTCGGTGCTCCACTCGTAGGTCTCGAGGACGTGGTTGGAGTGGCGGGCCTGGATGCGGTAGTAGCCGCCGCCGGCGTCGACGAAGCGGAACTGCTGGTTGGTGGCGCCGGTGCTGTTCCACTGGATCAGCTCGGCCCCCGGTGCCGTGGACAGGTCGAGGATGTCGAGCACGAGACCGGAATGCCGGCTCGCGATGGTGTACCAGGTTCCGGGGACGACCTGCGCTTGGGCGTGCCGGGGAGCCCAGATACCGGTCGAAGCCGCCGCCGTTCCGGCCGCGGTGAGTCCCGCGAGCGTCCAGAGCTTGCGCCGTGAGTGCTTGGTGTTGAAGATGTTCTCCATTTGAGGGTCCTTTCGGGGGAGGGGAGGATGCCAATATATTTAGACATCTCGATATAAGAATGGTAGCGGTAACAGCAAACGGTTGCAAGAGTCGAGGCCGAATCTGCCTCAGGTTGATGCAGGCGGGGCCGGCGAGCCCTCGTCGGCCCCACTGTGCGGCAGTTGCCGGTGAGGCAGGAGGCGCTACCTCGCTCCCGCGCCGCCGCTCACGATCGACGCGATCTGCGAGGCGTCGTCCGCCCGGAACGAGTACGGCAGGTTCGTGGAGACACTGCCGTTCTCCAGGATCGCGCCGGAGTTGTCGAGGTGGTTGTCGATCGCGACCAGGCGGCCGTCCTCGGAGTTCCCTTCGCCGATGTGCACCGGTTCTTCGACGTTCTCGAAGTAGTTGGCCTCCAGGATGACTCCCGCGTCCATGGTGGTTGCTACACCGTACGAGCCGATGTCGCGGTAGTAGTTGTTCACCACGTGGACGCCTTCGCCGAAGCGGACCCGCGGGTTGCGCTGGTTCGTGCCGTTGAAGAAGTTGTGGTGGTAGGTCACCCGCAGGTGGCCCCGGTCGGCGGTGTGGCCGTCGGAGTGTCCGAGGAGCATGTTCTTGTCGTGCCCGTCGAAGCGGTTCCACGCCACGGTGATGAAGTCCGACTCGCGCTTGATGTCGAGACAGCCGTCGTTGCCGACACCGAAGGTGTTGTGGTGGATCCAGACGTTCGTCGAGCTCTCCTGGACGTTGATCGCGTCGTCGTCCCAGTCGTCGAACGTCAGGTTCGTGATGATGACGTTGCGCTGGCCGCTGATGTCGAGGCCGCCGCCGGTGATCCGAGCGCCCGAGTCGCCGATGACCGTCGTGTCCGAGGCGACGTCGTTCATGCCCGAGATCGAGATCGAGCCGCTCAGGCGGACGATGAGTCCGCCCTCGCCGATGGCGGAGAGAAACTCGTCGGCGCTCGAGACGCGGGTCTGGTGGGAGCCGCCCGAGACGCCGCCGTTCTGGCTGGCCCATCCCTGGACGCTGCTTTGGAGCGGGGCGGCGCCGCCTGAGGTGGGCCGCGGGTTGCTGTCGGCGTTGGCGCTTTGCGACGCCCAGACGCCGATCCCGCCGGCGGCCGCAGCGGCCCCAGCGGTCGAAGCGAGGAGCACGCGCCGCTTGATACGCGGAACTGCCGGGTTGGTGCTCACTTTTTCGTCCTCTCGTAGTGTCGGTTCGATGCGGACCCGAGGCCCGTGTCGATCGCGGTGGTTGAGAGGGGCCACCGTTCCACGGGCACGTCGGCGACGGGCGGATCCACTGCCCCGCACGCGTCGCCGCGGGAAATGCATTCATATGTGTCGATAGATGTTAGCGTTCGCTCAAACGGAATGCAAGCGTTTGCGTCCGACAATTCCGTTCAGAACGGGTGTTCCCCCCGAGTCGAACTCCGAGGTCGGTCGGCGTTTCATCGGGTGACATCGGTTCGACTCGCTGTCGCAGGAGCTCTGATAACGCTTCCAGCCCGACGTGCTAGAAATTCGTCATGGCAATTTTCGACCTACCGCTCGCGGAGCTCCGCGAATACCGGCCCGACGTCCCCGAACCGGCCGACTTCGACGAGTTCTGGAAGCAGACCCTCAGCGAAGCGGGCGCGCACGACCTCGACGTCCGGCTCGAAGCCTACGAGGCCGACCTCCCCGCCATCGACGTCTACGACCTCACCTTCGCCGGCTGGGGCGGGCACCCGATCAAGGGATGGCTCCTGCTGCCCAAGGGCCTTGAAGGCCCGCTCCCGTGCGTGGTCGAGTACATCGGGTACTCCGGCGGCCGCTCCTACCCCTGGGCGCACACCACCTACCCCGCCGCCGGCTGGGCCCACTTGGTGATGGACACCCGCGGCCAGGGCTACGGCAACTGGCAGCCCGGCGACACCGGCGACCCCTACGGGACCACCGGCCCGACCAGGGGCGGGTGGATGACCCAGGGCCTCGAAGCGCCCGAGCACTACTACTACCGGCGCGTGTTCACCGACGCCTACCGCGCCGTCGACGTCGCCAAGGGCCACGAGGCCGTCGACGCCGACCGGATCGTCATCGCGGGAGGCAGCCAGGGCGGCGGCATCACCCAGGCCGTCGGCGGCCTGCGCGGCGACGTGGCAGGTGCGATGATCGACGTGCCGTTCCTGACCCACTTCCGCCGCGCCGTCGAGATCACCGACGCCTACCCCTACCACGAGCTCGTCGATTTCCTCGCCGGTCAGCGCCTGCGCGAGGACCGCGTCTTCGCGACGCTCTCCTACTTCGACGGCGTCCACTTCGCGGCACGGGGCACCGCCCCGGCGATGTACTCGGTGGGGCTGATGGACGACGTCTGCCCGCCCTCGACCGTCTTCGCCGCGTACAACCGCTGGCAGGGCGAGAAGCGGATCACCGTGTGGCCGTGGAACCAGCATGAGGGCGGCGGCATCCACCAGCGCGGTGAGCACCTGAAGTTCCTCGCTGAGCGCAAGTAGCGGGTGCGGGGCCGGACCTAGCGGACCCCGAGGCGCTCCAAGGCATGCTCGTGCAGCAGGCCGTTGGTCGCCAGCGCGGAACCGCCGTCCGGCCCCGGCCGTCCCTTCAGGTCGGTGAAGGTCCCGCCGGCCTCCTCGACGAGCAAGGCCAGCGGCGCCAGGTCCCACAGCGCCACCTCGGGTTCGGCCGCGATGTCGACGCTGCCCTCGGCGAGCAGGCAGTACGAGTAGAAGTCGCCGAAGCCGCGCTCGCGCCAGGCCTCGTGGAGCATCGCGAGCATGGCGCCCTCGCGATTGACCTTCGTCCAGCCGGTGATCGAGGAGATGCTCACCGACGCGTCGGCGAGCTTCGCCACCTCCGAGACGTGGATCCGCTTGCCCGCGCGCTGGCTGCGTCCGGCATACGCGCCCGCGCCGCGCATCGCCCACCAGCGCCGGTCGAGCGCCGGGGCGCTGACGACGCCGACGACGGGCTCGCCCCGGTCGTACAGGGCGATGAGCGTGGCCCAGATCGGCACGCCGCGCACGTAGTTGCGGGTGGCGTCGATCGGGTCGATGATCCATTTGCGGCCCGAGGCGCCTGGGTCGTCGCCGAACTCCTCGCCGTAGACGCCGTCCCTCGGCCTGGCCCTGGAGAGGGTCGAGCGGATGACCTCTTCGATGGTGGTGTCCGCGTCCGAGACCTCGGTCATGTCCGGCTTCGTGGAGATCCGCAGGTCCGAAGAGCGAAACCGCTCGGTGCCGATCCGGGCCGCGCTGTCGGCGAGCAGATGCGCGAGTCCGAGATCGTCGTTGTAGCTCGAGGTGGGCATGCGCCTCATCCTACTCAGTACCGCGGCTCGGCCTCCGCCAGCGAGGCGAGCATGCGGCGGAACGAGTCGAGGCGCCCGGCCATCGGATCGTCCGGTCCGATCGCGGCGTCGAGCGCGCAGTCGCCGATGTCGGGGGTGTGCGCGCAGCCCCTCGGACAGTCCGCGGCGATCTCGGCGAGCTCGGGGAAGGCCTTGAGGATCGAATCGGGCGTCACGTGGGCGAGCCCGAAGGAGCGCACGCCCGGGGTGTCGATGACCCAGCCGCCGCCGGGCAGTTGGAGGGCGACGGTGCTGGTGGAGGTGTGGCTGCCCTTGCCGATCGAGCGGACCTCGCCGACGGCGCGGTCGGCGCCGGGGACGAGCCGGTTGATGAGCGTGGACTTGCCGACCCCGGAGTGCC
This sequence comes from Glycomyces tarimensis, assembly GCF_054776215.1. Lineage (NCBI taxonomy): Bacteria > Bacillati > Actinomycetota > Actinomycetes > Glycomycetales > Glycomycetaceae > Glycomyces > Glycomyces tarimensis. The sequence continues at coordinate 324,775 of NZ_BAAHCB010000004.1, forward strand.
CGAAGAACACGTTCTCCTTGTCGGCCAGGAGCTCCACGAGGTGGTCGAGCGACTCGTCGGGCCGGGTGCTGACCATCGTGAGCTCCAGCTGCGAGTAGTAGGCCTCGACCTCGGGGACGAGCTCGGGCGCGAGGTCGGTCTTGGTCAGGCACAGCACCGGTGCGACCCCGGCGTCGTAGGCGGCCACGAGGCAGCGGTCGACGAAGCCGTAGCGCAGCGGCGGGTCGACGAGGCTGGCGACGATGACGAGCCGGTCGACGTTGGCGACGACGACGCGCTCGGTGGCGCTGTCGTCGTCGGCGGAGCGGCGCAGCTCGCCGTGCCTGGGCGCGATGCGGACGATCCTGGCGAGGGTCCCCTCGCGGCCCGAGAGGTCCCCGACGAGCGCGGCGCGGTCGCCGACGACGATGGACTGCTTGCCGAGCTCGCGGGCCTTCATCGCGTTGAGCACCCTGCCGTCGAGCAGGCAGGTGTAGCGGCCGCGGTCGACGGCGGTGACGAACGCTTCGCGGGCGTTCTCGTGCTTGGGTCGGATCTTGGTCCGGGGCCGGGAACGACGCGCGGGGCGCACCCGCACGTCCTCTTCGTCGTACTCCCGGGCCGGCATCAGGCGTCCTTCTCCCGCCCGTTGCCGTGCGCGAGCACGGTCTGCTCCCAGACCTCCGGGAAGTCCGGCCAGGTCTTGGAGGTGCAGGCCACGTCGGAGACCTTGAAGGCCGGGGTCACCAGGCCGACGACGGCGCCGGCGTGGGCCATCCGGTGGTCGGCGTAGGTCTCCCAGGTCATCGGGCGGGTGGCGCGGGCGGTGATCCGCAGGCCGTCGTCGTACTCGACGACTTCGGCGCCGAGCTTGGTGAGCTCCTTGACGAGCGCGGCGATGCGGTCGGTCTCGTGGCCCCGGATGTGGGCGACCCCGCGGATGGAGGAGGTGCCCCTCGATACGCCGAAGAGCGCGGCCAGGGCCGGGGTGAGCTCGGAGGCGTCGGACAGGTCGAGGTCGACGCTGAGCGTCGAGGGGGCCCCGACGACGGTGAGGCCGCCGCGGCTCCATTCGACGCGGGAGCCGAGGTCGACGAGGATGTCGCGGATCTTGTCACCGGCCTGCGCGGTCTCGGTGGGCCAGTCCTCGACGGTGACGCGGCCGCCGACGGCGACGGCGGCGCACAGGAACGGGACGGCGTTCTGCAGGTCCGGCTCGATGTCCCATTCGCGGCCGGTCAGTTCGCCGGGGGCGACCCGCCAGCGGTTCTCCTCGGAGTCGTCGACCTCGGCGCCGGCCTGGCGCAGCATCTGGACGACCATGTCGAGGTAGGGCCGGCTGGGGACCGGCTTGTCGCCGACGTGGCGCAGGTCGAGGCCCTTCTCGAAGCGCGGTGCGGCCATGAGCAGGGCGCTGACGAGCTGCGAGGTCGTGGAGGCGTCGACGGCGAGCTCGCCGCCGGCGACGGCGCCGGTGGCGTTCACGGTGAACGGCAGGGCGGCGCGTCCGCCGTCGTCGACCTCGACGCCGAGGTCGCGCAGGGCCTTGATGACGCCGTCGTTGGGGCGCTTGCGGGCGTGCGGGTCGCCGTCGAAGGCCACCGGACCGGTCGCGAGGGCCGCGATGGGCGGCAGGAAGCGCATGACGGTGCCGGCGAGGCCGCAGTCGACCTCGGCGTCGCCGTGCAGCGTGGCGGGATTGACCGTCCACAGGTCCTCGTCGGAGGTGTCGATCTCGGTGCCGAGCTTGCGCAGGCCGTCGACCATGAGCAGCGTGTCACGCGAATGGAGCGGCCGCCGGATCGTCGAGGGGCTGTTCGCGAGGCTTGCGAGGACGAGCGCGCGGGCGGTCATCGACTTCGATCCGGGGACGCGGACGACGGCGTCGAGCTCGCGCTCGGCGTACGGCGGCGTCCAACGGCGTTGCTTCGGTGCGGCGGTTCCAGTCACGGCCCCATTCTAGAGGCCCTGTGGGCGCAAACCGGGTTGTCGGTGTGCGGCGTTAGCGTGGGGTCATGTGCGGGAGGTATGCCAACAGCAAATCCGGCGGCGACATGGCCGCCCTGTTCGACGCCGCCGATCTCATCGCCGGCGCTTGGAAGCCGAGTTACAACATCGCGCCCACGGCGCGGGCGCCGATCGTCCGGCGCTCGAAGAGCCGTGACGAGCGCGTCGTGGAGCCGGCGCGGTGGGGCCTGGTCCCGCCGTGGTCCTCCGATCCGTCCATCGGCACGCGCATGTTCAACGCGCGCATCGAGACCGTATCCACCTCGAAGGCCTATCGGCGGCCGTTCGCCTCGCGGCGGGCCCTGATCCCGGCCGACGGCTGGTACGAGTGGCGCAAGCTTCCCGGCGGTGGCAAGCAGCCGTACTACTTCACGCAGCCGGGCGGCGTGGTGTTCGCGGGCCTGTGGGAGACCTGGAGCCGGGAGGACACGAGCCTGTTGAGCTTCACGGTGCTCACGTGCCCGGCGGCGGGCGAGGCGATCGAGACGGTGCACGATCGGATGCCGTACGTCCTTCCGCCCGAGCGTTTCGCCGCCTGGCTGGGGGAGGAGGACGCCGATGAGGGCGAGCTGCTCGCCGGCCCCGCGCCGGAGCTGCCGGAGCGGCTGGAGATCCGCAAGGTCGGGCGCGCGGTCGGTCGGACGGGCAACGACGGGCCGGATCTGACTCGCCCGGTCGAAGCCGAGGAAGCGCCTTCGACCCTTCCTGGATTGTGACATCTATCACAAGTTAGGAACGGTATCTGTACCCTCGCGCGCCCTTCTTTCGTGTACAGGACGCCGTCGATGATGTGTATCCCTGCGAGAGGCTCGAAATCCCGAGGGAGTCGGCGGCGGCAGGCTAAGGGAGGCAGATATGCGGCGGATCCGCCCCGATGAGGTAGCGCGAGCCCGGACAGACCCCCGGCTGCTCGACGCCGCCGAGTACCGCAATGAGATCAAAGGCAACTACCGGATGAGCGGCGACGACTGGCTCCGCGAGGGCAACTGCGCCGAGGCCGATCCGGACGTCATGTTCCCCGAGCCCCGCGAGCCCGTCGACGACGCGCTCCAGCTCTGCGCCTCGTGCCCCGTGCGCACCCCGTGCCTGGTGCGGGCGCTCGAGGCGCGCGATCGCCACGGCATCTGGGGGGCCACGGCCCCGCGGGAGCGCCGCGCGATGATCGAGGCCTGGAAGGACCTCAACCCCCTCGCGGTGGGGGCATGACGGCGAGCGGCAGAGGGCCGCGGCGTGCGCCCGGGAGCGCCGCGGCTGCCGCGCTGTCGGCAGGCGTGACCGGACCTCCCCGGGCCGACGGCGGTGTCATGTCCGTCGGCCCGGGGCAGGCACTGGGAGATCACGCGTCGAGGATTCGCCGCGATCAGGGCCCGGACGGGCCCAATCACGATAACGACCGGGATAATGCAAAGTTGTGTTTTCACCACTATATTGAGCAAATCGGGTCATCGTACGCCCCGAGTGACGGCTGTGGCGCTCGCGACTGCCCGATCCCGCCGTTCAAGGAATGAACCCGGGCCCCGGGGCGTTGTGCGGTTCGAGTCTCCGCTCAACATGCATTGGAGAGCACCCGCATGATGATGACCGTTCGGCCCAGCCGCGACGACGAACGCGTGGCCGCGCTGCTCCGCGGACCGGAGTGGACGCCCGACTACGACAGCGGCCGGGCTCCCGATCGTGGTACCGACGTCACTGCCGCCCCCATTTCCTCCGTCTCCTCTGAGGTCGCTGCCGTAGGCTCGAAGGCGATGCTCGATGAGAGGGAGACGGTGACCGAGTCGGAAAACGAGTCCGCCACGGAACGGCGCACGCGCTTCGAGCGCGACGCCATGCCGCTGATCGATCAGCTCTACGGTGCCGCGCTGCGTATGACGCGCAACCCCGCCGACGCCGAAGACCTGGTTCAGGAGACGTTCCTCAAGGCCTACTCGAAGTTCCACCAGTTCCGCGAGGGCACGAACCTCAAGGCCTGGCTGTACCGGATCCTCACCAACACGTACATCAACTCCTACCGGAAGAAGAAGCGCCAGCCGCAGACCTCGCCCACCGACGAGATCACCGACTGGCAGCTCGCCGACGCGGAGTCGCACAGCGCCACCGGTCTGCGCTCGGCCGAGACCGAGGCGCTCGACCGCCTGCCCGATTCCGACGTCAAGGACGCGCTCCAGAGCCTCGGCGAGGACTTCCGGCTGACGGTCTACCTGGCCGACGTCGAGGGCTTCTCCTACAAGGAGATCGCGGACATCATGGGGACGCCGATCGGAACGGTCATGTCGCGGCTGCACCGGGGCCGCCGGCAGCTGCGTCAGATGCTGAGCGCATACGCCGCGGATCGCGGCCTGTCGACCGCACGGGAGGGACAACGGTGACAAGCCCCGAATCGGAGCAGCCCGAACTCGACTGTCGCGAGGTCCTCGAAGAGGTCTATCTCTACATCGACGACGAGTGCTCCGAAGTCCGCCGCTCGGTGATCCGGGCGCATCTCGACGAGTGCTCGCCGTGCCTCGCCGAGTACGGCATCGAGCAGGAGGTGCGCGCGATCGTGCACCGGTGCTGCAGCCAGGAGAAGGCGCCCGACGAGATGAAGAACCGCCTGCGCCGGAAGCTCAGCGCCATCGAGCAGGTCGGCGAGGTCTTCACGGAAGTGGCCGAGCGCGAGCGCTAGTCCGGTACGGCGGCCGGAACGCCGGCCGCTCCGAGCCGTGCCCCTCAGCCTCGGGGGTCTGGCCCCTCGTTCATCTCCCGCTCGTTCGCCTCCATGAGGCGGATCGAGATCGTCAGCGCCGATTCCCGCACCTCCCGGTCCGAATCGACGGTCCTCGGGAAGGTGATCCAGTTGCTGTACAGCGTCGTGAGCGCGTCCCAGGCCCGCATGCGGTGGAGCAGCAGATCGTGCTCGTCGGCGAGCAGGGCGTGCAGCCGCAGCAGGCGCTGGCGGAAGATCGAGCCCCGGTCCAGGCGCGTGAGGGCGGCCTGGTTGTACTGCTGGAACTGCAGCACCGATACGTGGGCGCGGATGACCTCGGCGTAGCGCCGCAGCAGCTCGCGCTTGGTCTCGATGGTCCGGGGCTGCGCCTCGCCCCATTCGCAGATGCGGTCGACGTCTTCGGCGTACGAGTCGAAGAAGCTCGCGGCGATGTCTTCCTTGGTCTTGAAGTGGTAGTAGAGCGCGGCCTTGGTGACGCCGAGCTGCTCGGCGATCTCCCGCAGGGACGTGCGCTCGTATCCGTGCTCGCTGAAGAGCGCGATGGCGGTCTGCTGAATCCGCTCGCGAGTGCTCGGCTGGTTCTCGTCGCGCGATTGGCGCGGCATCTCGGTCATCTGGGCAAGTCTCGTTCGTGACCCGGTCCGGTCAGCGGCGTTAGCGGGGCGGTGGTGCCGAACGCGGCTCGCATGCTTCGCCGCCAGGCCCGCCCCGCCGAACGCTAGCTGTTCGGGCGCTTCCCGTGGTTCGCGGCCTTCTTCTTGCGCGACTTGCGCTTACGTGCGGCTTTTGCCATCGCTCCTCCTTGGTCGGTCGGGTGCAGGGGTCCACCATACCGGCCCTATCCCTGTCACTCCGAAGGCATTGAGGGTAAACAGGGAGCTAGAGAAGGTCTCGCGTCGGGTGGTGGACGCTGTGACCCTGCGTCGACTAGGCTTATTTGAAAGTTTATTTAATATTTTACGGCAACAGCGCAAGGAGCGTGACGTGAACGAGCGACGGGTCGGCGAAGCCGACGCAACCGAACCAGACGGCCGACAGGACCGAATCACGGCTCCCGAGCCTCACCGAGCGGGGAAGGGCATGGCCGCCGACATCGCCGAGCAGCCCGACGTCTTCGCCGGCCTGCTCGACCACGCCCTCGGCGACATCGCGGCCGTCGCCGCCCGCATCGCCGAATACCGGCCCCGCTCCGTCGTCTTCACCGCGCGCGGCACCTCCGACCACGCCGCCCTCTACGCCGCCTACCTCACCGAGATCCGGCTCCGCCTGCCCGCGAGCCTCGCCAGCCCTTCGGTCGTCACCGTTTACGACTCGCGCCCCGACTGGTCCGACTGCCTCGTCATCGCCGTCAGCCAATCCGGCGGCTCACCCGACCTCGCCCAGGTCGTGGCCGCCGCCCGCGCCTCCGGCGCCTTGACGCTCGCCGTCACCAACAACCCCGAGTCCCGCCTGGCCGCCGAGGCCGAACTCCACCTCGACGTCCGCGCCGGACACGAGCGCGCCGTCGCCGCCACCAAGACCTACACCGCCGAGCTGCTCACCCTCCTGCTGCTCATCGAGGGCGTCCGCACCGGCACCGGCCGCGTCGACCCCGCCGAGGCCGCCGCGCTCGACAAGCTCCCCGAACTCGCCCGCGACGTCCTCGACGGCTCGGGAGCCGACGAACTCGCCGGACGCTACCGCTTCGCCGACCGCTTCGTGACCACCGGCCGCGGCTACGCCTACCCGACCGCACGCGAGACCGCCCTCAAACTCATGGAGACCTCCTACCTGCCGGCGCTGGCCTTCTCCGGGGCCGACCTGCTCCACGGCCCGCTGGCAATGACCGACCCCGGCGTGCCGGTGCTCGCCGTCGTCGGCTCCGGCCCCGGCGGCCACGCGATGTGGAACGTGCTGTCGCAACTGGGCCGCCAGAAGGCCGACGTCGTCGTGGTCGGCGCCGCCGATCTGCCCGGCCAGACCGCTCGACTCCGGACCCCCGCCGTCGACGAAAGGCTTGCGGCTATTCTCGATATTCTTCCCCTGCAGCAACTCGCGCTCCATTTGGCAATCGAGCGCGGTGAGAACCCAGACGCTCCAAGAGGTCTCAAGAAAGTCACCGAGACCATGTGAGCGGTCCCGGTGCTGCCCGGATACTCAAGTTCATATTCGGTTAACCCGAACGTTCCCCGGTCTCTGTAGGCTCCGCACTATGCAGGCCCCGGCAACTTCGACCTCGACCACCGAGATCGTCTGGCACGACAGGCGCTACACGGCGCGTCCGATCGCCGGAGGGGCCGCCTTCGAGCTCTATTCGGACACACACGAGCACGGGTTCCAACCGAGCGGCCGGTCCTACCACCGCTATGTTCACGCGTCCGAAGTGTCCAGTGCCGGCGGGGAGATGCTCCGCGCCGGCGTGGCACCGGTCTCGGTCCCGCTCATGCCCGGGGCCGACTTCAGGACCGTCCACCAGTACAGCCAGAACCCGCGGATCGAAGGGGCCGAGCGCGCCCTGGTCTCCGCGGTGCGCGCCACCGCGTTCGTCACCGTCGGCACCCGCATGATCAAGCCGCTCAACCGCCAGCAGGTGGCGCGCCAGCTCACCTCGGCGCCGCTGGTGAGCGGCGTGTGCTTCCGCGAGTTCGACGTGGCGCACCTGCGCACGCCGGGCGACCGGATGGTGCTCGACGGCGACCCCGACAACATCAACGACGTCGCGTTCGCGCTGCGGTGGCGGGCGATCTGCGCCTGCGACTACGTCAGCACCGAGGCCGTGAACTTCCCCGGCCTGATGAGCATGCCCGGCCGCGAGCGGCGCGGCTCGATGGTCCTCGGCACGGGCTTCCTTCCCAGCGGCTCGAGCCTCATCCCCGAGTTCTCCACGGCGGACCTGGCCGACCTGCCGCTGACCGCGCGGGCCGAAATCCTCGCGTACACCTCGGACGGCACCGAGATCGCGCTCTTCCAGTACCAGCCGCAGTCGAACGTGTGGGACCGCGTCGCCGGGGCCAAGCACCGCGACCTCATCAGCCGCATCCCGGGGCTGGAGCAGGGTCGCGCACTGTTCCGCGTCGACCCGGCCGTGCACGCTGGCGTCCTCGGCGAGCACGAGGGCGAACGGGTGCGCGTCACCGCCGACCCGGGGCACGGCTTCAGCGCGTACGTCCGCGGCGCGGCGAGCCGCAGCCCGGTCACGAGCCCGAAGCGGTTCTACACGAAGGCGCGCTGGCGCGACGTCGACGTGCTCGTGCTGAGCCGCAACGAGGACTGGGTGCGCTTGCGCCTGCGCCATCCCGACGTCGAATCGGCGATGATCACCGGCGCCTCCTGCGTCGAGCGTGCCGTCTACGAGTGCTGGGCCCCGAGGGCCGAACTCGTCGACCCCCACACCGTCACGGTGGACTACCCCGTCTCCGGCAACGCCTCCTGCTGACCGACCCCGAACGCGCCTACCCGACCCCTCCTCGCGCCAGGCGCCACCTGCCCTCCAGCAATTCGACCCAGCCGGATCGCCGCAGCCGCTCCAGCGTTTCGGCGGCCGCCGCGACCGGCACTCCGGCCGCCGCCGCCAAGCGGACGTCCTCGACCACGTAGCCGCGCGGCAGGGCCTCGACCAGCCGCGCCTCGATCTCGTTGAGGCTGTCGAACGGCCTGCGCGGCGACGGCGGGGCCGGCGCCATCGGCCCGCCGATCCCGGTGACGTCCTCGATGACCTCCTCGGCCCGCGTCACGAGCCGCGCCTCCCACGGCTCCCTGGCGAGCAGGTGCACGCCGGCCGAATGCGACGAGGTCACCGGCCCGGGAGTGAACATCAGGACCCGCCCCAGCTCGGCGGCGTGCCGGGCGGTGTTGCGCGCCCCCGAGCGCACGCCCGCCTCGATGACGACGGTGCCCGCGCTCAGCGCCGCGATGACCCGATTGCGGGTGAGGAAGCGGTGCCGCATCGGGTGCGAACCCGGCGGCCACTCGCTCACTATCAGCCCCTTCTGGACAATAAGATCGAACATGGACCGGTTGGCATGCGGATACGGCTGTTCGGCCCCGGATGCCAGCACCGCCACCGTGGGCCCGCCGCGAGCGAGCGCACCCAGGTGCGCGGCCCGGTCGATGCCGAAGGCGCCGCCGGAGACCACGGTCCATCCGGCCTCGGTCAGGTCGGCGGCCAAGTCGTCGGCGACGTGCAGCCCGTACTCGCTGGCGGCCCGCGCGCCCACGATCGCCACCGACTGCCGACACATCGCGGCGAGGCGGCCCTCGCCGCGAACCCACAGGCAGCGCGGCGGCCGCAGGTGCGGCTCCTCGTTGTCGCACACCAGATGCAGGTCCCGCAGCTGCTCGGGCCAGTCGGCATCGCCCGGCACCAGGACCCGTGAGCCGCACGAGGAGGTGGCCTTGACGAGTGCCTCGCAGCGCTCGCGCGGGTCGCGGGTGCAGACGACCGTCGCGCTCGTGATGCGCCGCAGCCGTTCGGGCACCTCGCCCTCCCAGATGCGCCCCACCGCCTCGATCGGACCGACGTCGCCGAGGAGGTCGTCGAGCTCGGCGTCACCGGGCTCGACCATCGAGGACAACAGCATGAGCGCCTGGCGCGGATCGTCGGGAAGACCGGTCACAACTCCTCCTAGGTGATCGTGTACCCGAGCCGCAGTTCGGCGGCCGAGTCGATGTCGTCGGCGGTGGGACGGCCGTGCTCGCGCAGATCGGCGACGGTCCAGGCGAGCTTGAGGATGCGGTCGTAGCCGCGCGCGGTGACGCGCTCGCGCCGCAGCATGTCGTCGGCCGTCCGGGTGGCCGCGGGAGGCAGCCGCCATCGCGGCGAGCGCAGTGCGGGGCCGGGGACCTCGCAGTTGAGCTTCCAGCGCTCGCCCGCGTCGGCCCACCGTCCGGCGGCGATCTGGCGCGCCGCGGCGACCCGCTTGGCCACCGGCTCGGACGGCTCGGATTCGACCAGGTCCGACAGGATCGCCGAGGCCGACGGCGCCTCCACGTCGATGCGCAGATCGATGCGGTCGCGAAGCGGCCGGGAGATCCGTGCGAAGTAGCGTTTCCGCTCCCCGGGCGGGCACCGGCACTCGACCGGCCGGTTCGGCGCGCACGGGCAGGGGTTCGCGGCCAGCACCAGGAGCATCCGCGCCGGATAGCGGACGGTGCTCTCGGCCCGGCGCACCAGCACCTCGCCGCTTTCCAGCGGCTGGCGGAGCGAGTCGAGCACCTCCCTGCGCCATTCGGGGGCCTCGTCGACGAACAGGACGCCGCGGTGGGCCAGCGCCAGCGAGCCGGGCCCGGCGTGGCGGCCGCCGCCGATGAGCGCCTGGACCGTCATCGAATGGTGCGGCGCCTCGAACGGCGCGTGCCTGATGAGTTCGGCGGCGCCCTCGGCGAACCGGCCCCGCAGCGAATGGAGCGAGGTCACCTCGACCGCCTCGGCGTCGGTGAGCGGCGGGAGGATCGACGGGAGGCGTTCGGCCAGCATGGTCTTGCCCGCGCCGGGAGGGCCGGTCATGAACATGTGGTGGCCGCCGGCCGCCGCGATCTCGAGCGCCCTTCTCGCCTTCGGCTGACCTCGCAGATCCGCCAGGTCGGGCAGGTCCGGGGCGGGGGCCGCCTCGGCGGGCAGGGCCGGTTCCAGTTCGGTCTGGCCGTGCAGCCAGGCGACGAGTGCGGCCAGGTTGCGCGGTGCCAGGATCCTCATCTGCTCGACCAGGGCCGCCTCAGCGGCGTTCTCCGGCGAGACGACCGCGGTCGTCATGCCCGCCCGGCGGGCCGCCAGGAGCGCCGGCAGCGCGCCCGGCACCGGCCGCAGGCTCCCGTCCAGGCCGAGCTCGGCCAGCAGCACGGTGTCGCCGAGCCGGTGCGTCGGCACCATGTCGTCGGCGCGCATGATCGTGATCGCCAATGCCAGGTCCGCCGCCGAGCCGGTGGTGGGCAGCGAAGCGGGCAGAAAGTTGACCGTCACCGACTTGTCCTTGTCCGGGAACCGGAGCGCCGAGTTCGCCATCGCCGAGCGCACCCGGGTCTGCGCCTGGTTCACGACGCTGTCCGGCAGGCCCGACATGCGTACCGATTCGCTCGCCTTGGAGGCCGATGTCCATACCGACGCCTCCACGGTGACGACCACACCGGTCGTCCCGATCATGCAGACCGTGCTGGTGCTGCTGTAACCCATGTCGTCGCCCCCAGTGGTGTTCGAGTTCGATGCGCTCGGCGCCGGAGACGGTCAGTCCGACACGATCCACGCGCCACGGTTGGTCGGATCGGCAGTGCTCGCGCAGCCAGGCCCTGGCGAGCCGCTCGACGCGGCCGAGTTTCTCGCCGTCGATCGCCGCGAGCGGTCCGCCGAAACGCGTCGAGCGGCGGGTCTTGACCTCGCAGAAGACGACGACCTCCGCGAGGCGGGCCACGAGGTCGATCTCGCCGAGCCGGTGCCGCCAGTTGCGGTCGAGCAGCTGCATCCGGTCCCGCCGCAGATGCGCCGCCGCCAGCCGCTCGCCGATGCGGCCGAGCTCGCGCGGGCCGACGTCCCGCAGCGTCACGGCCCGGCCCCGCCGGGCCGGGGGAGCAGCCGCACCTGGCCGGCGCCGAAGAGCAGGAGCGGGTCGAGATAGGCCGAGCCGCGTTTGAGGCCGAGATGGAGGCATGCCGTGACCGGGCACGACGGGTGGCCCGCCGTGAGGCGTCCGACGGCCTGGCCCGCCGCGACCGTCTCGCCCGGCTCGACCACAGGTGCGAGCGGCTCATAGGTGGTGCGCAGGCCGTTCGGGTGGTCGACGCTCACGACGCCCCGTCCCGCGAGTTCACCGGCGAACACGACCGTGCCCGCGCCGGCGGCCACCACCTCGTCGCCCGCCGACGCGCCCAGATCGACCCCGCGGTGCCCCGGGAGCCACGGCAGCGGCGGCGGATCGAAGCGGGTCGCCACGTCGATGGGGCCGGCCGGCGCCTGCCAGCCGCCCCGCTCCTCCCGGGCCTCGGCGAGGGTGGGCCACAGGGTCGCTCCGGCCGCCGCGAGAGCGCCGAGGACCGCGGCCATGACCATCGCTCTGTGTAGTCGATTCATGACACTATGGTGAGCCGATGGTCCCGGAGTCGGCAAGAAAAAGTCGTCAGGCTGTGGATAACCCTGGAATCACCTTGTGGACAACTTGAGAAGCACCGTATCGGCCGAGGCTTTCCTCCCCTGTTCGCCCGATCGGGCCGAGGCTTGCATTGCTTCGATCACTGTGGTCCACCGGCCGCGCGGGGCCCTCCGGTCTCCGCGTACACTGTTCAGAGCGGTACAGCGCCTATGCGCGGTGCCGACTTCGCGCGCTCGCCGCGGTCGAGATCACACCATTCCATTCGTGACGGGTGCGGTCTGACCATCGCGATCTCCCAGGTCCGGGGCTTCCCGGTTGCATGATCGTCGAGGGCGAGCGCCAGGAGCGGGGCACTCGGACTTCGAGCGGGCCTTGCAATTGAACCAGGGAAAGAAAGGACTACAACCGTGTCGGTTGTCACCATGAGGCAGCTGCTGGAAAGCGGCGTGCACTTCGGGCACCAGACCCGTCGCTGGAACCCGAAGATGAAGCGGTACATCCTCACCGACCGCAACGGCATCTACGTCATCGACCTTCGCCAGACGGTCGACTACGCGGAGAAGGCCCACGACTTCGTCAAGAACGTCGTCGCCGAAGGCGGCGCCGTCCTCTTCGTCGGCACCAAGAAGCAGGCCCAGGAGGCCGTCGCCGAGCAGGCGGCGCGCGTCGGCATGCCCTTCGTCAACCACCGTTGGCTCGGCGGCATGCTCACCAACTTCCAGACCATCCAGAAGCGCCTGATGCGCCTCAAGGAACTCGAGATCATCGAGGCCAACGGTGCGGCCAACCGCACCAAGAAGGAAATGCTCCAGCTCATGCGGGAGAAGGACAAGCTCGACCGCACGCTCGGCGGCCTGCGCGACATGGAGAAGGTCCCGCAGGCGATCTGGATCGTCGACACCAAGAAAGAGCACATCGCCGTCGACGAGGCCCGCAAGCTCGGCGTCCCCGTCGTCGCGATCCTCGACACCAACTGCGACCCCGACGAGGTCGACTACCCGGTCCCGGGCAACGACGACGCGATCCGCTCCGTCGCCCTGCTGACCAAGATCATCGCCGACGGCGTCGCCGAGGGCCTCATGGCCCGCTCCGGTGGCACCGAAGCGAAGACCGGCAAGGCCGAGGGCGAGCCCCTGGCCGAGTGGGAGAAGGAACTTCTCTCGGCCGAGAAGACCGAAGACACCGAGAAGGTCGTCGAGCCGGCAGGCGAGACGGTCGTCGAAGAAGCCGACAAGCAGTAAGAAGGGGAGCAATGGCCAACTTCACGATGGCTGACGTCAAGAAGCTCCGGGAAGCCACCGGCTCCGGGATGATGGACGTCAAGAAGGCCCTTGAAGAGGCGGAAGGCGACTACGACGCGGCGCTCGAGGCGCTGCGCATCAAGGGTGCCAAGGACGTCGGCAAGCGCGCCGAGCGCACCACCGCCCAGGGCCTGGTCGCCCAGTCCGGCAACACGCTGCTGGAGCTGCTCTGCGAGACCGACTTCGTCGCCAAGAGCGGCTCGTTCATCGAGCTCGCCCAGACGCTGGTCGAACTCGCCGACGAGGTCCGCCCCGCGGACGCCGCCGCCTTCACCGACGCCAAGTTCGGCGCCAAGACCGTCTCCGAGGTCGTCGCCGAGGAATCGGCCAAGCTCGGCGAGAAGCTCGTCGTCGGCCGTATCGGCTCCCTGGAGGGTGACGTCGCGGTCTACATGCACCGCAAGGCCGCCGACCTGCCTCCGGCGGTCGGCGTCCTCGTCGCCTACACCGGCGACGCCGAGGCCGCCCGCCAGGTCGGCATGCAGGCCGCCGCGATGCGCCCGAAGTACCTCACCCGTGACGAGGTCCCGGCCGAGGCCATCGAGGCCGAGAAGCGCGTCGCGCTGGAGAGCGCCAAGGAAGAGGGCAAGCCCGAGCGCGCCTGGGACAAGATCGTCGAAGGCAAGGTGGGCGCCTACTACCGCGACTTCGTCCTGCTCGAGCAGAACTCGGTCATCGAGAACAAGAAGACCGTCAAGCAGGTCCTCAAAGACGCCGGCACCGAGGTGACGGGCTTCCTGCGCTTCGAGGTCGGTCAGGAGTAGTCTGCGGACTGAGACCGCCGACTACACTGGCGCAAGCCGTATAGCAATTCGAAGGGGCGGCGGCTGTTGGCCGCCGCCTCGTTCCATGTCCGGAGCCGAGCGAACTTCAGGGGAACGTCATGAGTGAAGCCACCTTCCGCCGAGTCGTGTTGAAACTGTCCGGTGAGGCCTTCGGTGGCGGCGCCGTCGGCGTCGACCCCGACATCGTCCACAACGTGGCCCGCCAGATCGCCGCGGGCGTGGCTGCAGGCGTCCAGGTCGCCGTGGTCGTCGGCGGCGGCAACTTCTTCCGCGGCGCCGAGCTCCAGAAGCGCGGCATGGACCGCGCCCGCGCCGACTACATGGGCATGCTCGGCACCGTCATGAACTGCCTCGCCCTCCAGGACTTCCTGGAGAAGGAGGGTGTGGACACCCGCGTCCAGACCGCCATCTCCATGGCCCAGGTCGCCGAGGCCTACATCCCCCTGCGCGCCATCCGCCACCTCGAGAAGGGCCGCGTCGTCATCTTCGGCGCCGGCGCGGGGCTCCCCTACTTCTCCACCGACACCGTCGCCGCTCAGCGCGCCCTCGAGATCGAGGCCCAGGTGGTGCTCGTGAGCAAGAATGGCGTCGACGCGGTCTACACCGCCGACCCGCGCACCGACCCCGCCGCCGAGCGACTCGAGGACCTCACCTTCGACGAGGCGCTCAAGCGCGAGCTCATGGTCGTCGACCAGACCGCCTTCAGCCTCTGCAAGGACAACGCCCTGCCGATGCTCGTCTTCGGCGCCGACGGCGACGAGAACCTCCGCCGCGCCCTGGTCGGCGAGAAACTCGGCACCCTTATCCACGCCGCCGACGACTAGGGCCGGGACGGTACCGTCAGAAGTGCTGTCAGGCTGCAAGAGAATGTGAGAAAAGCCGTGATTGACGACACCCTCCTCGAAGCCGAGGAGAAGATGGAGCGGGCCATCGAGCACGCCAAAGAGGAATTCGCGGTCATCCGCACCGGCCGCGCCTCCTCCGCCATGTTCAACCGGATCACCGTCGACTACTACGGTGCGCCGACGCCGCTGCCGCAGGTGGCCTCGATCGCCATCCCCGAGCCGCGCATGGTCCTGGTCAAACCGTTCGACACCTCGCAGACCAAGCACATCGAGGACGCCATCCGCAATTCCGACCTCGGCGTCAACCCGTCCAACGAGGGCAACCAGCTGCGGTTGAACCTGCCCCCGATGACCGAGGAACGCCGCCGCGAAATGGTCAAGCTCGCCCGCTCCAAGGGCGAGGACGCCAAGATCGCGATCCGCAACGTCCGCCGCCGCTCCAAGGACGAGATCGGCAAGTTCGTCAAGGACGGCGAGGCCTCCGAAGACGAGGGCCACGCCGCCGAGAAGGAACTCGACGACCTCACCGGCCGTTTCACCGGCATCGTCGACGAGCTCGTGAGCTCCAAAGAGTCCGAACTGCTCGAGATCTGATGAACGTGCTCCCCGACGGCCCCCATGGGCGCCGCCCGCACCCGTCGCCTGACGGGGGCGGGCGAGAGCCCGACGCGGCCGAGGCCGGCCCGCCGGAGCCCGAAGGCCGCCGCAAGCCCTCGGCCGGACGCAATCTGCCCGTCGCCATCGGCGTCGGCCTCGGCCTCGCCGCGGTCGTCCTGGCCTCATTGCTGATCCAGCCCATCGCCTTCCTCGGCCTCGCCGTCATCGCCGTCGCCGTCGCCTGCTGGGAGACCGGCACCGCGATGCACCGGGGCGGCAAGAACGTCCCGGTGTTCCCGCTGGCCGCCGCGGGAGCGCTCATCGTCGTCCTCGCCTGGTACGGCGGCGCGACCGGGCTGCTGCTCGGCACCGCCGTGGGCGTGGCCGCGCTGTTCGTGTGGCGCCTCGCCGAGGGCGCCACCGACTACCGCGCCGACGTCTCGGCCGCGTCCCTGGTGCTCGTCCAGGTGCCGTTCCTGGCCGGCTTCGTGATGCTGCTGGCGAACTCCGACCAGGGCTCGGCGCGGTTCATCGAGACCGGTGCGGCCCAGGTCCTCATCATGCTGTTCACCGTGGTCCTCTCCGACACCGGCGGCTACACCGCCGGCGTCCTGTTCGGGCGCCATCAGATGACGCCGCGGATCAGCCCCAAGAAGTCCTGGGAGGGTCTCGGCGGCTCCATCGCGGCCGCGGCTCTGGGCGGGTCGCTGACGCTCTGGTTCTTCTTCGACGTTCCGATCCCGCTTGGCGTGGCGTTCGGCGTCTGCGTGGCGCTGGCCGCTACGTTGGGGGACCTGTCGGTCTCGTTGCTCAAACGGGACCTGGGCATCAAGGACATGAGCAATCTCATCCCCGGACACGGAGGAGTGATGGACCGACTGGATTCCATCCTCATGGTCGCACCGGTGGCCTATGTCTGGTTCCGTTACCTCCTTGGGTGATGCGTCCTGATTGGTGAAGGCGATGAAGGAGGGCTCGGGGTGAAAACCGCGTTCCGGGGTTGGCGGGCTCCTTGCCGGACATGCGAGACTAGGTCGTGACATGTCTGTAGCACTCACGTTGACCGAGCCGCGCCCCCGCAAGGCAGCGCCGCGGCACCTCGCCGACCTCGATTTGGCAGGATGCCGGTCCGTCCTATCCGAGATAGGGCAGCCGGCCTTCCGCGCCAAGCAATTGCGGAACCAATACTTCGGTAGACACGTCGCGGACGCGAGTCTGATGACGGATCTGCCCGCCGCCGCGCGGGAGGCCATCGGCGAGGCCCTGCTGCCTCGCCTGCTGGACCCGATCCGCCTCGACGACTGCGACGGCGGCCGGACCGTCAAGGCCGTCTGGCGCCTCCACGACGGCGCGCTGGTCGAGAGCGTCATCATGGCCTACCCCGACCGCATCACCGCGTGCGTGTCCTCGCAGGCCGGCTGCGGCATGGCCTGCCCGTTCTGCGCCACCGGCCAGGGCGGGCTGACCCGCAACCTGACCACGGCCGAGATCGTCGACCAGGTCGTCGCGTGCGCCCGCATCGCCTCCGAACGCGGCCTCGGGCGCCTGTCGAACATCGTGTTCATGGGCATGGGCGAGCCGCTGGCGAACTGGCCCCGGCTCAAGGCCGCCCTGCGGCTCATCACCGACCCGGTGCCGGACGGGGTGGGCCTGTCCGCGCGGAACGTGACCGTCTCCACTGTGGGTTTGGTCCCCGCGATCGGAAAGCTTGCCGCCGAGGGCTTGCCGGTGACACTGGCCGTGTCGCTGCACGCCCCGGACGACGAGCTGCGTGACGAACTCGTCCCCGTCAACACCCGCTGGAAGGTCGCCGAGGTGCTGGGGGCGGCCTGGGAGTACGCTTCAGTGACCGGTCGTCGCGTTTCCATCGAGTACGCGATGATTCGCGATGTCAATGATCAGCCTTGGCGGGCAGACCTATTGGGCAAGCTACTAGCGGGTAAGTTGGTTCATGTGAACCTCATCCCGCTCAACCCCACGCCGGGGAGCCGCTGGGACGCCAGTCCCAAGCCGGTGGAGGCGGAATTCGTGCGGCGGCTGCGTGCGGCGGGAGTGTCAACGACCGTTCGCGACACGCGCGGCCAAGAGATCGATGGCGCCTGCGGGCAGCTGGCTGCTTCGGTCCGGGAGGCTGGTCCTACCAGCGCTGCCGGCACGGAGTCGGGCGAGTTGTCCTCTGCCGGCGCCGCGAGTTAGGCGGAGAAGGGTGGCTTGGTAGTGGCGAGTCATGGGGATCGATTCAGGCGCCGAGCGTTGAGCCGGGGCTACAAGGTCGACGAAGTGGACGCGTTCCTGGACCGCGTGGAGGCCACGCTCTCCGGGGAACCCGTCGGCAGCCCTGTGACGGCCGACGAGGTCGACGACGTCGTCTTCCGCGTCCGGTTCGGCGGGTACGACGAGTGGCAGGTCGACGTCTACCTCGACCGGGTGGCGCGCCAGCTCGCCGAGCTCGAGGAGCGGGGCGTGCTCGGCACCGCCCCGGCCCCCGACTACGGCAAGCCCGACACCGCCGCCGCGGCCGTCCCGCCCGCTCAGGCGGGCCCCGGCCAGCGACGCAACCCCGAGCCGGCCCCGACGCAGGCCATCCCGGCGAGCGAGATCATGGCGGCCCGCGCGGCCGCCCCGCCGCCTCCTCCGGCCCGCGAACCGGTCGGCCGCTCCTCCCGATCCGCCCCACCGCCGGACCCCGACGGCTTCGGCGACCTGCGCGGCGACGACGACGAAGGCTTCGGCTTCCTCGCCGGTCCTCCCGGCGACGACTACGACGATCCGTTCGCGAAGCGAGGCGGACAGGACGACGTGTACGGCGCTCCTCCCCGCGGCGGCGCCCCCGAACCGCATCAAGGCGACTTCGGCGCCCCACGCGGCCCTGAGCCGGCCGCGCCGCGAGGCGGCGACTTCGGACCGCCCGGGCGCGATGCCGCCGGTCCGCCCCCGCGCGGGGGCATGCCCCCCCACGACGCGCCCCACGCAGGACCCTCGCCGCACCACGGTGCGACCGAGCAGCTGCCGCTGCAGTCCGACCCGAGGCGCGGCGGATTCCCGCAGCAGGACCGGCCATCGGCCGGAGGCTACGGCCCGCCGCCGTCCAACGACGACACCCAGGTCCAGCCTGCCGCGACCGGTTCGAGGCCACCGGGCCGTCGCGCGGCCCCGGACCCCGCTCCCGGCTTCGGCGCGGCCTACGACGACGAGATGGGCGAGACCGGCCGCCGCGCGGCCACGCCGCCGCACGGACCTTCTTCGCAGCCGCCCATGCCGCCGACGCCGCCGGGGCCGCCCACCGGGCCGATCCCGCAGGCGCCGCGCCAGCCGATGCAGCAGCCCGGCGTGCCGCCCCCGCCGCCGACCGCGCCGATCCAGCAGCCGCACCAACCGCCGCAGGGCGAGACGTACGGATCGCGCGGACGCACCTACGGACGCGATGGTTTCGGACCTGACAGCGGGGGTTACCAGCAGCCCGAACCGCAGCACGACGGCTTCGCGCCCGAAGGGCCCGAGGACACCGGCTACGGCCGCCGCGCCGCGCCGCCGAGCCCGCCGCCTCCGGCCGGTGGCTTCGGCCCGCCGAGCCACGTCTCCGGCCCTTCGGCAGGCCACGGCGCTCCGCCGCCTCCGGCGGACAATGGCGCGTTCGGCGCCCAGCAGCACCGAGGCGCGGCCTCACCGCCGGACTTCGGCCGCCGCAATCCCTACGAGGGCCGCGGATTCGAGGCGCCGGGCCGCCACGGCCGCGAGGAGATGACCACCGAGATGCGGGCGTCGGACTCGCCGTTCACGCCCGACGACGTGCAGCGCCTCGAACAGCTGCGCCGGGCCTTCCAGCCCAGGCGCTTCGGCTCGGGTTACGACCCCACCCAGGTCGACCAGATGTTCGACGCGGTATCGGCGGCCATGACCGGCCGCAACCCGGTGCCGCTGTCGGACCGGGAGCTCGACACGAGCCAGTTCTCCCTGGTGCAGGGCGGCTACTTCGAGGCCGAAGTGGACTCGGCACTGCGCGAGGTCAGAGAGCTGTTCGCGCGCCGCGGCATGATGCACTGACGCTCGTTCGCCCGATACGACGACGAACGGGGCTGCGATCCGCAGCCCCGGTTCCGTCTGCCGTGACGATCGGTGCGCGCTAGCGCAGACCCCGCTTGGCCATCCACGCGTCGACGACCACGATGCCGACCAGGATCGCGGCCGTGAGGACGAGGAAGATGTCCTCGACGCGGCCGAGGTGGTTGCCGAACATGAAGCTCAGCACGATGACCGCGCCGACCACCAAGGCGGTGTACATGGCCTTGCGGTTGGTGGGCTTGCGCTGATCGGGCGAGAGAATCTGCTCTTCGGCTGCCATTAGGGTTCCTCCAACCAATCCGATATCGGGGACAGTCTCGCACGCCACAAGGAGCAGCGTCGCTGCCCCGGCCGCGGTGTGAGCTGTAAAGTTGAGGCACTGTCGACCAAATCCGGAAGGGTATCCGTGCGCATTACCGGCACTGGCCACGCCAGCATGTTCATCGAGACCGCCGCAGGTTCGATCCTCTGCGATCCGTGGGTCAACCCCGCCTATTTCGCCTCGTGGTTCCCCTTTCCCGACAACTCGCAGCTCGACTGGGACGCCCTCGGCCGCGCCGATTACCTCTACGTCTCGCACCTGCACCGCGACCACTTCGACGAGGAGAACCTCTCGAAGCACATCAGCAAGGACACCACCGTCCTGCTGCCGGAGTACCCTACCTCCGAGCTGGAGACGGAGCTGCGGGCGCTGGGCTTCCACAAGTTCATCAAGACCGTCTCCGAGGAGATCGTCGAGCTGCCCGGCGGCGTCAAGGTCATGATCCAGGCGCTGACCAGTCCCACCGACGGCCCGATCGGCGACTCGTCGCTGTGGGTCGAGGACGCCGACGGCACCCGCCTGCTCAATCAGAACGACGCCCGTCCCACCGACATGAGCGTCTTCCTCCAGCACGGCAAGATCCACGCCCACATGCTCCAGTTCTCCGGCGCGATCTGGTTCCCGATGGTCTACGAGCTGCCCGACAACGCCAAGCGCGCCTTCGGCAAGCAGAAGCGCGAGCGCGGCTTCGACCGGTCCCTGCGCTACATCGACGACGTCGCCGGCGACTGGGTCTTCCCGATCGCCGGCCCGCCCTGCTTCCTCGACGACGAGCTGTACCAGTTCAACGACGTCTTCGGCGACGAGGGCAACATCTTCCCAGACCAGCTCGCCTACACCGACTGGCTGGAGGAGCAGGGACGCAAGAACAACATCATCCTGCTGCCCGGTTCGGTCGCCGAGATCGTCGCCGACGGCTCGGCGAACGTCGCGCACCCGGTCGAGGACGTGCGCGAGTGGTTCGCCAACAAGAAGCAGCACCTCGACGCCTACAAGGAACGCCAGGCCGAGCGCATCGCGGTCGAGAAGGCGTCCTGGTCGCACCCGGAGATCGACATCCTCGAGACGCTGCGCGAGCGCATCGAGCCGCTCATGGCCCAGGCCGAGCACATCGCCACCGGCGTCGGCGGCCCGGTCCGGTTCGACCTGACCGCGCCGGACTCCGACGAGGTCGTCGAGTCGATCATCTTCGACTTCCTGGAGCGCAAGATCTACCCGGACGACGGGGCGAAGGTCCGCTACCGCTTCCGCACCGAGCGGCGCCTCATCGAGCATCTGCTGCACATCCGCGAGGTCGACTGGGTCAATTCGCTGTTCCTGTCGTGCCGGTTCACCGCCGCGCGCATCGGCCAGTACAACGAGTTCGTCTACGCGTTCTTCAAGTGCCTCTCGGAGGAGCGCATCCAGTACGCCGAGGGCTGGTACGCCGAGCAGCGCCCGGACGACGAGGACATCACGATGCAGGGCTGGACGATGCAGCGCCGCTGCCCGCACCTCAAGGCCGACCTGTCCGTCTTCGGCAAGGTCGAGGAAGGCGTGCTGACCTGCCAGATGCACGGCTGGAAGTGGAACCTGAGCTCCGGCAAGTGCATGACGAGCGTCGGGCATGACATCAGAAGCGCTCGCGCTGAGGCCGGGTAGCCGACTTGAGCGGCCGGTCCTTCGCGGTCGGTCCGCCATCGCTCACTTTTCGATGCCGAAGTCCCTCATCATCGACATGATCTGCGTCTTGTAGAACTCGTCGACGTTCGCCTGCACCGGCAGGGAACCGAACGCTTCCATGGCGACCAGGCCGAACACCCGGACCCAGGCCGAGGTGAACGCGAAGACCCAGGACAGCGGCAGGGGCTCCCCGATGATCATGTCCGCGCACTTCTCCCGCAGCTCCCGCTGCAGGTCCTCGGAGATCTGGGGCATCTCGACCTGGGCGAAGTCGAAGCCCTCGCCCTTGGTCTGGCGGTAGTAGGCGGCGAACTCCTGCCCGCACATCTTGGCGTGCTCGAGGGACTTCCGGATGACCGGGTGGAGGTCCTCGAACGCCATGCCGGTCATGTCGGCCGGCAGCGACATCGAGCTCTCGCCGTCGGGGGTGTTGAGCATGAGCTCGAACTCGCGCCGGTGCGCGACCGCCCAGACCCGGAACGACCAGATCCAGGACTTGAGCCGATCGAGGTGGTGCTCCGGCGGCGATTGGTCCATGGCCGCGCGCGTCTCCTCGATAAGCTCGTCGTAGAAGTCGCAGCACAGCTCGGTCACCAGTGAATCGAGGCTGTCGAAGTATCGGTACAGCGCAGCGGGGGAGACCCCTACCTCGCGGGCGATGGCGCGCAGTGAGATCCCGCTCGGGCCGAGCTCCAGGAGTTGGCCGCGCGCGCTCGCCTTGATCTCGGCGATCGTCTCGGCGCGCATCCGCTCGCGACGGCTCGGGCCACCCGTGGTGTTGGAACTCACTGCACTCCTCTTGGAACAATCGTGTTAACGCCGTTGATTTTACGATCACCGTTCATTAGGGTTAACGCCGTTAGCTAAATATTCAATGCTCACTATCCTACCGCTGTTCGGCCCCCCGAAACCAGCGGTCACGGCCTCCCCAAGAGGAGAAGCATATGTATTCCCTGCTAGGCCGCGCGGTCATCAAGGCCCGCTGGCTCATCGTCGTCGGGATCGTCGCGGTCTTCGCGGTCGGCTCGACCTGGGGCCTGGGCGTCTTCGATGCGTTCACCGACGGCGGTTTCGTCTCCGAGGAGGCGCGCTCGGTCACCGACGCCGAAGCGATCGAGGAGGAGTTCGGCTCCACCGGCGCCGACGTCGTCGTCCTCTACACCTCACACGACTCGACCGTTGCGGACCCCGACTTCCAATCGGCCGTCACCGGCGCCGCCGCCGACATGGCCGCCCTCGACGAGGTCGACAGCGCGGTCTCCTACTACGACACCGGTGCACCGACCTTCGTCTCGAACGACGGGCACTCCACCTTCGTCGCCGTCTCCCTCGCCGGAGGCAGCTCCGACGAGGCCCTCGCGAACACCTACGAGGCCGTCCACGAGGATCTGCGCGCGGCCGGCGACACCGACGGCCTCGAGGTCGCCCTCGGCGGCGGCGCGGCGACCTTCTTCGACATCAACGAGCAGGTCCAAGAGGACCTCGAGATCGCCGAGCTGATCTCGATGCCGCTGCTGCTGCTCATCATGATCGTGGTCTTCGGCGCCCTCGTGGCCGCCTCGCTCCCGCTGCTCATCGGCGGCATGGCGATCCTCGGCGGCTTCGCCATCACCCGCGTCATCACCGAGTTCACCGACGTCTCGATCTTCGCGGCCAACGTCATCACCATCATCGGCCTGGGCATGTCCATCGACTACGCCCTGTTCGTGCTGCGGCGGTTCCGCGAGGAGCTGGCGAACGGGCGTGACAAGCGCGCGGCCGTGCTCGGGACCGTGGCCACCGCCGGGCGCACCGTCATGGTCTCCGGCATGATCATCGTCCTGTCGATGGGCGGTCTGCTCCTGGTCGACGTGCCGTTCCTGCACGGCATCGCCTACGGCGTCATGTCCGCCGTCGGCGTCGCGATGCTCTCGGCCCTGGTGGCCCTCCCGGCCCTGCTCTACATGCTCGGCCACCGCGTCGACAAGGGAAGGCTGCCTTGGAGGAGGGACAGCGTGCCCAAGACGGACACCGGTTTCTGGCACGGCCTGGCCGCCGGCGTCATGCGCCGTCCCGTGCTGGTCCTGCTGCCGGTCCTCGCCTTCATGGTGTTCCTCGCCTGGCCGGTCGCGGGCGCCGAGTTCGGCGGCGTCGATGAGCGGGACATGCCCGCCGACGCCGAGTCCCGCGTGGTCACCGAGACCGTCGCGGCCGAGTTCCCCGGCGGGGACTCCGAGACCTTCGACGTCATGGTGACCGGCGGTGGAGAGGCCGCTCTGGCCGAGACCGTGCAAACGCTCGAAGGGCTCGACGACGTCGAGCGGGTCGTCCCGGCGGACGCATCGGGCGCCTCGACGCTCCTGCAGGTCCACTACGGTGTCGAGCCGTTCAGCGCCGAGTCCCGCGACCTCATCGAGGACGTCCGCGACATCGACGTGGCCGGCGGCGAGCTGTTCGTCACCGGCGGGGCCTCGGACCTCGTGGACATGTTCGACGCGATCGCGGACGGCCTGCCGGCCATGGTCGGCTACATCGTCGCCGTCACGATGATCGTGCTGTTCCTGGCCTTCGGCTCGATCGTGCTGCCGGTCAAGGCGGTCCTGATGAACTTCGTGTCTCTGGGCGCCGCGATCGGCATCGTGGTGTGGATCTTCCAGGAGGGCAACCTGTCCGGCCTGCTCGACTTCACCGCGACCGGATACCTCAACCCCTCGAACCTGCTGCTCATGGTGGTACTGCTGTTCGCCCTCTCCACCGACTACGAGGTCTTCCTGCTCTCGCGGGTGCGCGAGGAGTGGGACAACGGCGCCGACAACCGGACCGCCGTCCTGCGCGGCATGCAGAAGACCGGCTCGATCATCACCGCGGCGGCGGCGATCCTCATCGTCGTGGTGGGCGCCTTCGCATTCGGCGGCATCACGTTCATGAAAATGATCGGCCTGGGCATGGCCGTGGCGATCTTCCTCGACGCCACCGTGGTGCGGATGCTCCTGGTCCCGGCCGCGATGCGGCTGCTGGGCCGAGCCAACTGGTGGGTGCCGGGCCCGCTGGCCCGCCTGTACTCGAAGTACGGCCTCAAGGAGACCGAGGAGGCGGTCGAACCGCCGGCCGACCGCAAGGTGCCCGCGAACGTCTGACCACTGCAGCCTCAGCGGCCTGTCCCGGTCTCACCGGGGCGGGCCGCTGCTCGTTGCACGCGAGCCGCATGTGACGCATGTTGCGATGACGAATCAGTTGGGCCATAGTTACTAAAGATATTGAGGAATTTAAGTTGACCCATTGACAACGAAGCAAGCGGTTGCATAACCTGGTGTGACTTGGAGCCAACCCCCTCCGAAAGGCCTCAATACTCTATGACCGACAACGAAGTCGCTGTTGTGCCAACGAAAACGCGCAACCCCGACGACGCAAAGCCTCCCCCGGCCTCCGCGCCGCGGCGACGGGTCCAGCGGGGATTCGGCAGGTCCGCTCGCAGCCGCGAGCGCTGGGCCGCCCTCAGCTTCCTCACACCCTTCATCATCGGCCTGACCGTCATCACCATCGGGCCGATGGTCGCCTCCTTCTACCTGTCGTTCACCGACTACAGCCTCATCGGGGACGCCAACTGGATCGGGCTGGCGAACTACGAGCGGATGCTCGACGACCCGCGCCTGATGACCTCGCTCGGAGTGACCTTCCGGTACGTCTTCATCTCCGTGCCCCTCCAGCTCGCGATGGCGCTGGGCCTGGCGATGGTCCTCGACAGGGGCGTGCGGGGCCTGCCGATCTACCGCTCGATCTTCTACCTGCCCTCGCTCCTGGGCGGCTCGGTGGCCATCGCCATCATGTGGCGCCAGGTCTTCGGCACCGAAGGACTGGTCAACCAGGTCCTGGCCCTGTTCGGCGTCCAAGGACAAGGATGGATCTCCCACCCCGATTTCGCGCTCGACACGCTGATCATCCTCAACGTGTGGACCTTCGGCTCGCCCATGGTGATCTTCCTGGCGGGCCTGCGGCAGATCCCCGCCATGTACTACGAGGCGGCCAGGGTCGACGGCGCCGGACCGGTGCGGCGGTTCCTCAACATCACCGTACCGCTGCTGACCCCGATCATCTTCTTCAACCTGGTGCTGCAGATCATCAACGCGTTCCAGGCGTTCACCCAGGCGTTCATCGTCTCGGGAGGCAAGGGCGGCCCATCGGATTCGACGCTGTTCTACACGCTGTACCTCTACGACCGCGGCTTCACCGCCTTCGAGATGGGTTACGCCTCGGCCCTCGCCTGGCTCCTGCTCCTGATCATCGGCGTGTTCACGGCCCTCAACTTCCTCATGTCGAAATTCTGGGTGTTCTATGGCGACTAAGACTCGGACCCCCGTCCACCAGGCTCCCGCCGCCTCCGGGCCGACCGGGCGCCGCAAGAGCGGCCGATCGGAGCTGGGATCGCTGCGACGCCTCCTGATCCACTTGGGCCTCATCGTATTCGCGATGATCATGATCTACCCGCTGCTGTGGATGCTGTCGGCCTCGTTCAAACCACTCGAGGAGATCTTCTCCGACCCGAGCCTGATCCCCTCGCGCATCGAGTGGCGGAACTACTACGACGGCTGGACCGCCCTGCCGCACCCGTTCCACCGGTACATCTTCAACTCGATGGTCATCGTCGCCGGCTCCATCATCGGCAACCTGGTCGCCTGCTCAATGGCCGCCTACGCCTTCGCGCGGCTGCGATTCCCGCTGCGCGGCATGCTCTTCGCCATCATGCTGGCCACCATCATGCTGCCGATCCACGTGGTGATCATCCCGCAGTACATCCTCTTCAACAACTTCGGCTGGATCGACACCTTCTGGCCGCTCATCGTGCCGAAACTGCTGGCCACGGACGCCTTCTTCATCTTCCTGATGGTGCAGTTCATCCGCGGCCTGCCCCGCGAGCTCGACGAGGCCGCCAAGATCGACGGATGCAGCCACTGGGGCGTGTTCCTCCGCGTGATCATGCCGCTGTGCACCCCCGCGCTGGCCACCACCGCGATCTTCACGTTCATCTGGACCTGGAACGACTTCTACTCCCAGCTGATCTACATCCGCGACATCGACCTGCAGACCGTGCCACTGGCCTTGCGCCTATTCCTCGATTCCCAGGGCCAGACGTCCTGGGGAGCCCTCTTCGCGATGTCCATCGTGGCACTGGGCCCGATCTTCGGGTTCTTCCTCGCCGGCCAGCGGTACCTCGTCCGAGGCATCGCCACCACCGGCATCAAGTAACACGGCAACCAACCTCATCCTCTGAAAGGACGAGACGATGCATTCATCCAACCCCTCAGGCCTGAGCCGGCGAACACTCGCCAAGGCCGGCCTGTTCGGAGCGGCGGCGGCACCGCTGCTCGCCGCCTGCGGCAACGACGACGGCGGCGGCGACGGCGGCTCCGGAGAGCTCACCTTCATGTGGTGGGGGTCCGACCCCCGGCACGAGTACACGCGCCAGATCATCGAGGCCTTCACGAGCGCCAACCCCGACATCACCATCGAAGAGTCGGTCGCCGACTGGTCCGGCTACTGGGACGCGCTCAACGTCTCGGTCTCCGGCGGCAACGCACCCGACGTGATGCAGCACGAGGAGCGGTACCTGCGCGAATACGCCGAGCGCAACACGCTGCTGGCCCTCGACGACATCGGCATCGACATGAGCAACCTCGACCCGGCCGTGCTGGAGGGCGGCCAGCTCGATGGCACCACCTACGGCATCGGCACCGGCGTCAACGCCCTGTGCCTGCTGGTGAACCCGGCACTCGTCGACGCCGCTGGGGTCTCCATGCCCGACGACACCACATGGTCCTGGGACGACTTCATGACCTTCGTCAGCGACCTGTCCGCGGGCGGCGACGCCATCGGCAACTCGGGACTGTCGTTCAACAACGAGGCGCTGTTCAACGTCTTCGCGCGGCAGCGGGGCGAGGGCCTCTACACCCCCGACGGCGGCCTCGGATTCACCGCCGAGACCATGACCGCCTGGTGGTCCATGGTCACCGATCTGCAGTCGGCCGGCGCCATCCCGGAGGCCACCGTCATCGTGGAGGCCACCGCGGCCGGCCAGGACCAGGCGCCGCTGGCGACCGGCACCGGCGTCACCGAGTTCTACTGGTCCAACCAGGTCTCCGCGCTCGAAGAGGTCCTCGGCGGCGACCTCCAGCTCCTGCGCCTCCCCGGCGAGGCCGAGGCCACGCAGCCGGGCATGTACCTCAAACCCGCCATGTTCTGGGCGGTCTCGGCCGAAACCGAGGACGCCGAGGCGGCGGGCAAGCTGGTCGACTTCCTCCTCAACAGCGACGAGTCGATCGATCTCATGCTCACCGACCGCGGCCTGCCCGCGAACCTCGAACAGCGCGAGCGGATCCTTCCCGACCTCGCCGAGGCGGACAAGAAGGGAGCCGACTTCATCGCGGAGATCAGCCCCGGCCTGGGCGAGGGACCGCCCGTCCCGCCGATCGGGGCCGGTCAGATCGCCGACATCTCGCTGCGGGTCTACGAACCCCTGCTGTTCGGCGACGCCACCCCCGAGCAGACGACCGAACAGTTCATGAGCGAGGCCGAGGCCGCCATCGGCTAGGTGCGCCGGCGGCCCGTCCG
>NZ_BAAHCB010000004.1:352718-367502 GCF_054776215.1 Glycomyces tarimensis
TCCGACCGGCCTGGCGCCACCGCCGGGCGGCCCGTACCATTGGCGGGATGACCAGCCAATTCGTGCTCACGCTCTCGTGCCCCGACCGCCTCGGCATCGTCTACGCCGTCTCGGGATTCCTGACCCGCCGCAACGCCAACATCGAGGACTCGCAGCAGTTCTCCGAGCACGGCTCCGGACGGTTCTTCATGAGAGTCGAATTCAAAGCGGAGAGCGACCGCAACGAACTGGCCGTCGGCTTCGCCGACATCGCCGGCGAGTTCGGCATGGACTGGCAGCTGCACGACCGCGCCGTCAAGCCCCGCGTGCTCGTCATGGCCTCCAAACAGGGCCACTGCCTGAACGACCTGCTGTACCGCTTCCGCATCGGCGCCCTGCACGGCGAGGCCGCCTCCGTGGTCTCCAACCATCCCGACTGGGCCGACCTCGCCGCCTCCTCGGGCGTGCCGTTCCGCCACCTCCCGGTCGGTCCCGACGGGAAGGCCGCCCAAGAGCAGCGCCTCCTCGAACTCATCGACGTCGAGCGCATCGACGTGGTCGTCCTCGCCCGCTACATGCAGATCCTCTCCTCCGAGTTCTGCTCCAAACTCCCCGGCCGCATCATCAACATCCACCACTCCTTCCTGCCCAGCTTCAAGGGCGCCAGGCCCTACCACCAGGCCTACGAGCGCGGCGTCAAACTCATCGGGGCGACCTGCCACTACGTCACCGCCGACCTCGACGAAGGCCCCATCATCGACCAGGAGGTGGCCCGAGTCGACCACTCGATGGGCCCCGACGACCTCGTAGCCGCCGGCCGCGACCTCGAATCGACCTGCCTGGCCCGCGGCCTCGCCGCCCACCTGGACCACCGCATCCTGCTGAACGGCACCAAGACAGTGGTGTTCCGTTAGCGCATGCTGCCTCATACTGATGCGGTGACCGACCTCCGCGAAATCGTGCTGCTGGGCTCCACCGGATCCATCGGCACCCAGGCCATCGACATCGTCAAAGCCAATCCCGACCGCTTCCGCGTCGTCGCCATCGGCGCCCAGGGCAACAACCCCGCCCTACTCGCCGAGCAGGCGATCGGCCTCGGCGTCGAGGCCGTGGCCGTCGCCGACGCCACCGCCGTCGAGGACGTCCAGCTGCGGCTGTTCGCCGCCGCGACGAAACAGGGCTGGACCTCCGGCGACGCCAGGATCCCCAAGATCCTCGCCGGGCGCGGCGCCATGCGCGAGATCGCCGCCTTCCCCGCCCACACCGTCCTCAACGGCATGAACGGCTCCATCGGTCTCGAACCCACCCTCGCCGCCCTCGAGGCCGGCCGGCAGGTCGCCCTCGCGAACAAGGAATCCCTCGTCGCCGGCGGCCCGCTCGTGCGCCGGCTCGCCAAGCCCGGACAGCTCGTTCCGGTCGACTCCGAGCACTCCGCGCTCGCCCAATGCCTGCGCTCGGGCACCCCCGAGCGCGTCGCGAGGCTCGTCCTCACCGCCTCCGGGGGGCCCTTTCGCGGCCGCAGCCGCGACCGGCTCGCCGACGTCACCCTCGAAGACGCGCTGAACCACCCCACCTGGGACATGGGCCCGGTCGTCACCATCAACTCGGCCACCATGGTCAACAAGGCCCTCGAAGTCATCGAGGCCCACGAGCTGTTCGGCGTCGACTACGACGACATCGACGTCGTCGTCCACCCCCAGTCAGTGATCCACTCCATGGTCGAGTTCGCCGACGGCTCCACCATCGCCCAGGCCTCTCCGCCCGACATGCGCCTGCCCATCGCGCACGCCCTCGCCTGGCCCGACCGCGTCCCCGCCGCCGCCCGGCCCGTCGACTGGACGAAGGCGTGCGACTGGCACTTCGAACCGCTCGACCGCGCCGCCTTCCCCGCCGTCGACCTCGCCAAGGAGGCCGGACGGGCCGGAGGCGTCATGCCCGCCCTGTACAACGCCGCCAACGAAGAAGCGGTCGCGGCGTTTCGCGACGGACGGCTCCCGTTCCTCGGCATCGTCGACACCGTCGCCGCCGTGCTCGACGCCGCACCCGAGTTCGGCCGACCCGAAAGTGTCGCAGACGTACTCGAGGCGGAGAGCTGGGCGCGAGGCAGCGCGCGCCAGCTAGTGTTGGACGCGTCGGAGCGATAGAAGGAGTCAAGAGTTGCTGGCCTACACCACCGGGATCATCCTGTTCGCGCTGGCGATCCTCATCTCCGTGAGCCTGCACGAGTTCGGCCACATGCTGACCGCGAAGGCCTTCAAGATGAAGGTCACCCGGTACTTCGTCGGCTTCGGCCCCACGCTGTGGTCCTTCCGCAGAGGCGAGACCGAATACGGCCTCAAGGGCATCCCACTGGGCGGCTTCGTGAAGATCGTCGGCATGACCCCCCTCGAAGAGGAGGAGGAAGAGCTCGACGAGAAGGACAAGAAGCGCGTCTTCTGGCGCAAGCCCTTGTGGCAGCGCACCGTCGTGCTCGCCGCCGGCTCGGTCACGCACTTCATCCTCGCGTTCGCGGTCCTGTGGATCCTGGTCTCCTTCGTCGGCGTGGTCAACCCCGAACGCGCCGAGGCTCTTGAGCAGTCGCAGGAGACCTCCGTGGTCAACGTCGCCGAGTGCATCCCGCCGGCCGACGCCGACGTGGACTTCACCTGCTCCGACGCCGATCAGCCGAGCCCGGCCCACGAGGCCGGGATGCGCGACGGCGACCGGATCACCGCGGTCGCGGGCCAGGCGGTCACCGACTGGGAGTCGCTCCTTGACGCCGTCTCCGGCCTTGAACCGGGCGAGCCCGTGGAAGTGACCGTCGAGCGCGACGGCACCGAGCACGAACTCCAGGTCACCCCGTACGCCGCCGAGGTGCGGCGGGAGGACGGCAGCACCGAGACCGTCGCCCGGCTCGGCGTCTCCGTCTACCTCGATCCCTCGATCCCGACGACGGTCACCGCCGGGCCCATCGAGGGCATCGGCGAGACCGCGGCGTACACCGGTGACATGTTCCGTGAGACCTTCATCGCGCTCGGCCGGCTGCCGTCCAAGATTCCGCCGCTGTGGGAC
Source organism: Glycomyces tarimensis (assembly GCF_054776215.1). Taxonomy (NCBI): domain Bacteria; kingdom Bacillati; phylum Actinomycetota; class Actinomycetes; order Glycomycetales; family Glycomycetaceae; genus Glycomyces; species Glycomyces tarimensis. The sequence goes on from NZ_BAAHCB010000004.1 coordinate 355,749, forward strand.
TCGATCATGGGCGGTGAGCGCGCCGACGACACCCCCGTCAGCGTCGTCGGGGCCTCGCGACTGGGCGGCGAGATGGTCCAGTACGACCAGTGGGCGATGTTCTTCATGCTCCTGGTGGTCCTGAACTACTTCATCGGCATCTTCAACCTGCTGCCGCTCCTGCCGATGGACGGCGGGCACATCGCCATCGCCTGGTTTGAGAAGGTCCGCTCGTGGTTCGCCGCCAAGCGCGGTAGGCCGGACCCGGGCCGAGTGGACTACCTGAAGCTGATGCCGCTGACTTACGCTGTGATCATCCTGCTCGGCGGGTTCATGCTGCTGACCATCACCGCCGACATCGTCAACCCGATCACAATTTTCAATTAGGCCGCTTCCAGGCGGTTCGCGGGCTTTCCTCGATGAGGCCGCGTCAGCACGGTAGTTCGCGTCACTTTCATCAATGAGCTCACGTCAGTTAGGTGGAAACTAGGCACATGAGCGCAGTCAACCTCGGCATACCCAAGACCCGGTCCGCCCCCGAGCCCCTGGCCGAACGCCGCACGACCCGACAGCTGAACGTCGGCGGGGTCCTGGTGGGCGGCGGCGCCCCGGTGAGCGTCCAGTCCATGACCACGACCAAGACCGCCGACATCGGCGCGACCCTCCAGCAGATCGCGGAGCTGACGGCCACCGGCTGCCAGATCGTCCGCGTGGCGTGTCCGACCCAGGACGACGCCGACGCGCTGCCGGTCATCGCCAAGAAGTCGCAGATCCCGGTGATCGCCGACATCCACTTCCAGCCGAAGTACGTCTTCGCCGCGATCGACGCCGGCTGCGCGGCCGTGCGCGTCAATCCCGGCAACATCAAGAAGTTCGACGACAGGGTCGGGGAGATCGCCAAGGCCGCCAAGGCCGCCGGCACCCCGATCCGCATCGGCGTCAACGCCGGCTCGCTCGACAAGCGGCTGCTCGCCAAGTACGGCAAGGCCACGCCCGAGGCGCTCGTCGAGTCGGCGCTGTGGGAGGCCTCGCTGTTCGAGGAGCACGACTTCCGCGACATCAAGATCTCGGTCAAGCACAACGATCCGGTCGTGATGATCAAGGCCTATCGGCTCTTGTCCCAGCAATGCGACTACCCGCTCCACCTCGGCGTCACCGAGGCGGGGCCCGCCTTCCAGGGCACCATCAAGTCCGCCGCCGCCTTCGGCGCGCTCTTGAGCGAGGGCATCGGCGACACCATCCGCGTCTCCCTGTCGGCGCCGCCGGTCGAGGAGGTCAAGGTCGGCAACCAGATCCTGGAGTCCCTCGGGCTCAAGGAGCGCGGCCTCGAGATCGTCTCGTGTCCCTCGTGCGGGCGTGCGCAGGTCGACGTCTACACGCTCGCCGAGCAGGTCACCGCCGGCTTGGAGGGCCTGCCGGTTCCGCTGCGCGTGGCCGTCATGGGCTGCGTCGTCAACGGCCCCGGCGAGGCCCGCGAGGCCGATCTGGGCGTCGCGAGCGGCAACGGCAAGGGCCAGATCTTCGTCAAGGGCGAGGTCATCCGCACCGTGCCCGAGTCGCAGATCGTCGAGACCCTCATCGAGGAGGCCGTGCGCCTCGCCGAGGAGATGGGCGCCGATCTGCCCGACGAGCTCAAGGAGCTCGCCGGTCCGGTCGTCGAAGTCCACTAACTGTCGGATTGGTGACTTACGGACGTAGCCGTCAGTCATTACGCTGGAGCCCAGACGCAGGTCGCGCCGTTCCATCGACTCAGTAATTCCGACATAAAGGACTCTTTGTGTGGAATTGCACAAATGTGACTCGATGGTTTCGGCGCAACCGCCTGCGGCGACGCCTGATAATGACATTCGTGCCGATTAGGTGCGGACCTTGTCGCCGCCACCCGCGAAGGGGGAGCCATCGCCATGGGGAAGATCGTCCGACAGATATCCGATGACGTCACCAAGTACTACTGGTACCCGGGTGAGAAGACCGATTGGATCAGGGCCGCGCTCACCATCCTCGGCGGCGGGCTCCTGTTCGCCCTCGTCTACGTGGTCACCAAGAACAGCCTCATCGCCGCGGTGATCGCCGGCACCGCCGTTCAGGCGGTCGTCGGCGCCTACCTCGGACGCAGGGACACGGCGGGGCTCAGCGAGTTCCACGATCCCACCGCCGAGCGCCGCGCCGCCGTCGCCGACGGCACCCGCGCCGCCTGGCGCGGCAGCCTCCAGGGCCTGCTGTGCGCCGGCTCGGCGATGCTCGTGCTCAACATGCCGCACGACGGCTTCCTCGCCGACTGGATCCTGCCGTTCGTGCCCTCCATCGTCGGCGCGCTCGCCCACTCGGGCGGCATGCTCTGGGAACGCATGTCCCAGGAGGTGGTGGCCGAGGAGCCGGCCGAACCGGGCTCCGACGACGCCACCAAGGAACTCGAGGCCGCCTGAGCACCGAGCGCGCGAGCCGCGAGCGGCTTGTGTGAGCCGGCACGGGGCGACTGCCGCTGGCGCCTGGGTTGGACAGGCGGGGCGCTCGACCGCGGGAGGTGTCGTAATCCGCTGTCTCCGCGCGAGCGGAGGCAGCGGAACTGCCACGGGAGCCGCGCCCCGCACCGGCTCGGTTTCGTAAGGCTTCGCACGTTCGGACTGAACGCCGGTGCCCATCAGCATCCTGCCAATTCGCCGGAAACGCAAGAGGTTTTACCGCCCCGAGACCCCAATTCGCGAGCGCGTCGGCGCCCCGGTGTCGCAGACGTCTCAAGACCACGCGGGACCTCGGACGATAGGGTGGACCGATGAGTGTTCGTCCCGTTCTGCGCCCGGGCAGGCAGAGCCCGCGTCGACCCGTCCCCGAGTCCATCGAGCGCCCGGAGTACGTCGACAAGCCGCTCCCGCAGCCGTACCGGGGCTCGGAGGTCAAGGACCCCGAGACCATCGCGCGGATGCGCGTGGCCGGGCGGCTCGCCGCCGACGCGCTGGTCGAGGTCGGCAAGGCCGTCGCCCCGGGCGTGACCACCGACGAACTGGACCGGATCGTCCACGAGTACTTGTGCGACCACGGCGCCTACCCCTCGACGCTCGGGTACCGGCACTTCCCGAAGTCGTGCTGCACGTCCCTCAACGAGGTGATCTGCCACGGCATCCCCGACTCCACGGTCGTGCGCGACGGCGACATCGTCAACGTCGACATCACCGCCTTCATCGGCGGCGTCCACGGCGACTGCAACGCCACCTTCCTGGCCGGCGAGGTCTCGGAGGAGGCCCGGCTGCTCGTCGAACGCACCTGGAAGGCCACGATGCGCGCCATCAAGGCCGTCAAGCCCGGCCGGCAGCTCAGCGTGATCGGGAAGGTCATCGAGTCCTACGCCGACCGCTTCGGCTACGGCGTGGTCCGCCAGTTCACCGGCCACGGCATCGGCACCGCGTTCCACTCGGGCCTGTACGTGCCGCACTACGACGACCCGAGGCTCTCCACCGAGATCGAGACGGGCATGACCTTCACCATCGAGCCGATGATCAACCTCGGCACGCCCGAACCGGAGATGTGGGACGACGGCTGGACGGCCGTCACCCGCGACCGCAAATGGTCGGCCCAGTTCGAGCACACGCTCCTGGTCACCGAGGACGGCGCCGACATCCTCACGATGCCCTCCGGCGGCATCCCGGCCGGAACGCCGACGGGCCAGGCGTAGCGCGCCCGGCCCGTCCGCTTGCATCGGATTCGTACGCTGATGGAGCGGCGCCGGTCGAGAGATGTCGATCTCCGAGGGGTTGAGCCGGCGCCGCTCCGCCACGTGCTTCGCTAACGTGGCCGATCGCCCGACTACGTCAGCCTCCGCTCGCTCGGCAGCTTCGCCTTCGTGAACACCAGCGCACCGGCGGCCGCGATGAGCGGCACCGCCAGCAGCGAGATCCCGATATTGACCCACGGCAGATCCCAGCCGTACAGCACCTCGAACGGATAGGCCCGCTGGAGGTTACGGTTGAGCGCCTCCCTGACCAAGGCGTAGCCGATGATGCCCGCCAGCGTGCCCAGACCGGCGCCGAGCAGCGCGATCACCACCGTCTGCCACATCGCGAACCGCTTGCGCACCCCGGGCGTCGCGCCGACCGCGCCGAGCGTGGTCATGTCCCGGCCCGACTCGGCGATGATGAGTCCGGTCGAGATCGCCGTCGCCCCGAGCGCCACCAGCGCGCACAGGCTCGCCACGGCCAGGGCGAAGTAGAAGGCGAACGGGTCGGTGTAGTCGACGACCGAGAACTGGACCCACACCGTACCTTCGGCGAAGGCGTCGTTGAAGCCGGAGGCGATCCGCTCCTCTACCGCCCCGGTGACCTCGGTTGAGGTCTCGATCAGGTACTTGCGGCTCCAGTCGCTCTCCGTCAATCCCAGCTCCTCGGCCGCCGCCGGGCCGAGGAAGATCTGCATGTAGCCCAGGAGGCCCTTGTCCACCTCCATCGCGGGCAGCTCGACCGCGTCCAGCTCCAGGTCCTCGTCGCCGCTCTCGCGCCAAACCGTAGCCCGGCGCTGGACCACGACGGTGCCGTCATCGGTGATGGCCCAAGGGTCGGACACCAGGATGCCGCCCGACTCGAGGAACTCCACCGCGGCGTCCAACTCCGCGCCCTCCAAGTCCGAGTAGGCGGCGACGACCCTCGGGTCGGTCGAGACCGCGACCTCCTCGGAGAAACCGCCTATCTCGCCGGCCTCCTCATCGCAGCGCGGGTCCTCTCTGGCCTCCTCGAGCGCGGCCTCCTTCGCGGCCTCGGTGCTGAGGTCGGCGGACCAGTACGGGCACCGGTTCTCCTCGGGCCTGGTCAATTCCACGTAGCAGTGGAGATTCTCTTCCTCCGAAGCCGTGAACCGGTCGTCGACGTCGCAGTTCTCCGGACCGGAATACAGCGGCACCGGAATCGTCTCGAGGTCGTCCAACTCCCGCGAGAGCACCATTTCGGACTCGAGGGAGGCGGTCTCGAAGTCGGCGGTCCCCTCGTTCATGCCGCCGTTGTGGCTGAGATCCAGCGTCACCGCACCCGCAGGCAGCAGTCGCTGCTGCTTCTCCTCCAAGCGCACCGTGTCGGCGGTGACTATGAACGAGAAGGCGATGCCCGCCGCCACCACGCCGAGCACCGCGGCGATGGCCGGCGCGGTCGAGTTGCCGTTGCGGCCGGCCTCGCGCAGCGCCATGCGCGGCGCCAGCGGCAGCCATCTGCCGAGCTTCGCGATGAGCGCCACCAGCGTCGGCGTGCACGCCACCAGTCCCAGCTGGAGGCCCACGATCGCGGCCGACATGAGCGGGAGGCTCCATATCGACACGCCCGCGAATCCGGACACCAGACCGCCGGCGATGAGGACCAGGCCGAGGATCAGCCAGCGCCGGCTGGGCCTGCGGCGTGGCGTCCGGCCCGAGAGCGCGGCCACCACATTGATGCGGGAGGCGCTCATCGCCGCGGCGAGCGCGGCGAGCAGCCCGGTGCCGACGGCGAAGACCACGACGACGGCCTGGGTGGCCGGCATGACGCGCAGTCCGGCGCTGCGGTGTCCGACGAACTGCTCCAGCAGCGGCATGAGCGCCCAGACGGCGGTGATGCCGAGGACCACCGCGACGACGGCCGCGATGGTGCCGAACAGGAAGCCGCCGGCGAGGACCGTGTTGCGGATGTGTCCCGGCGTCGCCCCGGAGGCGCTCATGAGCGCGAACTCGCGGGTGCGGCGGCGGGCCGAGATGGCGAAGGCCGGCCCGGCGAGGAGGATGACCTCGATCAGCACGGCGGTGCCGATCAGGCCGTAGATCATCAACTCGAAGTCGTTGACGACGCTGACCGGTTGAGCCCAGTCCGGCTGTGAAGGCGGGTTCTCGACGAACGGCGCCGCCCAGACGCTCATGCCGAGATCGTTGAGCGCGAACGCCTGCTCGGGCGACAGCTCCTCGGGCGCGTCGACGAGCCAGCCGTGCGCCTCGGCGCCGAGAGCGGGGCTGATGGCGAAGCGCGAGGTGAGGTTCCAGGGGATCTCGACGATACCGACCACGGTGTGCTCGATGCGGGACTCGCCGTCGACGACGCTGATCGCGTCGCCGAGGCCGACTTCGAGGTAGTCGGCGGCTTTGGCGCTGAGGGCGACCTCGTCACCGCGCGGCACCTCGCCTTCGAGGATTTCCACGCCCGCCCGTTGGTACGCCGGATCCGACAGGTCCCATCCGTAGGTCTCGATCGAGCCGATGCCGTCCGGGGTCTCCACCCGCTCCGAACCGTCCGAGCCGTACACGTTGTAGGGGCTGAGCGTGGCGCCCTCGGGAAGCGCGGCGAGCACCTCCGACTCGGGCACCTCGCGGGGGGCGCCGTCTTCCGTGGTGGTGTCGCCGTCCTCCCACTCGATCGCGGGCCAGTAGTCGTCCCAGGTGAGCTGATCGAGCGCTTCTCCTTCGGCCTCGAAGCGGATGAACGCCTCGTTGTCGCCGACGCGCTGCTCGACCTCTTCGAGCGGGGACAGGGTCGTCGTGTCGTAGGCGCTGACCGCGAGGGAGACGGCCAGCATCGGCAGGCCGAGCAGGGCGATCGACAGGACCGATCGGCCCTTGTATCGCAGCGCCTCGCGGCGCGCGATGCGGAATGCCAGTCTGAGGCTGGAGCGCATCACTCGGCCCCTTCGAGCAGCGTTTCGGGATCGGCCAGCGGCGAGGAGGTGTCGACGATGCGTCCGTCGCGCAGGAACACCACCCGGTCGGCCCAGCCAGCGTGGCGGGCGTCGTGGGTGACCAGCAGTCCGGCCGCGCCCTCGTCGCATCGTTTGCGCAGGAGCTTGAGGACTTCTTCGCCGGTGCTGGAGTCGAGCGCGCCGGTGGGCTCGTCGGCGAGTACCAAGCGCCGGTCGCCGATGAGCGCGCGGGCGATGGCGGTGCGCTGGGCCTGACCGCCGGAGATCTCGTCGGGGAAGCGGTCGGCGACCTGGGCGTCGAGCCCGACCTCTTCGAGCGCGGCCAATGCGGCCTTGCGGGACTTGGCGACGCTCATGCCGTCGAGTTCGAGCGGCAGGGCCGCGTTCTCGGCGGCGGTCAGGCTCGGCACCAGGTTGTAGTCCTGGAAGACGTAGCCGACGTGACGGCGGCGCAGCCCGGCCAGCTGCTTCTTGGAGAGACTGGCGAGCACCGTGCCCTCCACGGCGACTTCGCCCGAGGTGGGGGCGTCGAGTCCGCCGGCGAGGTTGAGCAACGTGGACTTCCCCGAACCCGAGGGCCCCATGATGGCCACGAGTTCGCCGGAGTCGATGGTGAGGTCGGCTTCTTTGAGGGCGTGGACGGCGTTCTCGCCGATGCCGTGGACACGGCTCACACCCCGCATCTGCAGGACGGTCATGGGGATCTATCGCTTCTCTTCGACGGGAACGGAGGATTCAGAGCTGTCTTCGTAGAGTCCGAAAGGGGAGGGCGCCGGCAGTTCGGCGCGGGCGACGACGGCCTCGGTGTGGTCGAGCCAGCGAACCTCGGCCTCCGCCTTGAAGATCATGGATTCCAGCACGAGCTTCCAGGCGAGGTCGGCGGAGTCGTCGTCGGCCTTGAGCCGGGTGAACTCCTGGAGGGTCCGCAGCGTGGCGGTCCTCTGGCGCTGGATGACATCGGTGACGTCGATGCCGGGTGTGGTCACCGCGAGCGCGAGCTTGATCGTGAGCTCGTCGCGAGGCCGGTCGGCGGCGCGGACCGGGGAGGAGAACCAGCCCGCGAGGTGGCGCTTGCCGGTCTCGGTGATGCGGTAGGGGCGCTGGCCGGACTCGTTCTCGGGGAGCGCCTCCACCATTTCGTCGCGTTCGAGCCGCGAGAGGGTGGTGTAGACCTGCCCGATGTTGAGCGGCCAGGTGGCGCCGGTGGCGCTCTCGAAGGCGGCCCGCAGCTGGTAGCCGTAGGCCGGCCCGCGTTCGAGCAGCGCCAGCAGGCTGTGTTTGACACTCATGTATGACCTCACTAGGGTTCGGCCCGCCGAGGGGGCGAGCATCGAGATATACCGAGTATCGCATATTCAGTATGTGTGTGTCGGCCGGGTCGGCCCGTCGTCTACTCGGGTCGCCCCGGCCACGGGTCGGCGGCGGCCTGTCCGACGGTGATCTTCCAGCGTGCCAGCGCCTTCGCCGAATCCAGGAACATGTTGAGGCAGACCTCGCGCTCGGAGGGCTCCTCGGAGGCCAGACCCGCCCGCCAGGTGGTGGTGAGCCGCTCCTCGATGTCGAGCAGCAGCGCCTGGGCCGTCTCGGCGTCCTCGACCGGCTCGATGTCGTAGGCCGCCGGGGCCGGGGCGGCCTCCAGTCCGTGGGCGTCGTAGTAGTCGAGCAGGGCGTCGCGGCGGTCGCGGTGCTCGGCCTCGATCCCCTCGGCGAAGTCGCGGACGTCCCCGCTCAGATGCACGGCGGCCGTTCCGTAGGCGTAGATGGCGGCGTATTCCCCGGCCAGGCCGGTGTCGACGGCGGTCATGCGAGCACCGCCGCGTGGGCGGCGCGGCAGGCCGCGATCTCGCCGAGCAGCACCGCGTAATCGGTCACGGTGGCCAGGCAGGACTCGCCGGCCTCACGGCTGCCCTCGGCCTCGGCCTCGGCCAGCGCGGCGACGTCGGCGATCGCGGCGCCCTCGCCCTCATCACCGATCACATTGGGCAGCAGCAGGCGTTCGAGGGTCTCGACGTGGGCGAGGTGGTCGCCCGCGATGTCGGTGTAGCCGAGCGCTTCGGCGGCTCGGGCGAGGGCCCTGGCCGTGCGCAGCGCGGCCGTCATGTCGTCGTCGGCTTCGATGATCTTCGCTGGAGTCTCGGTGCATGCGGCCGCTGCGAGAACGGTGGCACCGACAAGGAGTCCGCGTCGGGTCGTGAACACCCGCCTAGTTTCCCAGGCAGGCTTTCGTTTCTGTCGTCGGGCGGTTAATCTCGGCGAAACAGGTCGAGAGGGAGTGCAAATGGTGGCATCGAAGCAGCAAACCGAAGTGGAGGCGGTCGTCGCTCCGGCCGTCGAGAAGGCCGGGTTCGATCTGGAGGGTCTCACCGTCACCAAGGCCGGCCGCCGGATGCTGGTGCGCATCCTCGTCGACGCCGACGGCGGCGTCAGCCTCGACGACGTGGCGGTCGTCTCGAAGGCGGTCTCGAAGGCGCTCGATGCGGCGGAGAGCACGGGTGGGCCCTTCGCGGAAGCCGCCTATACCCTGGAAGTGTCCTCTCCGGGCGTGGACCGTCCGCTTACCGAGCCCCGTCACTGGCGGCGTAATATTGGGCGCTTGGTGGCCGTGCACATCGGGGAGGAGCCCGTAACGGGGCGAGTCGTGGCCGCCGACGAGCGGGGGATTGAACTAGAAGTCGACGGCGAGAGCCGTTCGGCTACCTATGCCGAGCTGGGGTCCGGCAAGGTGCAGATCGAGCTCAGATGAGGCAGCCGCCGATGCGGAGCTCGCACGCCTGAAGGCTCCGGTGAGGACAACTCAAGACTTTAAGGAGAACGGGTGCATATCGACCTGGCTGCGCTGCGGTCATTGGAACGCGAGCGCGACATCCCTTTCGAGACAATCCTCGGCGCGATCGAATCGGCGCTGCTGACCGCCTACAAGCACACCCCCGGCGCCGATGAGCGCGCCCGTGTGGCGGTGGACCGGACTTCGGGCGACGCAACCGTCCTCGTGCCAGTGTTGAACGAAGAAGGCGAGGTCGTCTCGGAGCGGGACGACACCCCCGAAGGCTTCGGCCGCATCGCGGCACAGACCGCCAAGCAGGTCATCCTCCAGCGGCTCCGCGAGGCCGCCGACGAGGTCAACTACGGCGAGTACTCCGGCAAGGAGGGCGACATCGTCACCGGTGTCGTGCAGGCGCATGGTGAGCGGAACGAGCGCGGCATCGTCACCGTCGACCTCGGCAAGATCGAGGCCACGCTGCCGCTCAACGAGCAGGTGCCCGGCGAGTCGTACGACCACGGCAAGCGGATCCGGGCCATTGTCATCCAGGTGAACCGAACCGCTCGCGGACCCCAGGTGACGCTCTCCCGCACCCACCCCGCCTTGGTCAAGAAGCTGTTCGCCTTCGAGGTCCCGGAGATCGACGAGGGCGCCGTGGAGATCCCCGCCATTGCGCGTGAGGCCGGTCACCGTTCCAAGATCGCGGTCCGGGCCACCACGAAGGACGTCAACGCGAAGGGCGCCTGCATCGGGCCGATGGGCTCGCGCGTCCGGGCGGTCATGAGCGAGCTGGGCGGCGAGAAGATCGACATCGTCGACTGGGACGCCGACCCCGCCAGATTCGTCGCGAATGCCCTCTCGCCTGCGAAGACGCTGTCCGTGCGGGTGGTCGACGAGGCCACTCGCTCGACCGAGGTCGTCGTTCCGGACTACCAGCTGTCGCTGGCGATCGGCCGTGAGGGGCAGAACGCCCGCCTCGCCGCCCGCCTGACCGGGTGGCGCATCGACATCAAATCGGATGCGCACGTGGCCGGTGGGGCGAAGGAGGAGACCGGCCCGGCCGGTGGCGGTCGTTAGTCTTGGAGGTAGACTGAATATCGGATCGCAACGTAACGCACCGGTAGTCCGCACTTGTGTGGGTTGCCGGGGTCGCGCCGCGGCTTCCGAGCTGCTGCGCGTCGTTCATCGCTCTGAGGGTTCTGTCCACCACTTGGTGCCAGACCCACTGCGCCGCCTCAGCGGCCGCGGAGCCCATGTGCACCACGATTTGAACTGCCTTGACCAGGCAGTTCGTAGGCGTGCGTTCGCTCGGGCCCTCAAAGTAGAGGGGTCGGTGGACGATACGGCGGTGCGAGCCCTTGTCGAGTCGGAGCCGGCCGAAAGACCGACTCCCGCACACGAAGCAGGTAGAGACCGAATGAAGACCACGCGATGAAGTTCCTCCGATGAACTGGTTGCAAGTGGAGAGATGAGGTCGGCGGGCGCTGCCCGTGCGACCTCGAAGTGAGGAGAGCAGTGGCAGGTAAGCCCCGCGTACATGAACTCGCCAAAGAACTGGGCACGACGAGCAAAGAAGTGCTCGCCAAGCTCAGCGACATGGGTGAGTTCGTGAAGTCAGCGTCGAGCACGGTCGAGGCGCCAGTGGCGCGTCGACTGCGGCAGCAGTACGCCGGCGGATCGCAGAAGGGTGCTCCAGCAGCTCCGGCGGCCGAATCGGCCGAACCGGCGCAGGAGACGGCGAAAGCGGCTTCCAAGCCGCGCCCGGCGGCGCCAAGCCCCGCCAAGATCGCCAAGGCCAAGACCGACGTCAAGGCCGCTAAGAAGGCGCCGCCCAAGAAGCGTGCGGCCGCCCCCAGTGCCCCGGGCCCCAAGCCCGCGGCCCCCAAGCCGGCGGCCCAGGAGGCCGCGGCCGCTCCGGCGAAGCAGCCGGAGGTCGAAGAGCCCAAGCCGGCGAGCGCCCGAGACATCGAGGTCGCCGCCGAGCAGAAGCGCGCCGAGGAGCTGCTCAAGCGGCAGCAGGAAGAGGCCGCCAAGCGCGCCGCCCAGCCGGCGGCGCCGAAGCCCGGCCCCAAGCCCGCCTCGCGCGCCGACAGCCCGCCGAAGCCCGGCGGTCCGAGGCCCGGCCCCAAGCCCGGCGGCAACAACCCGTTCGGCATCACTCCTGGTGGCGGCGGATCCAAGCAGCGCTCCGCCCCCGAGGGCGAGCGCCCCGGCGGTCCGCGCCCCAGCCCGCGCATGATGCCTCCGCGACCCAACCCCGGCATGATGCCGTCCCGACCCGCCGGCGGCGGGCGCGAGGGCGGCGGCCGAGGCGGTCCTCGCGGCGGCGCACGCTCCGGCGGACGTCCCGGCGGCGGAGGCCGCGGGGGCGCCGGCGG
>NZ_BAAHCB010000005.1:0-7101 GCF_054776215.1 Glycomyces tarimensis
GTCAACCGACGCCGTTGGATCATCGAGCAGGGCATCGCCCACCTCCGATCCTGGAAGATCATTACCACCGGCTACCGCCGACCGCTCCGCAAGGCCGACCGGACCCTGCAAACCGTGATCAAGCTCCAGCTGTACCGACATCACTCGAAGGAGGCTTTTGCATAGGGTTCCAGGAACGCCACCGTGATCGACGACCCCCAGCGCCAATAGCGGGACAGCCTTTAGGCCCTCCAGGACCGGCGCGGCCTGAGTGTGAGGTCGGGCGCGGCCGGCGGGTACGGCGGGTACCGCTCGACGAGGTCCTCCCAGACCTCGTGGGGGATCGCGAGCCCCGCATCGATCATCGCCGCCCCTTGCCACAGCCCGATCCCTTTGAGGGCCTTCGAGGTGCTGCGGCAGATCTCCTCAATGAGGGACGCGAACCGCTCGCCGGCCGCGTCCCGCTCCTCCAGCTCCGCCGGATCGGTTGCGTCCTCCAGCCGGTCCAGCACTTCTCCCAACCGCTCCCACTCCTCCACGAGCGCCAGCACCTGCCGGAACCCCACGGCGATCTCCCCGTCGGTCATCTCGTCCACACTCCACCCCTTTCGGGACGGACTCTAGCCCAAGAGCCTTTCAAGGTACAGGGCACTTCACGAATGGAGTTCGGCTCGCCGTGGACGGACACGGTCGGGACGGCACGGCTCCGAATCGATGTCAATTCGCGGAGCACTGACGGTCAGCGGGCTCGGAGAAGTCGGGGACCTGGCGGGCCTGCGCCTCCTCCGGCGTCTCGGCCGGGCCGTTGCGCTCGATGTCCTCGATGAGCCACTGCATCTCCAGGATCTCTCGCCGCTGCGCCTCGCTGATCTGGACGGCGAGTTCGCAGACTCGCAGGTCCGTGATCTCGGCGCGCTCGGACCGTGTGATCGCCATCGAGTGGTGGGGGATCATCGAGCTCATCCACGCAGTGTCTTGCACGGTGGCCTGGCTGCGGTCGAGGAACGCGCCACCGCCGAGCAGGAGCAGGCTCACCGCGATGATGCCCACGTTCCCCTTGATGTCGCGGAACATGTTCAGCATCCACCCGAGCATGATCAGGCCCATGGCCCCGCCCATGGTGAGCGCCATGAACAGGCGACTCTCACTCCAGCGGACGTGTCCCCACTCCCACGAGCTGACGAACATCAAGGCGTACATGACGACCATGGCCGTCAGGATCATTGCCGCGAACCGCAGGTACATCTTCATGTCGTGCGGTCGGCTCTTCTCGGAGTCGGCCCCGTCCGAGTCACGCTTGTCCATCTTCGAAAGTCTCCGTTCGCTCATCGGAAGTTCTCGGCACGCCTGGAGCGCCGCATACGCTCCCCACCCGTCCCGCTTGGACTGCTGTAACCCTGACTACGACGGAATAAACCGAACCGCCTTCGTCGGCTCATCGGCCGATGCCGCATCGGCGTTATCGCGGGTGCGTGGAGCGCACGCGAACGAGGGCCACCGCACCGGGAACGGCGGTGGCCCTCGCGTCCGTCGGGCGGCCTGCGCCGCCTCAGTCCGGTCAGCGTCCGGACTGCATGGCGAAGACCTCGTCGTAGTCGCCGTTGACCTCGGCGAAGCGCTGGCGCTTGACCCGCTCGACGAGGATCTGCTCGGCGTCGGGCCGGGTCTCGAGGAGGCCCATGACCTCGTCGGCGAAATCGTCGAGCGGCATGGCGCGGTCGGAGTCGGTCGCTCCGGGCATGAGCGTCGTGTGCGTCAGCGGCGGGGCGATCTCGATGACCTGCACCGATGTCTCGCGAAGCTGCTCGCGCAGGCTCTCGGTGTAGGAGTGGATCGCGGCCTTGGTGGCGCTGTAGGTCGGCGCGGCCGACAACGGGACGTACGCCAGGCCGGAGGTCACGGTGACGATCGCCGCCTCGGGCTGCGCGGTCAGGTGCTGCCCGAAGGCGTTGACGAGCTTGATCGGGCCCAGCAGGTTGGTCGCGATGGTCTGCTCGGCGATCGCGACCGAGGCCGGGTGGAGCACCCGTTCGGGACGCATGATCCCGGCCATGGCGACCAGGACGTTGAGGTCGGGGTGCTTCGCCGTGACAGTGTCGAGCAGGCTCCGGATGGACCCCTCGTCGGTGATGTCGAGGACCTCGCCCTCGATGCCGGCGTGCTCGGCCTCGATCTGGTCGAGCAGTTCGCGGCGGCGTCCGGCGACGATCACCTTGTTGCCGGCCTTGTGCAGGCGCTCGGCGAGCGCGAGGCCGATGCCGGAGGTGCCGCCGGCGATGAGGATGGTGTTGTCCGTGGTCTTCATGTCGTTCTCCCGCAAGTCGCTGTTATCAATGATAACGCTACACCGTTTCCGAAGATATGCAATGTACTAGCGGAAAACTGTTATCGTTGATACATGAGTGATCGAGGAGAGATCCGGCAGCGCATCATCGACGCGGCGTCGGAGCTGTTGCACCACCAAGGCGTCGACGCGGTGACCACCCGCGCCGTGAGCGCCGCCGCAGGCGTGCAGCCGCCCACCATCTACCGGCTCTTCACCGACATGCGGGGACTGCTCGACGCGGTGGCATCGAAGGGGTTCGACGAGTATCTGGCGCAGAAGCTGGGAATGGCACTCACCGACGACCCGGTCGAGGACCTGCGCCGGGGCTGGGACCTCCACGTCGAGTTCGGCCTCGAGCGTCCGGCCCATTACCTGCTCATGTTCGGCCACCGGACCCCCGCCCGCCCCTCCGAGGGCGCCGAGCGCGCGGACCAGCGGCTCCGCACGCTGGTCGAGCGCGTCGCCGAGGCCGGCAGGCTCACTGTCGGCGTCGATACCGGCGCCGCGATGGTCGGTGCCGCGGGCAGAGGCGTCACCCTCAGCCTCATCGCCACTGCGGAAGCGGATCGCGACCTCGACATCGCCCGGCGGCTGCGCGAGTCGACGATCGGCGCCGTCACCGGCGCGCCGAGCGGGGAGGCGCGCGAGTTCCCCCGTCGCGCGGCCGGGCTGAAAGCGGTGCTCGGCGAGGCGGACGGGCTCATCTCACCAGGGGAGCGCGCGCTCCTGAGCGAGCTGCTCGACCGCCTCGCGAATGCCTAGGCGTTTTCGGGGATGACGACGACCGGGCAGGTGGCGTGGTGGATGACGTGCTGGCTCACCGAGCCCAGGATCGCCCCGACGAAACCGCCGTGCCCGCGATTGCCCACCACCACGAGATCGGCCTCCTTGGCGCGGTCCAGCAGCACCGCCGCAGGGTGCCCCTCGGCGACAAGCCGCTCGACGCTCACGCGCTCCTCGCCGCCGGTGGCCTCCGCGACCGATTCGCGGAGCATGTCCGCAGCCCCCTCGGCGAAGGTCTCGCTCGGCATCATCACGGCCACGGCCCCGTAATTGACCGGGACCTGCCAGGAATGCACCGCCTCCACCGTCGCTCCGACCGCCTCGGCCTGCGACAGCGCCCACTTCAGCGCCCGGATCGACGACGGGGAGCCGTCGATGCCCACCACGATGCGTCCGTGCCGCCGTTCTTCGTTCGACATATCGATACCCCTTTTCCCTTCGTCCAAGGCAAGCATCACTCACCTGTATACGGTCCGACAGGGACCACGGGCCCGCGTGCGCCCTCAGTGCCCGAAGGAGTCCGAGTCGGCCGCGGCCGACTCGCCACGTTCCAGTGCCGACAACGCCGCGACGTCCTCAGACGAGAGCGAGAAGTCGAAGATATCGAGGTTCTCCGCCAGACGCTCGGGGTTGCTCGACTTCGGCACGGCCGTCAGACCCAGCTCGATGTGCCAGCGCAGCACGATCTGCGCCGGGCTCTTCGAGTAGCGCTCGGCCAGCTCGGCCACGAGCGGTTCCTTCAGCACGTCCACGCCCGATCCGCCGATCGGCGACCACGACTGGGTCACGATCCCGTGCTCGGCGTGGTAGGTCCGGGCCTCGTCGCGGGTGGTGAGCGGGCTCAGCTGGATCTGGTTGAGGTCGGGCACCACGCCGGTCTCGGCGATGATCCGCTCCAGGTGCGCCGGTTTGAAGTTCGAGGTGCCGACGGCCTTGAGCCGGCCCTGCTCGAGCAGCCGGGCCAGGCCGCGCCAGGCGTCGACGTAGCGGTCCTGGCCCGGGTTGGGCCAGTGAATGAGCAGCAGGTCGATGTAGTCGAGGCCGAGCCGGTCGGCGCTGCGCTCGAAGGCGTCGGCGGCGAGCTCGACGCCGTGCCACTCCTTGTTGAACTTCGTGGTCACGAACAGGTCCTCGCGGGCGGCGCCCGAGGCCTTGAGTCCGCGGCCGACGCCGCGCTCGTTGCCGTAGTTCTCGGCGGTGTCCACCAGCCGGTAGCCGATCTCGATCGCCTCGGCGACGGCGCGTTCGGACTCGGCGTCGTCCATCGGCCAGGTGCCCATGCCCAGGCGCGGCATTCGCGCGCCGTGGACGAGCTCGACGGTGGGTGCGGTCGTCGGTGACATCGTTCAGCCCGTCTCTCGGAATCGGTGGTCCGCCCCCATCCTCCTACCGTCGCCCCCGAGCGCAAGTGCGCCGTGCCGTAGATCACTCGGCCGCGGCGCATCGCCGCCCGATCCGGACCGCGATGCGCTCTGTGTCAACGCGAACAACCGCTTGTATCAGTATGTAGTCTCCACATATGGAGAACCCCGTGCTGCGCATCCCGGCGGCCCCGCCCGCAGACGCCCTCGACTACTTCACCGCCCAGCTCGCCTACCGCACCGACGTCTCCGACGTCCACGCGGCGCTCGAAGGCGGCGACCCCGGCTTCACCCTCGTCGACACCCGCGGCCATGCCGCCTGGAGCCAGGGACGCGTGCCCGGCGCCGTCCACCTGCCCACCGACGACATCCCCGCGACGGCCGCCGAGCTCATCGAGGCGGGCAAGCCCGTCGTCGTCTACTGCTGGGGCCCCGGCTGCAACGGCGCCATCCGCGCCGCCGCCGCGTTCGCCCGGGCCGGATACCAGGTCAAGGAGATGCTCGGGGGCATGGAGTACTGGATCCGCGAGGGCCTGCCGGTCGAGACCGCCGACGGCGTCACCGCCCGCGAGGCCGACCCGTTGACCGTCCCCGTCGGCGGCGTCTCCTGCGCCTGCTGAACGGGCATACTGGGGCCATGACCGAACTGCTTGCCATGCCCACCGAATGGTCGAAGGCGCTGGCCATCGTGGCCCACCCCGACGACATGGAATACGGCGCGGCCGCAGCCGTCGCCGCCTGGACCGCCGAGGGCCGCGAGGTCGCCTACCTCATGGTCACCAAGGGCGAGGCCGGGATCGACTCGATCGCGCCCGACGAGTGCGCCCCGCTGCGCGAGGCCGAACAGCGCGCCAGCGCCGCCGTCGTCGGCGTCTCCTCGGTCGAGTTCCTCGACCACCGCGACGGCGTCGTCGAGGCCGGCCTCGAGCTGCGCCGCGACCTGACCGCCGCGATCCGCCGCCACAAGCCCGAACTGGTGATCACGCTCAATCGCCGCGAGTACTTCCAGCCGGGCGGCTGGAACAGCGCCGACCATCGCGCGGTCGGCGAGTCGGTGCTCGACGCGGTCGCCGACGCCGGCAACCGCTGGATCCACACCGATCTGCTCTACCAGGGCCTCGACCCGTGGCCCGGTGTCCGCTGGGTCGCGCTCGCCGGCTCCCCGCTGGCGACCCACGCGGTGGACACGACCGCGACGATGGAGGCCGGCATCGCCTCGCTCCTGGAGCACCGCACCTACATCTCGGGGCTGAGCGACGTCGACCCCGAGACGTATGCGCGCGATTTCCTCACGGGGTTCGCGGCGGCCGGCGGCGAGCGCTTCGGCACGGACTACGCGTGCACGTTCGAACTGGTGTCGTTCTAGTCCTGGGGCTCGAAGCCGCCGATGACCGTGCCCTCGCCCGCGTCCGAGGCGGCCTCGAAGACGAAATAGTCCCCTGCGGCGTCGCGAATGCCGTTGGTGTGGTTGTGCTGCCCGGCGAACGTGTACTCGCCCGGCTCGACGGTCCGGCCGTCCGTGAGCGTCCACCGGTAGATCAGGTAGCCGTCCTCCTCGATCACCTCTGGCGGACCGAAGTAGTGTTCGGCCGTCGTCCACGAGCCGGTAGTCTGAAGGTCGACGGCGTTGACGATGTAAACCTCGACGGTCAGCTCGGTGAGCGGCTCCTCGGTGGTCATGACCAGCTTGGCCTCGGACCAGTAGAAGTTCTCGGTGTTGTCGTTGATCGACGGCCGGGCCATGAGGAAGTCGAGCTCGTCGGCGTCCTCGGGCCTGCCGTCGGCCGGCCCGGGGGAGTCCCGCTCGTCGGGCGAGTCGCTCGAAGTGCCGGTCGCCGGCGGGGTGCGATCAACCGTCTTCTGGCCGTAGCCGACGACGACGATCGCGGCGATGATGGCCACGACGGCGCTGGTGGCGAAGGCCAGGTGCGGGACTCGGAACCGGCCGCGCAAGGGCTCGGCCTTGACCGTCTCGGGGCTCCCCATCCCGGAGGAGAGGCGCTCCCACATTCGCTCGGAGTCGGGCTGGAACTCCTCCGCGGTGACCCGCAGGCGTCTCGGCAGGTCGTCTCTCATAGCCGTACCCCGTTCCGTATGGTCTTCCACGCGGACCCCTCCCGCCTACCGTTCGACGGACCCAGGAGTCGCCGCAGTTCGGCCAGGCCCTTGGAGGTCTGGCTCTTCACCGTTCCGACCGAGATGCCCAGGGCCTCGGCCGTCTGGCGCTCGGACAGGTCGAGCGAGTACCGCAGCACCACGCAGGCGCGCTTGCGGAACGGCAGCCGGGCCAGGGCCCTGCGGATGTCCACGACGGCGGCGACGTTGGGTTCGCTCGACTCCTCGCCCGGGCGCTGCCAGAACGCGATGTTGCGGCGCCGCTCCCTGACGTCCGAGCGAATCCGGCTCTTCGCCAGGTTGGCGACGATGCCGCGGGCGTAGGCGATCCCGGACGAGGACCGCTCTACTTGACTCCACTGCTTCCACACCGCGAGCATCGCGTCCGCCGCGATGTCCTCCGCCGAGGCGCGCTCGCCGATCAGCAGCCACGCGAACCGTGCCAGCTCGGCGTGGTGCTGCTCGAAGAAAACGCGGAACGCCTCTTCGTCGCTGGAGGAGGGGACGTCCAACGCGGTCCTCCGGATGCGGGTAGGT
>NZ_BAAHCB010000005.1:7149-16495 GCF_054776215.1 Glycomyces tarimensis
CCCCGCGTCCCACGCCCCTCCGTCACCTCGATCGCGTCCGACTCGGTGGCCGGGAAGTCGACCGCGGGCAGTGACCCGACGGTCCCCCGATCCGCGTATGCCGCCGAGCGGTCGTTCGACACGATCGCCGGGTGCGCGACGCCGGGGCCTGGGTGGTGCGCCGTCCGAGCAGTTGGCCGGCGCATGATGCGAAGTGAGGTCATGCATGCGTATCCGTATGGGATTCTGGTTGTAAATGGGTGCGGCGGAGCCGGGTTGCCGCACCGACATGTAGTTGCCGCCGCGCCCCGAAAGGTTGCCGCGGTCGGGAGCTTTTCTTTTCCGGCCCGGTCCTGCCGGTCATCGACGCACTGTCCGAGCCGACCGCCTCGGCGATCGTCGCCACGGACGCTTCCAGGCCGCGCAAGCCGTACACGGCGAACGGTGCGCGGTCCCTCCCGCGGCGGCACGGCCCCCGGTGATCAGGGGCGGTGCCCTGACTCCATGCCCTCCAGATGGCCCACCGCGGCGATCGCGCGGACCTCCAGACCCTCGAGCGTCGTCACCGCACCCGACGGCACGCCTTCGCGCAGCATCGAGGCGGGAACGGCCTGGTCGCCCAGGAGGGTCCGCAGCAGATCCACCGTCACGCCGCCGTGGGCCGCCACCGCCAGCACCTCGCCGCCGTCGCGGTGCTCGACCAGGAAGTCCCTGAAGCGCGCCCCGGCCGACCGCGACGAGTCCCCGAGCGCCGGAACGAAGTCCCGGTCCGCGCTCGCGGCGGCCCACTGCTGGAGGAACCGTTCGATCGGCACGGTCCCGTCCCAGTTCATCCGCTCGGTCAGTCGCGCGTCCGTCCGCACATCGAGATCGCACGCCGACGCGAGCGGCTCGGCCGTCTCCCGCGCCCGCCGCAACGGGCTCGCGTAGACGCCCGTCAAGCCCTTGCCCCGCAGCAGCTCCGCCACCTGCTCGGCCTGCCGCCGGCCCCGCGCCGTCAGACCCGGATCCCCGGCTTTTCGCTCCTTCTCCCCGTGCTGCACAACATAAAAGACCGTCATGGCCTCGCATCGTACCCGCGCGGTGGTAGTGCTGCCCCTACCTTCGATCGACTAGCGCGCGTGACTGTGGAGCGGTGCGAACGTCCATAGCGTTAGAGCCATCCTCAAGTCCCCCAGAACACCAAGGGCACCGCACATGAACACCGCACCCGCACCCCGCCACGCCGCCCCGCCCCGCTGGCACCGGCCTCTCACGGCCGCCGGCATCGCCTTCGCCGCCCTCACCGTCGTCGCCTTCGCGGCGATGGTCGTCGACGACCGCACCCTCATGGGCGAATCGGTCTGGCTCAAGGCGCTCAAGTTCTCCTTCGCCTTCTCCGCCTACAGCTTCACGCTCGCCTGGCTCATCGGCCGCATGACGAGGGCCCGCCGCTTCGGATGGTGGTCGGGCACCGTCTTCGCCGCCGTCAGCGCGCTCGAGGTGGGCGTCATCGTCATGGCCGCCTCGTTCGGCACCTACAGCCACTTCAACAACTCCGAATCGCTGAGCAACCAGATCGTCCAGGGCTCGTTCCAGTACGGCGTCCCGATGCTGCTGCTGTCCAACATCGCGGTGGCGATCGTGCTCCTCTTCCAGCGCATCGGCGACCGCGCCGTCACCGCCGTGGTCCGCTGGGGCCTGCTGCTGTCGACGCTCGGCATGGCCGCGGCCTTCTTCATCCTCTCCGTCACCGAGCAGCGGCGGCGGGTCGTCCAGGACGCCTACGGCAACGAGGTCGAGCTCGGCGCCGGGCACGGGATCGGCGACCCCGACGGCAACGGCATGTTCCTCACCGGCTGGAGCACCACCGGCGGCGACATGCGCGTCCCGCACTTCATCGGACTGCACGGCATCCAGGTCCTCGTCCTGGTCGCGATCGTCATGAGCGCGCTCGCCGTCCGCTACGCCTGGCTGCGCGAGGAGCGGACTCGCGCCCGCATCGTCCACGCCTTGAGCCTCGGCTACCTCGGGGTCTTCACCACGGCCGTCTGGCAGGCCGTGCGCGGGCAGTCCTTCATCGCCCCCGACGGCGCGACGCTCGCGGCCTTCGCGGCCAGCGCCGCGGTCGCCCTCATCGGTGCCGCGCTCGCGATCGCGGTGGGCCGCCGCGCGATCGCGATCGAGGAGCCGGTGCCGGCCTCCATCGTCATCGAGCCCGAGCAGATCGATGCCGCCGAATGGGAACCGGCGATCCCCCTTCGCTAGCGGTCCAACGGATATAGCGTTTGCCAATGGGCTTGTGCCGGGGTCGTGGCGGCCGTAGGCTGTCCCTGGCCCCGGCTCGCGCTCTGGAGGTGGACACGATGCAACCGCTGCGGCCCAGGCGGCTCAGCCCGGGCGACACCGTCGTCATCGCCGCCCCGTCGGGCCCCTTCCTCCCCGATCGCCGCGACGAGCTCGACAGCGGCACCGCGACCCTCGAGGACATGGGCTTCACCGTCCGTCTCTCGGGCCTCGTCGAGTCCGCGTCCAGGCGTTTCTGGCGCTCGGCGTCCCCGGCCGAGCAGGCCGCGGAGATGAACGCGCTCCTGGCCGACCCCGAGGTGCGCGCCATCGTCCCCTTCGCGGGCGGCAACGCCACCACCGGCTACGTCGACCGCCTCGACTTCGACGCCGTCCGGGCCGATCCGAAGCCGATCCTCGGCTTCTCCGACATCACCGCCCTCCACCTGGCCCTGCACTCCCAGACGGGCCTGATCGGCATGCACGCCGACTTCGCGCCGGGCCTGGGCTGCTTCTGGGACGACGTCTCCACCCCCGAGCGCCGCACCCGAATCCGCGAGCTGCTGCGCGGCCTGCTCACCGGCGCGATCACCGAGGTCGACCTGCCGCCCGACCGGCCGTGGCAGACCTGGAGGCCCGGCAAGGCCACCGGGCGTCTCGTCGGCGGCCTGCTCGATCGGCTCGTCCGCCTCCAGGCCACGCCGTACGCCCTCGCGCCGGAGGTCTTCGACGGCGCGATCTTCTTCTGGGAGGACGTGGGGCGCAACATCGGCCACATCTGGAACGACCTCCACAGCCTCCGCATGCAGGGCGTCTTCGACCGCGTCGGCGCGATGGTCGTCGGCATCCCCACCGATCTGCACGGCCCGCCCGAGCGGTACGGTCCGGCGACGGTCGAAGACGTCGTCCGCGACGTCCTCGCCGACGTCGACTTCCCGATCCTCGGCGGCGTCGACTTCGGCCACACTGGACCGAACCTTCCGATGCCGATCGGATTGCGCGCCGCTGTCGACGCCGATTCGCAACAACTGAAACTCCTGGAATCACCTGTCTCCTAGACGCTTCGTGCACAAGCCGGTTGCAGGCGCAAGTCCATCCGAATTAGTGGTTGCTTTCCAATGGTGATTGCGGCACGGTTGGTAGACATGAAGATCCGAACGGCTGGGCCCGCGGACGCGGACGAGATCGTGCAAGTCAGGAACGCGTCATGGCGCGCCGCGTACGACGGCCTCATAGACGACAGGACGCTCGCGAGATTGCCCGCGGAACCGTCCGAGACGTTCGTGATGAACCTGAGCTCCCCGCCGCCGTTCTGGCTGACGCTCGTCGCCGAACGCGGCCCCGACGTCATCGGCTCCATCACGGTCGGCTGGGACACCAGGGAATCGGCGAGGAACGAGGTCGAGCCGGGACAGCCCGGCGAGATCTGGATGCTGTACGTCCACCCCGATCACTGGGGCCGTGGCGCCGGCCACGCCCTCATGCGCGAGGCGCACAAGGCGCTCAACGAGTACGGGCTCTCCCCGGTACGGGTCTGGGTACTCGAGGGCAACCAGGTCGGCGCGCACTTCTACGAGCGCTACGGCTTCGTCCGCGACGGCGAGCGCACCACGCACGAGATCGGCAAGCGGCCCTACCCGATCGTGCGCTACACGCTCCCGAAGGACCGGGTCGTCGACGAGCTCGTCTGAGGTCGACGGCCGCTCTCGGCGGATCAGCCCGGGAGCTGGACGGTGGCGAGCACCGGGGCGTGGTCGCTGCCGTCGTTGTCGAGGACCGCGAAGTCGCGCACGGCGACGCGTTCGTCGACGAGCACGTGGTCGAGCGTCACCGCGGGAGGGCGCAGCAGGCCGTTCAGATAGCCGCCCTCGACCGGCCGCCACGTCGGCACCAGCCCCGCGCCGGTGGCGTCGGCCGCGTCGCTGTAGCCGGAGTCCACCACATCGCGCAGCAGCCGGTGGTCGAGCGTCGAATTGAAGTCGCCGGCCAGGACCCACGGCACCTCCGCATCGGCTTCCGGGTAGGCCGCGAGATCGGCCTCCCAGTGCGGGATACGATCGGGCCTGGCGGGAGCGGCCGTGTGGACGGCCATGAACCGGACCTTGGTCTCGCCCGGCAGCGTTATCTCGGCGGCGGGCTGGAAGAAGATCCCGTCCGGTTCGAGCTCGTCGAGCCGCTCCATCGGGTGGCGCGAGTAGATGCCGGTGCCGACGGCGAAATCGGCGGGCTCGGCGATGACGTGCGGCAGCCGCTCCTCGAGACCGTGCGCGGTCAGCTCCGCATAGCCGTCCCCCGTGAGCTCCTGGACGCTGAGGACGTCCGGCTCGTACTCGTCGACCAAGTCGACGATGTACTCCACGTTCGCCGTGCCCACATACATGTTCACCGACAGCACGGTCAGCTCATAGCCCTCGGCGGCGGGCTGCTCGGCGGGCAGGGCGCGCGGAGCGATCGCCGCGGCCATCGCCAGCGCGGCCACGGCCGTCGCCGTCGCGGCCCGCCAATGGCGGAACGCGGCCTGCATCGCGGCCCCGAGCAGCGCCGCGGCGGCCATGTACGGCACGAAGGCGATGGTCGTGACGAGGATCCAGCCGCTCTCCAGCCCCAACAGGCGAATCGCCGCGTAAACGACGACACCGGCGGTGGCCGCCCAGGAGACGGACCGGAACAGGCGCCCGCGATACCAGCGCCCTCGCGCGGGCCGGCGCTTCGGCTCCTCGACGTGGCCGAGTCGGACGGTCGCGTCGCTCGCCTGTGGATCGCTCATCGGCCCGAGCCTAGCCGCGTGCGTCCACCCCTCCACGCCGCGCGGGCGGACGCTCAACCGCCCAATTCGCTCCAATACCGGTGCAGTCGCTCGGCCAGTTCGCGCGGCCGGCTCAAAGCGACCATGTGGCCGCCGTCGATCTCGTCGGGAGTGATGCCGAGCCGTTCGGCCGCGTGTGCGCGGGCGAACTCCAGCGGGAAGAACCGGTCGTCGCGACAGGCCAGATACCGGGTCGGGACATCGGGCCACCGCTCGAGCGGCGACGGCTCGTCCCATTTGGCACCGGACTGGTCCCGCGCCTTCGCGAACGCCTCCGTGGCGAGCTCGGTCGGCACGCCGTTCATGAACAGGTCCCCGTCCTGCGCTTCGGCCTCCATCGAGAGGTCGAGCGCGTCGTGCCCGCTGGCGGTCCACCATTCGCCCGGCGTCTCACCGGGCCGGGGGATCATCCCGGCGAGCAGCACCAGGAGCTCGGTTTTCGCGCGGGAGCAGACGACCGGAGCGACGAGGCCGCCGAACGAGTGCGCGACCACGGCCGGGTTCGGCCGGCCTTCGCATGCGGCGACGACGGCGTCGGCGTACTCGGAGACGCCGTCGGCGTCGTCCTCGATCGGCAGATCGACGGCGATCACCTCATGGCCCAGCTCCCGCAGCCGCGGGGCGACGAGGTGCCAGTCCCAGGAACTGCGGCCGCCGCCGTGGACGAGGACGAACGTCGCGGGGTCGTTCACGGATGCCATCGGCGCTCTCCTTCGAGTCGGCCATTCGCTGACGGTTGCGACCGTACCGCCGAGCACCGACACCGGGCCCGTCCCCGGGATCCGAACCGGGTTCAGTCCTCGTACCAGATATGGAAATCGTCGAACCGGTGCACGCCCGGCGCGCCGCCGATCTGACGCACCGCCCGCTGGAGCTCGTGCAACTGCGCGACGGTCATGGGCAGCGCCGCCTCGTCCGGCTGATACGTCCACCCGCGCGGATAGTCCGTGCCCGGCTGCACCGACATCTCGACGTGGCACCCGAGCAGGTGCGACACCGGATGGGCCTCGCACCAGGAGACCAGCCGGTCGACCGTCGCCTCGAAGGCGTCCCAGTCCTGGACGTAGAGCCGGCCCGGGTAGAACGTGTCGCCGGTGAGCAGCAGGCGCGTGTAGCGGTCGTAGAACACGGTGGCCGAGGCGTGGTGTCCCGGCCCGGGGATGACATCGACCGTGCGTCGGCCGAGATCGATGCGGGCCGGCGAGTGGGGCCAATCCTCGAAGCCGTAATGGGCGAGCACGTCATCGAGCTTGGAGCCGACGACGGTGGTGCGCTCCCGGTCGGTGAACTGGCCGTCGGCGGCCTTGTGGTCGCCGTGGCCGTGCGTGTGGACGATCAGCAGCCGATACTCCTCGCGCGGACGGCGCCCGAGCCAGGCGTCGATGTGGGCGTCGACGGTGCGCCGGAGCGGGAAGTACTCCGACTCGGCGGTGGCCCCGGTGTCCACGAGCATCGCGGAGTCATCGCCGAACAGCAGGAACATGAACGGCGCCTCGTAGTTCACGGACTTGTTCTGGCGCATGATGATCGTGTGCTCGTTGGCCGCGTGCGACTGGATCTCCGGCGCGGGGTCGTGCTTGGGCGAGGGCCAGCCGGCGTGCCATTCGACATCGAGGTCCGGCTCGCCGCCTCCTGGGGCGAATTGCACGGCGTGAAGCGAGGAGCCGCCGTCGGCGGAGGAGGTGGGGTGGGGATCAAGGGGTGATGCGCTGATGGGGATGCCTCCAAGGGTTCCGGTGGGCCAGGTGCCAACGTTCGACCGCGCGCTCCAGGAAGCGGTCCAGACCCCAATCGATCCGGGCCGAACCGACAGGACGGAACTCGCAGCGGAACCGCAGGCCGGCATCCCCGTCATGACTGGAGACCACATGGTCCCAAGCGTCGCGTGTCTCCGAGGTCGAAAGCCGGCTGTAGGTGCTGATCTGCCGCGCCCCGGCGACTTCGGGCGAGGCGGTCAAGGTGTTGCCGATGGCCTCGCCGAAGGCGAGACCGGCGGCGCCGGTCTCCTCGAAGGCCTCGCGCAAGGCGGCCTCGCCGATGGTCTCGTGGGGAAGCGCCCCACCGCCCGGCACCTGGACACCGGCATCGGGACGGTCGAGGTGAAGGACCACGAGCACCTCGGCTCCCGCCGGACCGCTTCTGAGCACATATGCGACGGCGCGCTGGCGGAAGTCGAGCAGTGCGGGGCTTGCGGGCATACGGTCAGTGTCCCCGCGCCGGCGGCCCCGCGCAATCCGGTTCGGCGCACCGGGCCGGGCCGCCGGTGAGTGGACGAGGCCATCCCTCGGGTTCACCACACCGGTCGCAGCGGAGGAGGGGGCCCGTCGTGGAGGGCGCGGACGACCTCGACGAGTTTCGCCCGCAGATCCTCGAGTTCGGCATGTCCGATCCGATCGCCGATCTCCGATTCGAGACCGTGCAGGATTTCCCCGGCCGCACGCAAGTGCTCGAGCCCGGCGGGCGCGAGCACGACGAGCTTGCGCCGACCACCGGCCGGGTGCGGGCGGCGCTCGACGTAGCCCCGTGCTTCGAGGTAGTCGACGATCTGCCCGGCGGCCTGCTTGGTGACGCCGAGTCGTTGCGCCAGTTCGCTGCCAGTGGCGCCGTCGGGGCCGAGCGCCTGGAAGGCGAGGCCGTGGATCGGGCGCAGGTCGGTGTATCCGGCAGCCTCGACTCTGCCGGTGAACTCGCCGAGCACGAGTTGGAACGCCAGGCCGAGCTGGAAGGTCAGCTCCATGTCCGCAAGTCGATCGTCGCCGCTCATGAGCCCATCTTGACACAGAAGAGTCAACCTGTTTTACTCAAGTGAGTAAAGCAGGTTGACTAGAGAGGTCAGAGCAATGCGCATCATCGTTCCGAAAGCGGACGACGTGATCCGGACGTCGGCGGCCACCATGACCGGGCTCGCCGCGCCCAGCCGCGGCAGCACCGAGCTGAGCACCTGGAAGGTGCGCATGGAATCGGGCGCGGACGGCGTCGAGCACGTCATCGACCGCGAGCAGGTGTGGATGGTGACCTCGGGATCGTTCGAGGTGGTGGCGGAGGGGCGCACGGCCCGCGTGTCCACGGGCGAGGCGCTGGTGCTCCCGGCCGAGGCGGTTCGAACGGTTCGCGCGGCGGACGGCCCGGCCGAAGCGCTGGTGGCGATGGCGGTCGGAGGCCGGGCCTCGCGCGCGGGAAGCTCGCAGACGCAAGCGGTGCCCTGGGCGCTCTAAGGCGTCCGGCACGCAAGCGGGCCGGCCGCCGACCGCCCGGCTCCTATGGGCCGTCGTCGAGTGCGAATCGCAGGTAGCGCTCGGCGGAACGGCGGACGGCGGCAGCCCCGTCGCCGGCGACCACCCGCCCCCACCACGCACCGTAGACGCGATCGAACGCGAACGGCTCGATCAGCGAGAGCGCGCGGCGGATCGTGCGCGGGCGCTCCGGAATGAGGTTGGGAAAGCTGTACATGAAGCCGACCCACCGCCGGTCGGCCACCACCATGAAGATGTCGCCGCTGAACAGCGCGCCGCGCCCGTCGGGGTCGGCGCTCCAATGCAGGACGGTGCCGCCGGCGAAATGCGTGCCCGCGTTGACGAGCGTCATGCCGGGCGCGATGGAGCGCGTCTCGCCGGTCCAGAACTCGATCACGGGATCGGGCCGCCCCACCCAGTCGCGGTCCGCGGCGTGGACGTACACCGGGACCTCGAACGCTCGCCCCCACTCGGTCATCGCGCCGTAGAAATGCGGGTGGCTGACCGCGATCGCGGTCAGTCCGCCGAGCCCTTCGATCTCGGCGGCCACATCGTCATCGAGATAGCCGAAGCAGTCCCACAGGACGTTGCCGGACGGGGTGCGGATGAGCAGCGCCCGCTGGCCGATGGCGAACGACGGCGTCACACCGACCCCGTACACGCCCGGGCCCTCGGGCTCGATCCGGCCCCGGTGGCCGTCCGCGCGCAGCTCGGCGAGGGTGGTCCACTGCTGGCCGTCCCAGCCGACGTACTGCCGCTCGTCCTGACAGATCGGGCAGTCCTCGCGCGGTTCCCCGTACTGCGTACCGCAGGTGCGGCAGACCGGGAGCCGCGAACCGGCCTCCGACACGGTCGGCCTCGACGTCGACACCAGCACACCCCCTCGCCATCCCCGACTCGCAGGGCCTTCGACCGACCCGACGATGTCCCACAACTCTATGGACCGTCGTTCCTCTTCGTCAATGCGAACCTCGCATGCGAGCGCGTCGTCCACCACAGACGGCTCCGACGCCGGCCGCCGCCCCCGACGCTCGCAAGCACGGCCGAGGGCCGCGGCGCAGGC
>NZ_BAAHCB010000005.1:16525-28603 GCF_054776215.1 Glycomyces tarimensis
GTCCCGCTCCACTGGTTTCCTGTCAGGTCACCGGGCCGGGGCCGCCTCCGGCGCCACCGGCTCCTCCGTCTCGGTGCGGGACCGCAGGACCCGCTTGGCCTCCCTGCCGGACAGTTCGACCATCGTCATGATGACCAGCGCGTTGATGGCGTGGAAGCCGAAGATGATCTGCCCCGGGACGGTCCCGGTCACGCTGATCAGCGCGATCACCGACTGGAGCAGCACCAGCCCGAACGCGGCCGCCGCCAGGCCCACCAGCTTCCCGCCCGCGCGCGCCAGCGCCGCGAACAGGATGCCCAGCAGCGTCACGACCCCGATCAGCCGGCCGTTCATGATGTGCAGCTCGAAGGACTCGGTCGGGTCTCCGGTCCCGATGGCGCCGTATCCGGCGAGGAAGAACTGGAGCGCGATCAAAAGGCCCAGGAAGGCCGTCCAGACCCGATAGAACTTAAGCATTGACATCGCCTTTCGCGGTGAGGCCCACATGGGTCAGTTCGGACTGGATCCGGTCGACCAGGTGCCCGACCGCGAACGCGAACATGAACACGGTGCAGTGGTCGGACACCGAGCCGGTCCGCCACGCCACCACGTCCTCGTCGCGGATCGAGCCCGGATCGAGCGCCGCCGACGCGGCCAGGCGTGCGCCGAGCGCCGCCGTCGCCGGCAGCCTTTCGATGTCGTCGATCACGATCGGCCCGGTCACCAGCCGCGCTCCCCAGTCGTCGACCGACTTGCCGATGGCCTGCTCGACCTGGCCGGCCGCGTGAGCATTGAGCAGGCCCCGCCCGCGGGCCGCCGTCGCACGCAGCTGCGCCCACGCCCGCCCGACCGGCGAATCCCCCGCCCACCCGGGAACGGACAAGTCGAGCGTCGGCCACAGCTCCGCCAGCCACGGCTCGCGACGATCGAGCAGCGGCAGACTCGCACCCGGTTGCAGATCCGCCGCGACCGCCGCGCGCAGCGACCTGGAGGCCACCGACCGCCCGAACTTGGTGTTCGTGGAGGGATGCGGGCCCACGTCGGGAGCCATGACCTTCACCATGCGGGTGATGAACTCGAAGACCAGCGCGGTCCCGATGAACCGCGGCGCGGCCTCGGCACCGAACGGCCCGTCCACGCTCGGCGCGACCGCCCACTCGGCGAGATCGGCGTGTTCGTCCGGCGGCTCGCCGCTGCGCAGCGACTCGGCGATCTCGTGCTCGCCCGCCGCGTGCAACATGGTGGCGTGCGCGTCGGCGCAGAAGCGGCACCGGTTCTTGACCGCGATCGCGGTCGCCACGACCTCCTTCGCCACCCGCTCCCGCGGGCCGCCGACGAGCAGCGACTCGCGCAGCAGCGACCACATCGGAGCGAGCAGTTCCGGGGTCGGGGAGAGCATCGCGAACGGCGTGCCGCCGGTGGCGCCGAGATCGGATTCGACCTGCTGGTAGACGTCGGCGACCACTCCCACGGCGGCCTTCGGGCCGACGGGGGTGATGTGCCGGATGGAAGGTGACATCGCTTCGCACTCCTCGGTTGGGGCGGCGGCGAACGCGACCGCATCCGCCTGTATCGAGGGTTCCCGTCGGCCGATCGAACAGCATCGTCCCCGCGCCGACAATCCGGCGGGCGCCCAGCGCCGCAATCGCAGCGGCCGCGTACGCCCCTGGGTGTAGGGGAGCACTGGAACCGCAGGCCGACGTTCCCGAGGACGCCCCGGCTTAGGATGAAACGATGTCGAAGCGCTTGCCCGTCCGGCGGTCGGACCTCATCCTCGCCGCCGCCCTCCTGGCGCTCTCGGAGGCCGGTGTCGCCCTCAGAGGTTTCGACGAGCCCGTGCCGATATGGGCCTGGATCGTGCTCGGCTTCGGGCCGATCGCGCTGGTGTTCCGGCGCGTCTACCCGCGCACCGTCCTCACCGTGGCGATCGCCTCCATGGCCGTGCTCGGTCACCTCGACCTCGGACTGCTCCCCGCCGTGCCCGCGCTGGTGGCCATCGCCACCGCGATGTACACCGGCTACCGCGCGCTGACGATCACCCTGGTCCTGGCCCTCTCGGCGGTCTCCGCCTGGGGCTATTGGCAATCGGCCGACTTCCGCATGACCGGTGAGGTCATCCGGAACACCCTGCTGGTCGTCGGCTGGCTGCACGTCGCGATGATCTCCGGCGAGTCCCGGCGCCAGCGGGACGCCTACGTCGAGGAGGCCGAGCGGACCAAGGAGGAGGCGGTCAAACGCAAGGCCGCCGACGAGCGGGTCCGGATCGCCCGGGAGCTGCACGACGCGCTCACCCACTCGATCTCGGTCATCCGCGTCCAGGCCGGCGTCGCCGTCCACTTGGCGCGCAAGCGCGGTGAGCGACCGCCCGACGCGCTCCTGGCCGTGGAGGAGGCCGCCAAGGACGCCACGAGGGAACTGCGGGAGACGCTCACGATGCTCCGCGACGACGACGGCCTGCGCCTCGGCCGCGTCAAGGACCTCGCCGACCGCTACAGCGGCCTGGGCTTCGAGCTCGTCCTCGACTGCCAGGACTGCGAGGGCATCGACCACGAGGTCGACCACGCCGCCTACCGGATCATCCAGGAGGCGCTCACCAACGCCGTCCGCCACTCCGAGGGCGACCGCATCGAAGTCCGCGTCGCCCGCGCCGGCGACGAGCTGAACATCGTCGTCACCGACAATGGCGCCGTGGAATCGTACGAACCGGGACGGGGCATCACCGGCATGAGGGAACGCGTCGACGGCCTGGGCGGCTCGCTCGTCGTCGGCCCGGGCCGGCACGGCTTCAGCGTCCACGCGAGGCTGCCGCTCAAGACCGAATCGCACCTCGAATCGCAGGTGGCCGGATGATCCGGGTCCTGCTCGCCGACGACCAGCCGCTCATGCGCGGCGGCTTCCGCGCGCTCATCGACGCCGAGGACGACATGACGGTCGTCGCCGAGGCCGCCGACGGACCCGCCGCCGTCGAACTCGCACTCGCTCACCGGCCCGACGTGGCCCTGCTCGACGTCGAGATGCCCGGCGGCGACGGCATCTCGGCGGTCCGCGAGATCGCCGACCGCGACGCCCTCGACGAGCTGCGGGTCGTCATGCTCACCAACTACTCCTTCGACGCCTACGTCTTCGACGCGCTGCGCGCCGGAGCGGCCGGCTACCTCGTCAAGGACACCGAGCCCGAGGAACTGCTGCGGTGCGTGCGGGCCGCCGCGTGCGGGGAGACGCTGCTGTCGCCGGGGATCGCGGCGAAGCTCGTCGCCGAGTACGTCGCGCACCCGCCGACGCGCCTGGCCGGGAAGATCGACGGCCTGACGGGGCGCGAGACGGAGATCGTCGCGCTCGTGGCGCGCGGGCTGACGAACACCGAGATCGCCGAGCGCCTGTTCATCTCGCCGGCGACGGCGAAGACGCACGTGCATCGGGCGATGATGAAGCTCGGGGTGCGCGACCGGGCCGGGCTGGTGGTGTTCGCCTACGAATCGGGTCTGGTGCAGCCCAAGGCGAGCGGCTGAGCTCAGCCGACCGCCTTCTCGTCGGCCATCTCGGGGACGCGCTCCTCGTCGCGCAGTGCCGAGACGTTGTACTCGGAGCCGAACATCAGCGCCAGGTTGGTGATCCACAGCCACACCAGGAAGACGATGACGCCACCGAGGGTGCCGTAGGTCCTGTCGTAGTTGCTGAAGTTGGCCACGTACAGCCCGAACGCCGCCGAGGCGAGGATCCACAGCACGACCGCCAGGATCGCGCCCGGAGCGCGGAAGCGGAACGTGGTGCGTTTGGCGGGAGCCAGCCAGTACAGCAGCGCGACGATCACCATGACCAGCACGACGATGATCGGCCACTTGATCCACGCCCAGATCGTGGCGGCGATGCCGCCGCCGCCGATGGCGCTGCCGATCGCGTCCGCGACCGCGCCGCCGGTGGCGAGGATGATCGCGCACACGGCCGTGAGCGCACCAACGAGGATGGTCAGGACGAGGCGGACGATGAGGACGATCCACCACTTGCGGGTCTCGCCGGTGCCGTTGACGTCGTTGAGCGCGCGGGAGAACGCGGCGACGTAGTTCGAGGCCGCCCACAGGGCGGCGAGGAGACCGACCAGGGCCATGAGGCCGGCGGTGGAGGGGTCGGTCCGGAGCTGGGTGACCGCCGAATCGACGATCGACATGGCGTCGGAGGGAAGCAGTTCCTCGGCGACCGAGAGCATCTCATCGGTGGCGCGCTGGCTCAGCATGCCGATGATCGAGGTGCCCACCAGGATCGCGGGGAAGATCGACAGCACCGAGTAATAGGTCAGCGCCGCGGCGGAGTCCGTGCGCTTTTCGGACCAGAACCGTTTCGCGGCGGTCTTGAAGGACTTATTGCTCATCGTTCCACCGTGCCAGTCCCGGAGGGCGGTGGGGCCTAAACGGACGATTCCGTCATCTTGCGCGGCTTCGTCACCGGAGGCGACGGGCTCCGTCGTGACCGCCCAGATGATGAAGACGTCGAAGGCGATCGCCAAGGTCGACCACAAGGGGTACTGCGGGACGAGGAAGCACTGGTTCGTACCGGAGACGACCGCGACCAGGAGTGCCAGGAAGATCTTCGCGCGCAGTCGCCGCAGCCGCCTGGTCGCGCCGAGCAGGGCGAGGCCGAGGGCGATCCCGGCTATGCCGATGAGGAGGTTGGCCCAGCCCCAGCCGGCGCTGTCGGCTCGGTACCAGTAGCCGCCGCCGGAGAACACCGTGGCCTGGCCGCCGGCGACGGCGCAGCCGATGACGATCTGCCAGGCGCCGACGAGGAGCATCAGGACGCCCGCGAGGAAGAGCCCGCCCCGCGGCCGTTGTCGGGGCCGGGGATTCCATTCCTCCCGTGTCACATACTCCCCCTCGGCGGATTCATCGGCGACTCGCAAGGTACACCGAGTGGTCTCGCGCGCCGCGGTTCGACTCGGGGCACTCGGCGGCGTTCGGCTCGTGCCGCCCCAGCCTAGGCGACAGCCGGTTCCTATGTGGTCTCACGCGCCGTGGCCGGGAGGCGGTGCAGCCAGTTCGCGAGCAGGGAGCTGCCGTCCTCGGTGAGGATCGACTCCGGATGGAACTGCACCCCTTCGACCTCGAGTTCGCGGTGGCGCAACCCCATGACCACGCCGTCGGCGGTGGCGGCGGTGACCGCCAGCGGCGGGACGACGGAGTCGGGCTCGACGGCCAGCGAGTGGTACCGCGTGGCGGTCATCGGGCTGGGGCAGCCGGCGAACAGGCCGGAGCCGTCGTGGTGGATCGCGGAGGTCTCGCCGTGGCGCAGTTGCGGGGCCCGGGAGACCGTCGCCCCCCAGTGCTCGGCGATGACCTGGTGTCCCAGGCACACGCCGAGGATCGGCGCGGACCAGGCGAAGCGGTCGAGCAGGTCGTGGCCGAGCTTGGCCTCCTCCGGGCGGCCCGGCCCGGGCGACAGGAGGAGCCCCGCGGGCTCCAGCGCCTCGGCCTCGTCGACGGTGCACTCGTCGGAGCGGCGCGCCTCGACGCGTGCGCCGAGGGCCCGCAGGTAGCTGACGATGGTGTGGACGAAGGAGTCGCGGAAGTCCACGACCAGGACGCTACCCATCGCCCTCCGGGCTCTCGGCGTCATCAGGCGGTGTCGCGGTCTGGTAGTCCTCGGGGTCGAAGCCCGTATGGGCGCAGTCGACGCCGGGCGTGCAGGTGGGGTCGTCTCCGGCGGGCTCGTCATCGCCGCCCTCCTCGTTCTCGACGTTCGTCCCACCGCCCACATCGACGTTGCTCCACGGCATCATGGGCCTGATCGCGGGGAACGCCACGAACCACAGCAGCGCGAGCGCGGCCGCGGCCAGCGCCAGGGAGCCGGTGAGCTTGCCCGGGAGGCCGAAGGGGAGCTTGCGCCAGATCCATCCGTACACGTCAGACCTCCGGATCGATCGCCGCGTCGGGCAGGTCGCCCTCGGGATCGCGCTCGATGGTGTCGGTGAGCTTGCTGTAGACGACGTACCGCTCGTAGTTGTCCCACAGGGGGTGGCAGGTGAACAGGGTCATCCAGTAGTCCTCGTCGCCTGGTTCGACGCCGGGTTCGCCGGGCACGGGCTCGGTGATCTCGACCTGGGTCTCGTCGACGACGACGTGCTCTTGGACCTCGTAGACGTAGAAGTACTCCTTGGTCTCGATGACGACCTTGTCGCCGGCTTCGAGTTCGCGGATCTTCTGGAAGATGGCCGGCACGTTGTGGCCGGCGAGCGTGAAGTTGCCCTGCTCGCCGGGGTAGGCCCCTTCGAGGTAGCGGCCCGGCGCGTACTCGATGTCGGACAGCTCGGTGCCCTCCACGAGCGTCCAGGACTCGGGGCGGATGTCGGGCGCCCACATGCGTGCGAAGACGTCGCCGAGCTCGGGGACGGGCGCGCCGTCGACGCTCTCCTCGCCCTCTTCGGCCTCCCACATCATCTCGAGGTCGGTGGAGAGGTCGTCCTGGGCGTTGTTGATCTCGCCGGTGACGCCGAAGACCTCGTAGGCGGCGTACAGCAGGACGATGACGCCGAAGGTGATGAGGACCTCGCCCACGCCGCGCACGGTCTTGCGGACCTTGCCGGCGGCTTCGGCGTCGCGGTGGCGCTTGACGGACTGCTTCTTGCGGGTCTCGGAGTCGGCGCCGGCCGGGGCCGGGGCGGGGCCGTCCGGGATCTGGGGGAGGATCGCGGTGGCGTCGGGGGCGGGGATGAGGCCCGGCGAGGGCTTCTTGGCCGCCGACGGCGGGCGCAGCGGCGCGGTCTGGTCGTGCGGGGGGTGCGGTGGCGGTGTCGGAGCGGGGCGCGGGGCGGGGCGCGGGACGGCCGCGGGCGGCGTGACCGAGGCGCCCGCGGTCCCGGGAGGGGGCACGCTGGCTCGGCCCGGGCTCGGCGCGGGCCGCGGCGGGGACGATTGCTCCCCCCCGAAGGGCGACCAGTCCTGCTCGTTCACCTGGGAACTTCGCCTCCGTCAGATCACATGATCGGCTCGTTGGGGAGTGGTTTCCTAAACATAACGCCCCACGACATCCTAGGGTTACGCCTGAATTCAAGTATGGCCCGAACGGACGAGCAATCGGGAACCGGCGACCGCTGCCAAGAGGGTCTCGGCAGCCGCCGAGTCGACCGGTACCCTGAAGATCGGATATGTCCCTCAATTGGAGAGTCGTCGATGCCGAAGTCACGCGTGCGTAAGAAGAAGGTCTACTCGAATCCGTCAAGCCCGGGTTCGCAGTCGAGCGACGGCTACGAGCCGAGCCCGCTGTGGGTGCCGATCACCGCCGTCTCGCTCATTGTGATCGGCATCGGGTGGTTGACGCTGTTCTACCTGTCCGGCATGGCCTACCCGGTGGCCGCGTGGGGTTATTGGAACCTGGCCGTGGGCTTCTCGGCGATGGTCGCGGCCCTGCTGGTCCTGTCCAAGTGGAAATGACCGCCGGTCCGGCCACAGCCGGTTTCGGCCCCGCAGCGCCTGTCGGACCCCCGGCATAGACTTGTTGCCAGGGGTCCCTTAGGCCGGATAAATCAGCAAATATCCGGTTTCACGTTTCGGGCTCAGAGCAGCTCGAACACCGTGGCGTTGGCCATCCCGCCGCCTTCGCACATGGTCTGGAGGCCCCGCCTCGCGCCCACGTCGCGCATGTAGTGCAGCAGCGTCGTCGCCAGCCGCGCCCCCGAGCCGCCCAGCGGGTGCCCCAGCGCGATCGCGCCGCCGCGCGGGTTGAGCCGCTCCTCGTCCGCGCCCGTCTCGGCGAGCCACGCGAGCGGCACCGACGCGAACGCCTCGTTCACCTCGAACACGTCAACCTCGTCGAGATCGAGCCCCGATCGGCGCAGGATCCTCGCCGTCGCCGGAATCGGGCCGTCCAGCATCATCACCGGGTCCGAGCCGACCACCGTCGAGGCCGCGATCCGCGCCAGCGGCCGCACCCCCAGACGCCGCGCGTGCTCGTCCGTGGTGATCACCAGCGCCGCCGCCCCGTCCGAGATCTGCGACGACGACCCGGCCGTCACCGAGCCGCCCTCCTTGAACACCGGTTTGAGGCCCGCGAGCTTCTCCATGCTCGTGTCCCGCCGGATGCCCTCGTCGGCCTCGACGCCGGCGAGCGGCGCGATCTCGGCCTCGAAAGCGCCCTTATCGGTCGCCGCGGCGGCCTTCTCGTGGCTCGCCAGCGAGAACGCGTCCATCGCCTCCCGGCTCACCCCGTACCGCTCGGCCACCAATTCGGCCCCGACGCCCTGGTTGAACGGCACCGCCGCGTCGGCCTCGACGCGGTCGCCGAAGCGGGTGCGCACCGCCGGGCCGTACGGCTCGCCCGCGCCCTCGCCGACGTTCGCGCCCATCGGCACGCGCGTCATCGACTCCACGCCCCCCGCGACGACCAGGTCGGCGTGCCCCGCCAAGACCGCCGCGGCGGCGTTGCCGATCGCCTGCTGGCTCGAGCCGCACTGGCGGTCGATCGTCGAGCCGGGGATCGCCTCGGGCCACCCGGCCGCGAGGACGGCGTTGCGGGCGATGTTCCACGACTGCTCCCCGACCTGCGAGACGCAGCCGAGGACGACGTCGTCCACGGCGTCCGGCTCGAGGCCCGAGCGTTCGAGCGCCGCGCTGATCGCGTGCGCGGCCAGGTCCACGGCGTGGACGCCGGCGAGTCCGCCGCCGCGCCGCCCGACCGGTGTGCGCGCGGCGGCGAGGATCACTGCGTCAGGCATTGCGGTACACCGGTGTGATCAGGCCCCTGGCGAGGACGTTGAAGTTGATGTTGAACGAGCCGAACGCCATCGACGCGTCCGAGGGCACCTCGAGCTGCTGCTTCAGGGCGTGGACGGCGAAGATGTAGCGGTGCGGGTAGTCGCCGCTCGGCGGGGCCGCCCCGGCGAAGCCGACCTTGCCCGAGTCCGAGCGCAGCTGCACCACGCCGGCCGGCGGGTCGAGATCGGCGCCCGTGGCCAGCTCGGTCACGGACACGTCCAGGTCGAGCATCATCCAGTGCCACCAGCCCGAGCCGGTCGGCGCGTCGGGGTCGAAGCAGGTCACGGCGAACGCGGCGGTCTCGGGCGGGAAGCCCGACCACGACAGCTGCGGCGAGACGTCCCGTCCCGCGACCTGGGCTTCGTCGAGCATCTCGCCGTCGGTCACGTCCGTCGACGTGACCTCGAACGATGGGACCTGCGGAAGGAAGTCGTACGGCCACGGGGCCTGCGGACGGTCGAGCGTCATCGTCTCTCCTTCGACTTGGCGAAGCTTGCGGGTCATATGTCGCATGGCGCGAACCCTCAGAGCCCCAGTGGAGCCCCACACCAGCACCGTATCGCGTACGCGGCCGTCCGTGGCGTCCGCCGCCGAGCCGCCGCGGCGAAGCCCGGATGTGGCCGAGACGGGTCGCCCATATGCCGCTCGACGCCGCCGCGATGCGGCGCTTACGCTGGTTGGCATGCCGAACACCGACGTCATCTCATTCTCCCGGGGCGCTCCGTCGCTCGACATCGTCGACACCGAGGGCCTGAAGTCCGCAGCGGCGGCGGCGCTCGAAGCCGATCCCGCGCGAGTCACCGGCTACGGCACCTCCGTCGGCTATCCTCTGCTGCGCGAGTGGATCGCCGCGAAGCACGAGGTCGAGGTCGACCAGGTGCTCGTCACCAACGGCTCGATGCAGGCCGACGCCTTCCTGTTCGACGAGCTCGTCAAGCCCGACTCGCCCGTCGTCGTCGAGCGGCCCACCTACGACCGGACGCTGCTCGGCCTGCGCAACCGCCGCGGGCAGCTGCACCCGGTGACCGTGCAGGCCGACGGCCTCGACGTCGACGAACTCGAGTCATTGCTCAAGGGCGGCTTGAGGCCGGCCCTGGCGCACATCATCCCGAACTTCCAGAACCCGGCCGGGGTGACGCTGTCGGGCGACAAGCGGCGCCGCCTGCTCGAGCTGGCCGGCGAGTACGACTTCCCGATCTTCGAGGACGACCCGTACCTCGACATCCGCTTCCGCGGCGAGCAGTTCCCGACGCTCTTGGAGCAGGACACCGAGGGCCGCGTGGTGTACGCGTCGTCCTTCTCCAAGACCGTGTGCCCGGGCCTGCGGACCGGCTACCTCGTCGGCCCGGCCGAGCTCATCGGCCGGATCGCCAAGGCCGCCACCAACACCTACATCGCGCCGAACATGTTCGCCCAGGCCACGATCTACCAGTTCGCCAAGGCCGGCAGCCTCGACCGGTCCATCGCGACGGTGAAGGCCGCGCTCGAAGCGCGCGTCGACCAGTTGTCCGCCTCGTTGCGCGCGCACCTGCCGAACGCCGAGTTCGTGGTGCCGGACGGCGGTTACTTCCTGTGGGTCGACCTCGGCGAGGGCGTCGACTGCGCCAAGGTCGCCGCGGCCGCCGCCGACGAGGGCGTGCAGGTCGTCAAGGGCACCGACTTCGTCATCGACGGCGGGGAGTCCTGCCTGCGGCTCGCGTACTCGGCGGTCCAGGCCGACAAGATCGACGAGGGCGTCCGCCGCCTCGCCAAGGCCGTCGAAGCCACCCGCGCCTGAACCGCCGGATCGCTACTTGTGGTGTCGAGTCGGGCACTGAGCGTCGACATTGGATGGCGGGTATGCGACATGGCGTATATCCGCCACCGTCGAACCCTTCACATTGTGCGAACGGGGGGCGAGAATCGGTTCCGTGAGTCGCGGCGACAGCCGTGACGCGGACCCAATTCCCGCCCCCATTGGCGCCGGATCGGTGAACTCGCCCACTCCCCCCCGGGGCGAGGCACCGGTCCGGCGTTCATATTGCGCACCGGATCGCGCCGGGTGAAGCGCGTCCGGGCAGTCGAATACGCCTCCGAGCGGCGGGTCCCGCCGGCCGGTGCGGCATGTGGGCGAGGACGCCGGAACAGGGCCCGAAGCCTCAGCGGCTCACCCTGTCGATCAGTTCCTCGTTGATCTCCTCGTCGGTGATCTGAGGCCGCTCCCGCTCGGGCTCGTCGAGCAGCTCCTCCGCGAGCAGCGACTCGCCGATCGACTCCGAACGCCGGCGGTACCACATGTAGGCGGCCGCGCCCCCCAGAGCGATTCCAGAGCCGATCGCGCCGGCCACCCAAGGCCACCTGCGAGCCCGGGACTTTCTGAGTCCGACCTTCGTGAGCACGACGTTGACTCTCGGCACCGCCGCTTCGCGCGTCCCCCGCGCGGCCGCGGTCCCCGCGTCCTTGAGATAGACGGCCCCCTTGCTGAGGTTGTCCTTGACTTCCTGAACGGGAGTCGTGGCATTTCGGCTGAAACCCATCGTGATAGCCCTCCTATAGGTGCTCGTAGTCTTCATGTTGCACCGCTCAGTGACACCCGTCGAGGGAAACGGGGCAGAAAGTTGGACGAACCTATGCCGTCTGGCACCATAGACGCCATGACAAAGGCGACTCTGAAGACCAACGTCGGTGACATCACGATCGACCTGTTCGACAACCACGCGCCCAAGACGGTCGCGAACTTCGTCGGCCTGGCCGAGGGCACCAAGGAATACACCGACCCGAACACCGGTCAGCCCGGTTCGGGACCGTACTACGACGGCGTCATCTTCCACCGCGTCATCGACGGATTCATGCTTCAGGGCGGCGACCCCACCGGCACCGGCCGCGGCGGCCCCGGTTACCAGTTCGGCGACGAGATCCACCCGGACCTGCACTTCGGACAGCCCTACCTGCTCGCGATGGCCAACGCCGGGCCCGGCACCAACGGCTCGCAGTTCTTCATCACCGTCTCGCCCACGCCTCACCTCAACGGTCGCCACACCATCTTCGGCGTCGTCGCCGACGACGACGACTCCAGGGCCGTCGTCGACCAGATCGCCAAGGTCCCCACCGGCCCGATGGACCGTCCCGTGAACGACATCGTCATCAACAGTGTGGACATCGAGCAGTAAATGAGCGATGAGCAGTCGGCCCCGGTCTGCTATCGCCACCGGAACCGTTCGACTTACCTTCGGTGTGTCCGCTGCGACAGGCCGATCTGCGCCGACTGCCGCATCGACGCGCCCGTCGGGTTCCAATGCCCCGAATGCGTGGCCGAAGGCCGGCGCACCGTGCGCCGAGCCCGTTCGGCATTCGGCGGGCGCGCCGACACCTCCTTCGG
>NZ_BAAHCB010000005.1:28622-40061 GCF_054776215.1 Glycomyces tarimensis
GCACGGTCACCAAGGCCATGATCGGCATCAACGTCGCCATGTTCGTGCTCACGCTCCTGGTCGGCGGCATGGGCGCGGTCGGCGGCGCCATCACCGAGCTCCATCTGGCGCTGGCCGAGTACTCGCGCCCCGCACAGGCCCAGGTGGAGCTGTTCGGGAACCTCTACCTCCTTCCCACCGTCGCCGCCGGCGGCGAATACCGGCTGCTGACCTCCACGTTCATGCACTTCGGCGCCATCCACCTGCTGTTCAACATGGTGGTGCTGTGGATTCTCGGCCGTGTCCTGGAGCGTGACCTCGGTTCACTGCGGTTCCTGGCCGTGTACCTCCTCTCCGGCCTGGCCGGGAGCGTGGCGACGTACCTGTTCGCCTCGCCCGAGATCTGGTCGGCGGGCGCCTCGGGTTCGATCTACGGCATGTTCGGCGCGCTGATCCTGGTGAATCGGCGCCTGAGCCGGGACAACAACGGCATCTATGTCCTGCTTGGACTGAACCTGGCGCTGACGTTCATCGTGCCGTCGATCTCGATCACCGGCCACCTCGGCGGCCTCGTCGGCGGCCTGCTGTGCGGAGCGGTGCTGGCGTTCACCCCCAAGGGCCGGCGGAGGGTCCTGCACTGGGTGGGCTTCGCCGCGATCCTGGCGCTGCTGGTGGTCCTGACCGTCTGGCGGACCGGCGTCCTGCTCAGCGAGTACGGCGTCGCCTGACCGGGGCCGCTCAGCGGCTCCGGTCAGTCACCGGCGTTCTTGAACTGGCAGGCGACCGCCCACGCCCTCGCCTGCTCCAAGTCCTGGGGCGTGTCGCAGTCGAACCACGGCGGCGGTCCATCGTGCAGCCAGCGCACACCCTCGACCTTGATCCCGGTGAACAGCGCCCGCGCCGGATCGCCCGGGAGCGTCTTGGAGGCGTTGCGCCGCACCGCTTCGGTGGGCCAGACGCCGCACAGCCACTGCCTGCGGCCGGCGTCGTCGCAGAACACCGCTCCGGCATCGCTTCCGGCCTCCTCGGCTCGGGCCATGAGCAGGTCCAACGCCTCGGGACACAGGAACGGCAAGTCACCCGGCAGGATCACCACACGCTCGTGCTCGTCGGACAAGGCATCGAGTCCGGCCGCGACGGCCCTGGCGGGGCCCGAGCCCGGAGGATCCTCCAGCACCGAGACCACGTCCCGCGGCAGCGGCGCGGCGGAGGCCGGCCTCGAGCCGACGACCACCCGCGCGGCGGCGCCGCCGCAGGCGGCGAGCATCCGCTCGAGAATGGTGGCGCCGTCGACGACCAGTTCGCTCTTGGCGGTTCCGGCGAACCTTCTGGCGCGGCCACCGACGAGGAAGATCGCGGCGAAACTACTCGGGGTTCTTCCCATACCACCAGACTAGCCATCACGTTGCTCCTGTGCGATGCCACGGCCGATTCCCTC
Source organism: Glycomyces tarimensis (assembly GCF_054776215.1). Classification (NCBI taxonomy): domain Bacteria; kingdom Bacillati; phylum Actinomycetota; class Actinomycetes; order Glycomycetales; family Glycomycetaceae; genus Glycomyces; species Glycomyces tarimensis. Next base: position 30,040 of record NZ_BAAHCB010000005.1, read on the forward strand.
GAGCGCGCCGGGCGGGATGCCGGCCTGGAGCGCGGCCATCAGCATCTGCGCCAAGCGATAGTGCGGTTTGGACCGCAGCGCCGATTCAAGGGCCTCGAGCGCCAGGACGCCGTTGCCGAACCGGTAGGCGGCGAAGGCGGCGACCGTGGCCGCCGGAGCGACCAGGTCATCGTCCAGATGCCGCGCGATCCAGACCCACAGATCGGTGCGATTGGCCTTGAAGCGGCCCGAGCCGATGCGCTCGATCGCGTAGTCGCGGATGTCGAGGTCGCCGAGCGCGAGCCCGAGCGTGGCGATGTCGTCGGCCCCTGGGAGCTCCTCGGAGCCCATCCAGTGGTCGACGGCGCACAGATCGCGACCGCGCTGCTCGGCCCAGTCGAGTTCGGTCTCGGCGAGCAGGATCGCCTCCACGGCCGAGGCCACGGCGGCGCGGCGGTCCGGTTCGGCCGGCGTCAGTTGGGCCGCGACCGCGGCGCGGTCGGGCAGGGCGTGGCAGCCGGCGACGGCGACCTCGCACGAGGCCGCGGTGCTCTGGGGCACCGGTTCGCCCTCGGGCGGGCAGCAGGCGCGGTCGCAGTCGAGGCTGTACCAGCGGCCGTCGCTGACGCGGATCCGGTCGAGCGGCTTGATCCCGGCGGCGTCGAGGCGCAGCGCGGTGCGCTCCAGCGCGGCCTCGGCGACCTCCTGCTCGCCGTACGCGATGAGCACCGAGGCGTCGCATTCGTTGCGGCACAACTGGGCGGTGAGGTCACGAAGGTGCTCGATGTGCTCGGCCGAGCCGGGCAGGTCGACCCTGAAGGTGCACTGGAGGTCGAAGTCGATGAGCCCCACGATGACGAGGCTGTGCTCCGGATGGAATCCCAGCAGCAGCGGGACGGTGCAGATGAGGTCCGTGGGTCCTTTGATGCTGATTTTCGTCTCTGTCAACGTCATGTCACCAGTGTCCGTCCCATGCCGAGAACACGGCAAGAACGAATTTCCGGCCTGTGGATAACTCCCCGAAACCTGTGGACGGCTCCGGCGGAGGTACGTCGAATCCGGAACTCGGCGCGGCCGCGGACTCGGCGCGCCGGCCGGGCGGCGCCGACTAGGCTAGGGAGCCGGAATCCCCGGCGGGCCGACTCGGAGCGGTGTCGGATGCCGGGTGTTGAATAGGGCGCAGTGAGTCAGGGAGTACCTCGTGTCGAAGCAGTTCGTCCATCTTCACGTGCACACCGAATACTCGATGCTCGACGGGGCGGCGAAACTCGGGCCGCTGTTCTCCGAGGCCGAGCGGCTCGGTCAGCCCGCCATCGCGATGACCGACCACGGCAACATGTACGGCGGCTACGCCTTCTACCAGGCGGCCAAGAAATCCGGCGTCAAACCGATCCTCGGCATCGAGGCCTACCTCGCGCCCCACGACCGCTTCCACAAGAAGCCCGTGTTCTGGGGCGAACCGAGCCAGCGCTCCGACGACCTCTCCGGCGCCGGTTCCTACACGCACATGACGATGGTCGCGAAGAACTCCGCCGGCGCCCGGAACCTGTTCCGCCTCTCCAGCATGGCCTCCTTCGAGGGCTACTACTACAAGCCGCGCATGGACCGCGAGCTCATCGCCGAGCACGCCGACGGCATCATCGCCACCACCGGCTGCCCCTCCGGTGAGGTCCAGACCCGACTGCGCCTGGGCCAGACCGAGGCGGCCTACCAGGCCGCGAGCGACTACCGCGACATCTTCGGCGCCGACAACTACTTCCTCGAACTGATGGACCACGGCAACGCCATCGAGCAGCGCGTCCGCGACGAGCTGTACGAGCTGGGCCGGAAGATGGGCCTGCCGCCGCTGGTCACCAACGACTCCCACTTCGTCACCGAGGAGCAGAAGGACACCCACTCGGCGCTCCTGTGCGTCCAGTCGGGTTCCACACTGGACGACCCGAAGCGGTTCAAGTTCGACGGCGAGGGCTACTTTCTGCGCTCGGCCGAGCAGATGTACGCCGTCCGCGGCGACGAGCTCTGGCAGCAGGGCTGCGCCAACACACTGCTCGTGGCCGAGCAGGTCGAGGGCTACGACGAGATCTTCACCGCCCAGGACCGGATGCCGACGATCGAGGTCCCCGAGGGCCACGACCAGGCCTCGTGGCTGCGCCACCTGGTCGATGAGGGCCTCAAGGAGCGATTCCCCGGCGGTGAGGTCCCCGCCGAGTACCGCGAGCGCGCCGAGCTCGAGCTCGGCGTCATCATCAACGCCGGCTACCCGTCCTACTTCCTCGTCGTCGCCGACCTCATCAGCCACGCCCGCTCCATCGGCATCTACGTCGGCCCCGGCCGGGGCTCGGCGGCGGGCTCGCTCGTCGCCTACGCCATGAAGATCACCAACATCGATCCGATCGAGCACGGGCTGCTGTTCGAGCGCTTCCTCAACCCCGAGCGCGTCTCCATGCCCGACATCGACATCGACTTCGACGACCGCAGGCGCGGCGAGATGATCACCTACGCCACCGAGAAGTACGGCAAGGAGTTCGTCGCCCAGGTCATCACCTTCGGCACCATCAAGACCAAGGCCGCGATCAAGGACGCCGCCCGCGTCCACCACGGCCAGCCGGGCTTCTCGATCGCCGAGCGCATCACCAAGGCCCTGCCGCCTCCGGTGGCCGCCACCGACATCCCGCTGTCGGGCATCACCGATCCGAGTCACCCGCGCTACAAGGAGGCCGGGGAGGTCCGCAGCCTCATCGAGAACGACGGGGAAGTCCGCCAGATCTTCGACACCGCGCTCGGACTGGAGGGCCTGATCCGCAACGCCGGCGTCCACGCCTGCGCCGTCATCCTCTCCTCGCAGCCGCTGGTCGACTGCATCCCCATGTGGGCCAGGCCGGACGGCTCGATCATCACGGGCTGGGACTATCCGTCCTGCGAGGACATCGGCCTGTTGAAGATGGACTTCCTGGGCCTTCGCAACCTCACCGTCATCGGCGACGCCGTGGAGGCGATCAAGGCCAACAAGGGCGTCGACATCGACCTGGACACGCTCGCCACCGATGACCCGAAGGCCTACGAGCTGCTCGCTCGCGGCGACACCCTCGGCGTCTTCCAGCTCGACGGCGCGGCCATGCGCGAGCTGCTCAAACGCATGAGGCCCACGGACTTCAACGACATCGTCGCCGTCCTGGCCCTCTACCGGCCCGGTCCGATGGAGGCGAACTCCCACAACAACTACGCCGACCGCAAGAACGGCCGCCAGGAGATCACCCCGATTCACCCGGAGCTGGCCGAGCCGCTGGAGGAGATCCTCGCCGAGACCTACGGCCTCATCGTCTACCAAGAGCAGATCATGAAGATCGCCCAGAAGGTCGCCGGATTCACCATGGGGCAGGCGGACGTGCTCCGCAAGGCCATGGGCAAGAAGAAGGTCGACGTCCTGGAGAAGATGTACGCCGAGTTCGAGGCGGGCATGCTCGGCAACGGCTTCGGCAAGGAGGCCATCAAGACCCTGTGGGACATCATGCTGCCCTTCGCCGGGTACGCGTTCAACAAGTCCCACGCCGCCGGATACGGCCTGATCGCCTACTGGACGGCCTACCTCAAGGCCAACTACCCCGCCGAGTACATGGCGGCGCTGCTCACCAGCGTCGGTGACTCCAAGGACAAGGCCGCGGTCTACCTCTCGGAGTGCCGCAAGATGGGCATCACCGTCATGCCGCCGGACGTCAACGACTCCCGCCACGTCTTCCACCCGGTCGGCGAGAACATCCGCTTCGGCATGGGCGCGGTGCGCAACGTCGGCGCGAACGTCGTGGCCGGCGTCATCGAGGCCCGTGAGGAGAAGGGCGCCTTCACCGACTTCAAGGACTTCCTGCAGAAGGTCCCCGCGCCGGTGTGCAACAAGCGCACCATCGAGTCGCTCATCAAGGCCGGCGCGTTCGACTCGCTCGGGCACGCCCGCCGCGGCCTGGCCGAGGTGCACGAGAAGGCCATCGACGCGATGGTGTCGATCAAGAAGGAGGAGGCGCGCGGCCAGTTCGACCTGTTCGGCGGCATGGCCGAGTCCACCGACACGCTCGGCGTGGACCTGACGATCTCCGACGAGGAGTGGGACCGGCGCGACAAGCTCGCGTTCGAGCGGGAGATGCTCGGGCTCTACGTCTCCGACCACCCGCTCAACGGCTTCGAGCGGCTGCTGTCGTCGAACGCCGACCGGCCCATCGCGGCCCTGCACGGCGAGGACGTCGCCGACGGCGCGAACGTGCGCGTCGCCGGCATCCTCCAGAACGTGGCCAAGCGCGTCACCAAGCAGGGCAAACTGTGGGCCTCGGCCACGCTGGAGGACCTGGCCGGCTCGATCGAGGTGCGCTTCTTCCCCAACACCTACGAGATGGTCTCCGACTCCCTGGCCGACGACCTGGTCTGCTGCGTCAAGGGCAAGCTCGACCGGCGCGACGGCACGGCCCAGCTCATCGCCCAGGACCTGGCCGTCCTCGACACCTCGTCGGGCCCGGAGGCGAATTCGGCGCCGATCACGCTGTCGCTGCGGGCGGCCTCGGTCAGCCCGCAGCTCATCGAGAAGCTCTCGGACACCTTCCGCACCCACCGAGGTGAGGCGCAGGTGCGCGTCCAGCTCGCCAACGGCCCCAAGACGACGATGCTCGCCCTCGGCGACGCCTGGCGCGTGCGCCCGTCGGTGGAGCTGTCGGCGGACCTCAAGGCGCTCCTGGGGGCCGGGGCGCTCGTCGGATGAGCGCCCCGCCCGGCCCCTAGGCCGCTTTGGCGAACAGGAAGTGCGCGTACTCGAAGCCGCGCAGGCTGTCCGGGCCGGGCTGCTCGATCAGGCGGGCCGTCTCGTCGAATCCGGCCTTCGTCAGCAGCTCCGCGACGCGGCCGATCGAGAGCCGGTAGGCGAGTGCGACCTTGTGGTCGAACGGCCACGCCAGCTGGGATTCGTCGGCCTCGGCGAAGCAGCTCATCAGCAGCCGCCCGCCCGGCGCCAGCACCCGGTGGAACTCGGCGAACACCTCGGGCAGCCGCTCGGGCGGCGTGTGGATGATCGAGAAGCGGGACACGAGGCCCGCGAGCGCACCGTCGGCGATGCCGAGTCCGGTCAGCGAGCCTTCGGTGAAGCGCAGCCCCGGGTGGTCGCGGCGGGCGATAGCGAGCATCTCGGGCGACAGGTCCACCCCGAAGGCGTCCAGACCGAGGCCGTGGAGGTGCGCGGTCACATGCCCCGGGCCGCAACCGACATCGGCGACCGCGATCGAGCCGGACTCGCGCACGAGCTCGGCGAAGGCGCCCATCATGGCCCCGTGGAGCGGGTGCTCCGCCACGTCGCCGCGGAAGCGCTCGGCGTACTCCTCGGCGACGGAGTCATAGGCCGATCGGGTCGTTCGGAGGTAGGAGGGCTCGCTCATGTCCGAGCACCCTACCCGGGCCCGAGCCGCCGCCGAGGGCCTCCCGCACGCTACGGCGCCAGTGCATCGGCGAGGGCGGCCTCGTAGTCCCCGCGCACCTCTTCCGGGGTCTCGGTCGGGGCGTAGTGCAGCACCACGCTCCCTTCGGCGTGCGCGTCGCCGACCGCTTCGGCCGCGGCCGAGGCCATGTCGTCGGACATGTACATCATCACGGTGACCTCGCCGATCGTGAAGGCCCGCACGCAGTCGGTGTGGTCGCACGGCTCGGCGTCGGTGCCCACCTCGACGGGCTCGCCGTCGGCCAGGCCCGCATCGGTGAACGCCGTGACGACGGCGTCGGGGCTCACCGGCGGCTCGAGTCCCGCCGCGACGTCGGCGGGCATGTTGTCGAGTTCCCCGGCCGACTCCCATTGCTCGGCGGTCGAGGACGAGGGGGCCTCCTCCTGCCCGGTCTCGGGCTGCTCGGGCGTCTCGGGGTCCTCCTGGGACTCGCCGCATCCGGCGAGTCCGATGACGGCCATGGCGGCGGCTGTGATGACCACACGTCGCATATATCGACTCCTGTCAACGTTTTGGTCCTGGGATCATATCGGCATCGATCGATGCATGGCCGCGAGGGTGGAAGCGGTTCCAGCCTGCGGCGCGGCATCAGCGCCAGCGCGCCCGGCGAGCCGTGCGCCGCATGACGCGCAACAGGATCGGTCCGGTCATGACGATCAGGAGCGCCGTCGTGGCGGCCCGCCCCAGATCCCAGCCCAGCGACGTCGCCACCGTGTAGGCCACCAGCCGCGAGACGTTCTCGCCGAAGCCGCCGCCGGGGACGTAGGCCAGGTCTCCCTGCGTGAACGCGAACGGCCAGAACGACATGTTGAGCAGCAGCCCGAACGCCAGCGACGCGAGCAGCGAGTAGCCGAGCAGCAGCGCCAGCTCGCCGAAACGCCCCGCCCGCGTCGTCGGCGCCGAGGCTCCCGCGCCCGGCAGCAGGCCCGCGCCCAGGCCGACGAAGGCCGCGGCGAACATCTGGTACGGCATCCACGGCCCGACGCCGCCGGTCAGCAGCGCCGACGCGAACAGCCCCGTGTTGCCCAGGATGAAACCGAACCCGGGCCCGAACACCCTGCCGGCCAAGATGATCAGAAAGAACACCGTCTCCACGCCCGCCGCGCCCGCCCCGAACGGGCGCACCGCCGCGACCACCGCCGAGAGCACCCCCAGCATCGCCACCGCACGCGCGTCCATGCCGCCGTCCGAGAGCTGCACCAGCACCACCGCGGTCACGAGCGGCAGCAGCAGCGCGAACAGCCAGGGCCCCGAGGTCGACTCGGTCAAGGCCCCGCCGGGAGCGGCGAGCAGCGGCCACGCCATCGCCACCAGGCCGAAGGCCGCCGCCAGCCCCAGCGCGAGCGAGGCCCTCCAGCGGATCGCCGTGCGCGGGCTAGTCGGCGCCGTCATCGGACCCGCCCAGCGCCGCCGCCACTTCCCGCACCGTCAGCCATCCGGGCAGGACCTTCTCCACCTGCGGTGCGAACATCGGCGAGGCCGAGACGATCGCGCGCGCCGGCCCGTCGGCCACGACCTGCCCGTCCGAGAGGATCACCACGCGGCTGGCGAACTCGGCGACGAACTCGACGTCGTGCGTCGAGACCATCACGCAGTGCCCCGCGTCCGCCAGCTTGCGCAGCCGCGTCGCCAGCGCCTCCTTGCCCGGGTAGTCGAGGCCACGCGTCGGCTCGTCCAGCAGCAGCAGCGGCGGCGCCGCCGTCAGCGTCACCGCCAGCGCGAGCGCGAGCCGCTGGCCCTCCGACAGATCCCTCGGATGCGTCTCGTCCTCGATGCCCTCGACGAGGTCGGCCAGGATCTTCGCGCAGGTCCCGGCCGGGGCGTCGCCGTCGCGGTCCGCCGCCGCGCATTCGAGCGCCACGGTCTCGGCGTACAGCAGATCCGCCGGTTCGGCCGGGACCAGCCCCGCCACCGTCCGGCGCAGCCCGGCCTTCAGCGCGGCCGGGTCGCGGCCCTCGATCGCGACGGCGCCCGACGAGCGCTTCCCGGTGCCCTGCAAGGCCCACAGGAGGCTCGACTTCCCCGAGCCGTTGCGGCCCATGAGGGCGATGCGCTCGCCGCGCCGGCCGGCCAGGTCAACGCCGTCGACCGCCCGCACCCCCGGATAGTCGACCGCGACGCCGCGAGCGTCCAGCAGCAGCGGTTCCGCCCGGTGCCGCTCGCGGACGGGCGGCGTCCGCCCCGCCAGCGCCGCCCGCAGGCCCGCGGCCCGGCGCCGCGCCTCCCTGATCGTCACGGGCGGACCGGGCCACCCGGCGAGCTTGCCCAGGTGCACCACCGGCGGGGCCACCGGGGCGTGGGCCAGGATCTCGCCGGGCGAGCCCGAGGTGACCTTGCCGTCCCGCAGGAGCAGCGCCGAGTCGGCGTACTGGACGACGCGCTCGAGCCGGTGCTCGGCCAGCAGGACGGTCACGCCCAGGTCGTGGACGAGCCGGTGCAGCGCCGAGAGGACCTCGTCCGCCGCCCCCGGGTCCAACGCGGACGTCGGCTCGTCGAGCACGAGGGCCGAGGGGCCCGCCACGAGCGCCGCGCCGATCGCGACGCGCTGGCGCTGGCCCGAGGAGAGGGCCGCCAGTGCCCTGCCGCGCACGTCGGCGAGGCCGAGCAGGTCCACGATCTCGGTGACGCGCTTGCGCATCGTCGCCTGCGGCAGGCCGAGCTGCTCGGCGGTGTAGGCGAGTTCGAGCTCCACGTCGTCGGTGACGAAGCCGGCGAGGGGGTCTTGGGCGACGTGGCCGACGACGTCGGCGAGGTCGGCCGGGGTCGCCTCGCGCACGCTCCTGCCGGCCACCTCGATGCGCCCGGTCATCGTGCCGCCGGTGAAGTGGGGGACGAGGCCGTTGATCGATTGCAGCAGTGTCGACTTGCCCGCCCCGGTGGTGCCGACGAGCAGGCAGAACTCGCCTTCGGGGATGTGGAGGGCGACGTCGTCGAGGACGGGGCGTTCGTCGTAGGCGAAGGTCACTCGGTCGAAGTGGATCATGTTCGTCCCGCCTTCGTCGGTGTGTTCGGTACCAGGATGGCCGGGGCGGCGGCGATGAGGACCCCGCAGGCGGCGTACATCGGCAGCTGCGGCATCGTCAGCGGGTTCGTGACCGGCCAGATCGTGCCGGGCTCGGCGACGGCGCTCAGGACGGTCCCCGCCACGGCGGCCGCGCCCGACGTCAGCAGTGCCCAGTCGCGCCCAGTGAAGCGGTCGGTCCGGTAGCGGGTGTGCGGGACCCGGCGCGAGGCGAACGCGAGGCCGACGACGGCCGCGCCCGCGCCGATCGCGAGCAGCAGCCAGGCGACCGGCCCCGGAGTCGCCGAGCCGAGGAGGGCGTACGCCCCCGCGCACATGCCGAGCAGGCCCATGAGGAGCAGCGCCGAGGTCGTCCGCCTCGCCGCCGCCGCGATGCCCGTGGCGCGGCCGTAGCCCCTCGACGCCATCGCCGCCGCCAGCGCCAGCGAGCGATCGAGCGCGTCGTGCAGGACTGGGACGACGACAGTGCGCATGAGGTTCGCCGGGTTGCGCCTGGTGTTGCCGCGCAGTGCCCGGGCCCTCCTGACGCGCGCGACGCTCGCGACGAGCTGCGGCGCGACCGACAGCGCGACGACCACCGCGACGCTCACCTCGTAGAGCGCGGCCGGGACCGACCGCAGGAGCCTCCTGGGGCTGGCGAGCGCGTTCGCCGCGCCCACGCACACCAGCAGTGTCGCCAGCCGCAGCCCGTCGTACGCCGCCGCCAGAGCGCCTTCGGCGGAGACCGCGCCGCCGAGGCGGAATCCGGCGGCCCACTCCGGCAGCCGGATGGACGGGAGCTCGAACAGGACGGTCGCGCCGTCGGCGCCGCCGAAGACGACGTAGAACATCATCCGCACCGCGATCGCGCCCGCGCCGATGAACAGGAACACCCGGTAGGCGCCCGACCAGGGTTCATCGCCGCGGCACCAGATCACGACCAGTCCGGATACGGCGATGACGAGCAGCAGCAGCCACGGGTTGGCGGTGCGGCTGGCGGCGGTGGCGAGCAGCAGCGCCCAGCCCCACCAGGCCACCGGGTGGGCGCCTCGCCGGGCGGGGCGGCGGGTCGGAGTCGGGGCGTTCACGCTTGCCGGTCGCGCCGCAGTCGCCAGATGACGAGCCCGGTGATCGCCGCCAGGGCGACTAGGGCGGCGATCCAGCTCAGCGACCGGCCGGCGCCCGGTTCGGCGTCGGGACGCGCCGTGGGGACGGCCGCGTCCCCGGGCGCGACGGTCGGCGGTCGCGAGCCGTCGCCGAAGACCCAGCCTTCGAACTCGCCCCGGTCGGGGTCGCGCACGCCCGCGCCCGAGGCCGCGTAGGTCCATTCGTCGTTCGCGTCGGCGGCGTACCAGTACGACCAGGACGCGCCGGCCGGCGGCATCGGGCCGCAATCGGCCTCGGGGTAGTCGTCGATCCGGCACACCGCGCCGGGGAACGAGGTCACCTCGGTCACCGCGAACCCCGCCTGGGTGAGCGCCTCGATGCCGTTGCCGGGGTCGTCGGCGCAGCCGACGGCGGGCTCGCCCCGCCCGGAGTCGACCACGACGGTCACGCCGTGGCAGTCCTCCTGG
>NZ_BAAHCB010000005.1:40157-63294 GCF_054776215.1 Glycomyces tarimensis
CCTCGCCGGTGACGCGGCGGACGTCGAGGTTGCTGAGCACCAGCCGTCCGCCGAGCGCGGCGGCGGCTCCGGCCCGCAGAGCACCGCGGGTCATTCGCCGTCCTCGGCCTTTCCGGCCTCGCCGCCCCTGCGGGCGCGCACCACCAGGAACGCGACGATCGCGAGCAGCACGACGGCGGCGGCGACGATCACCCACGGTATCCACGAGGCCGAGCCTTCGTCGTCCTGCGCCGCATCGGCCGTCGTGGCCTCGTCGCCGGCGGCCGCGCAGTCGGTGGCCGGCACGTCGGCGGACGAGCCCGAGGCGTCGAGCTCGGCGAGGTTCTGTCCCGAGAGCGGGACGAGCGCCTGGGCCGTGGCGAGGAGTCGCGAGGCCTCGCCGAACTCGGGGTCTTCGGGGTCGGAGGCCCGGATCGCACCGGCGGCCTCGTCGCCGCAGCCGATCTGGAGACCGATGAGGTGGGCGACCGACAGCTCCGCGGCCTCGGACTCGCCGACGGACAGGAGCGCCTGCGCGGCCATCGCCGTCGAGTTGGCGTTCACGCCCATTCCGCTGTCGAAGCCGCCGTCGTCCTCCTGCTGGTCAAGGAGCCACCCGACCGCTTCGTCGCGCACCGGCTCGGCCTCCTCGCCGATCGCGCTCAGGGCCGCGACGGCGGCGCCGGTGGTGTCGGGGTCGCCGACGCAGTCGCCGCCCTCGGCGATGGTGTACGAGAAGCCGCCGTCGGAGCACTGGGCGTCGATGAGCGCCGCGGTGATCTCGGGGCTGACGCCGTCCTCGGTGCGCGACAGGCCGAGCGCGGCCCACGCCAGGGTGCCGCCGTCGAGTCCCTCGAGCGGGGCCGCCGCGACTTCCTCGGCGAGCTTGACGCCGCCGAAGTCGCTCGGGTCGCCGCCGGCGGTGGCGACGACGTACATCACCTTGCCGGCCGCGCCGGGTGCGATCGAGGCGTCCTCGGCGTCACCGCCGGGGTAGACGTAAGCGCCCAGCGTGTCGGGCTGGTTGAGCCATTCGAGGCTCGTCTGCACCTGGTCGCCGCCGACACGGGCGGACATGAGGCCGATGAGGGCGTCGAGCGTGGTGGCCACATTCGGCGCGCCGTCGAACTCGAAGTAGTCGCCGCTGGACTGGGCGGCGAGCCATGAGGCGGCCGCCGCCGCGGGATCGGCGTCCGGCTCGTCCTGTGCGTGAACCGGTGAGGCCGAAGCGACGGCGACGATGGGCAGGACCGCGGCGGCCGCCGCTGCTCGCAGCAGCGTTCGCCGTGTCGACTGGTGGCGCATTGCCTGACCTTTCCTGAAGCGCGGGCGAGGTCTTCGGGGCAGGCGGCGTCGCCGCAAGCGCCTGTAGACCACGACAGGCGTTGACATTGCATATCGGCGCCCGGTGGGCATTCGGGCTCACGCGGGTGGGCCGAGCTCGGACATTGAGGGTTCATTCGCTCGGCTGGTGTTCGAAATCGAACCGCGACTACCGCTGCGGGTCAGCGCCGGCTTCCGACCGGACTTCCCCCACAGGACGCCTGTTGAGTTTGCGTTCATTCTGTCGCCCGGCGCTACGGGGTGTCAAGGAGGTCGCGCGGTGAGTGGATCCGTTCACTCGTTCCCCACGGTGAACCCGCGCATACAAGTCATTGACCCGTAGCACCCGGTATCGATACGGTTCAGACGTGAGCAGAAATAAGAATGCCGATTTGGACAGAGTGCTCCGCGCCGCCACCAGGGCTTTCCTGGAGCGCGGCTTCGCGGCCACTTCCATGTCGGACCTCGTGGCGGCCACGGGCATGAATCGCGCGGGCCTGTACTCGGCCTTCGGTTCGAAGCACCAGCTGTACATCACCGCGCTCGCCCGATACCGCGAGGACACCGAGCCCGAGATCCGCGCGATCGCGCGCGGCGCCCTGGACGCCGGTCCCGCCGAACGCGTCGACGCCCCCCGCGTGGTCGGCGACATCCTCCAAGTGGTGGCCCGGCACAGCAAGGAAGGCGGTTTCGTGGTGCGGGCGGCCGTCGAACTGGCCGACGACCCGGCCACCATGCGGCGCGTCCAGGAGGCCTGGTCCGAGCTCGAACTGGACCTGGCCGCGATCCTGGCGCGCGCGGCCGACGCCGGCGAGATGAGCGGGGTCGACCCCAGGCGCCTGGCGCGGACGATCCTGGTGTTCATCCAGGGCGCGTTCGTGGTCGGGCACGCCGACGAGGACGACCACCGGCTCGACGAGGCCACGGCGGGCCTGGTCGCGCTCCTCGACCGTCACAGACCCTCGGCCACCGCCGACCCGATCCGAAGCCAGGCCCCCAACGACGCCTTACTCAACGCCTCATAGCGAATCGGCTCCCCCGAATCCAGCAGCTTCTCATAGGGCGCCAGCAGCACCGCCCGAGTCCGCGCCGCGAAGTGCCGTTGCACCGCAGGCAGATCCACATCCTTCCGATGGGCGGGCATCGATACCACCGAGACCGCGTTGCGCACCAGGTCCCTTCGCCCGGTCTGCTCCAGATGGTCGAGCATCCGAGCCGCCGTCTCAGCGGAGTCGTTGCGCGCCGACATCGTCACGACCAGCTGGTCGGTCGCGTCAATGGCCGCCTGCCAGTTCTGCGCGCGGACGTTGTTCCCGGTGTCGACCACGATGAGCTTGTAGAAGCGCGAGACCGCCTCGCGCAGGTCCCCGAACGCGTGCGCGGTGAGCATCTCTCCGGCCGTGGCCGACTCGTCGGAGGCGAGGACGTCGAACATCGCCCCGCCCTGGGCGCGGACGTACTGCGACAGGTCACCGACGCGGCCGGTCGGCCCCTTGAAGTGGTCGAGGTCGCGCAGCAGGTCTCTGACGGTGCGGATGTGGAAGTCCTGCTGGGCCCGCATCCCGAGCGTGCCCTGGGTCTCGTTGTTGTCCCAGGCGAGCACGTAGCCGCCCCGGTGGCGGCCGAACGTCATGGCGAGCATGAGCACCGCGACGGTCTTTCCGGCCCCGCCCTTGGGGTTGACGACCGTGACCTGCCGCAGGCCCCCGAAGTTGCGCCGCACCGTCTCGATCGCGTGCTGGTAGGCCATCTCGCGCGCGCTGGGAGGGAGCGCGAGGAACCCGAGCGTGAGCTTGTGGAGTGCGCCGCGCAGGCCGGTCTCGGCGACGGGCGGGCGCGGCGGGACGACGCGGCGGCTGGCGAAGTCGTCGGCGGTGACGGCGACGCGTTCGAGCGCGCCGCGGTGGTCGGGGAACGCCGCCACCGGCCCCGCGGGCGGCGCCGAAGGCGGCGGAGCGGAGCTCTGGTAGGTGGCCGGCGGAAGCGACTGCCCGCTCGGCGCAAGGCCGGCGGACGGGTCCGCACCCGGCGTCGCACTGGAGTCGTGGTTCGCTCCCGGCGGGGCGAACGGCGACCACCCTGGAGCATCGGGCCGGTGCAGAGGCACGGTGTCCTCCTCGGTGTGCTCCATCGGGCCTCCCTAGGTCAAGACTTCGGTTACCCGACCTATTGTGGCCTATCCCTCCGTGGTCGCGCGGGAACTCCGCGTGGCCGACCGTGTCCGATTCAGAGCAGTCGCGGCTGCTCAGGGCCCGAGCGCGTCACGGGCACCATCCCGAAGGGACTGAACAGCCCCTGGTCTACATCGGCCAGCAGCGGCGAGCCCGTACCGGTGTGGCTGACGTAGGCGAGGTCGCGGGTGCGGCTGAGCGCGACGTAGAACTTGCGTCGCGCTTCAGGCGTGTTCGGCCACGCCTCGGCGGTCATCTCTGTCAGACACACCACTCGGAACTCGCCGTCGGCGGCCTCGTCGATCGACATGCCGTCGGGACCGATCACGGCCAGTTCCTCGGGGGCGACGCCGAGCTCGGCCAGGCGTCCGGTCAGGAGCTCCACGAAGTGCTTCTCGTCATCGCCGGAATCCGCATAGCACCGTCCGATCCCCGAGCCCTCCAGCGCGGGCCGCTGCGGCTGCGTCAGCCGCCCCGGCACCCGGCTGATCGGCTCGATGACTTGCGAGGCGGCCACCAGTACGGCGGCGGGGCTGCGGTGGTTGCGCGAGAGCCGCACGACGTGGGCGTGCGAGAACTGCTCGGCGAAGGCGCCGAACGCGGCAGGCCCGCCGACGCCGAGCGCCGAGTCCGGGTCGCCGGTGGCCGTCACGTCGGCCTCGGCGCCGCGATGGTCCATGAGCTGGCGGTACAGCCGCATCGGCATGCGCGGCAGGTCGTCGACGAACAGATGCCCCAGCTCGGGCGGCGCGGCGGCGGTGAAGTCGCCGAACTCGGCGACGGTGATCGCGCCGGCCTCGCGGTCGAGCAGGGTTCCCAGCTCGCGCCGGATGCGCGCGGCCCCGGAGGCGGAGGCGGCCAGGACCAGGCACTGGGCGGCCGGGACGCCGAGTTCTTGGACGAGGTAGGCGACGCGGCGGATGAGCAGGTGGGTCTTGCCGGTCCCGGGGGAGGCGTTGACGAGCAGTGGCCCCGGGCCGGCCGAGGCGGCGACGCGCTGCATCGCGTCCAGCGAGTCGAGCAGGCCCGCGCCGACCTCGTCCATGCCGGTGAGCAGCGGTGCGGACTCCAGCCACGGGTCCGGGGCCTGTGTCGTCAACGCCGGGTCGGGCATCGGGACGGCCTCGCGCGCGGATCTGGTGTGCGGCCTGCTCGACCGGCGCCGCTTCTCGGCGGTGGTCCGCATGTCCGCCGACAGTTCGAACAGCGGGGACGCCACCTGTGGTCTCGTTCGTTCGTCAGGACGGCGCACCACTGCATCCTCGCAAACGGGAATCGGCCGCTCCCCGGCGGCTCCCACAGAGGAGCGGCATTCGCGACCGGCTCATCCGCCGGCGAACGGTGGGAGGACCTCGACCGTCGTCCCGTCGGCGAGCACGAGGGCGTCCTCGCGCGCCGCGCGCCCGTCGACGAGCAGCGTGGACGCCTTCAGCACCCGTTCGAGCTCGGCGCCGTGCCGCTCGGCCAGGGACGCCTTGAGCCCGCCGAGGTCGGCGGCGGCCACATCCTCCTGTGCGGTGCCCGCGGCGGCGCGCGCGCCGGCGTAGTAGCGGACCGTCACTGCCACCGCTAGCCTCCGATCGCCGACATCGGACGGGCCGGCTGGAGGAACGACGGGTCGTCGATGCCGTGGCCCGGCAGCTTGCCCCACATGGCCTCCTGCCATTGCGCGGCGATCGTGTCGTCGTCCGCGCCCGAGCGCGCGAGGCCGCGCAGGTCGGTCTCCCCCTGTGCGAACAGGCAGTTGCGGACCTGCCCGTCGGCGGTGAGGCGGGTGCGGTCGCAGTCGCCGCAGAACGGGCGGGTGACCGAGCCGATGACCCCGACCTTGGCGGGGCCGCCGTCGACGAGCCAGGTCTCGGCCGGGGCGGAGCCGCGGTGCGCCGGGTCCGGCGCCAGGTCGAACTCGGCGCGCAGCGCGGCGAGGATCTCGGCGGCGGTGACCATCTGCTCGCGCCGCCAGGTGCCGCCCGCGTCGAGCGGCATCTGCTCGATGAACCGCAGCTGGTAGTCGTGGGCGAGGGCGAAGCGCAACAGCGCGGGGGCCTCGTCGTCGTTGACCCCCCGCATGAGGACCGTGTTGATCTTGATCGGGGCGAGGCCGGTGGCCGCGGCGGCCTTGACGCCCGCCATCGTGGCATCGAAGCGGTCGCGCTTGGCGAGTGCCCGGAACCGCTCGCGGTCGAGCGTGTCGAGGGAGACGTTGATGCGGTCGAGACCGGCCTCCACCAGCGTCTCGGCCGTCTTGTCCAAGCCGATCGCGTTGGTGGTCAGCGAGATCTCCGGGCGTGGCTCGAGCGCGGCGACGGCGGCGATGATGGCGGGCAGCCCGGGGCGCAGCAGCGGTTCGCCGCCGGTGAAGCGCACCTCGCGCACGCCGAGGTCCCGCACGGCGATGCCGACGAGGCGGACGACCTCGTCATCGGTGAGCATCGTGGGTTTCGGCAGCCACGGCAGCCCGGCTTCGGGCATGCAGTAGGTGCAGCGCAGATTGCACCGGTCGGTCAGGGAAACCCTGAGATCGGTCGCCACCCGGCCGTGGCGGTCGCGAAGAGATCGGGTCGGCATCTGTCGAGCCTAATCCGTGAATCCGACGATTCCATCGGGTGAGACACGATTCCCTTGCGACGGCCTTCCGATTCGCGACCGGGACCCGCCGTTGACACATTTCGATATCTCTCATAGCATGGCGGAACCCTCACCGGAAGTTTCACAAACTCCCTCGAAACTTTCGGAATCCTGAATCCCTCCCTTGCTCGGAGCCGCAGACATGAACGATCGAACCCCTACCCGGCGTCGGCGCCTTCGCGCGCTCGCGGCCGGGGCGCTGGTGCTGCCCGCGGCGGCCATCGCCCAGGCGACGCCGGCCTCCGCCCAGGACGCCACCGTCGTCTACTCCGCCGACTTCGCCGACGGCGAGGTCGGCGCCTGGTCGCCACGCGGACCGGTGACCCTCTCGGTCGACGACGGCGCCCTGCTGACCACCGGCCGCGAAAGCGACTGGAACGGGCCCGCGCTCGACGTCTCCGACTACATCGCCCCCGGCGGGACCTACGAGATCTCGCTCCTCGGCCGGTTCGCCGACGGCAGCGCCGGCGAACAGCTCACCCTCACCGTCCAGCGCGAGACCGCGGACGGGACCGAATACGACAGCGTCGTCTACCAGGCCGCCGTCGGCGCCGAGTGGACCGAGCTCAGCGGCGAGTACAGCATCGCCGCGCCCGCTGAGAGCCTCACCCTCTACGTCGAATCGCCGACGCCCGACGCCTCCTACCTGATCGACGACGTCCTCATCACCGAGCTCGCCCCGCCCGGCATCGAGCACGACATCCCCTCGCTCAAGGACGTCCTCGCCGAGGACTTCCTCATCGGCGCGGCCATCGACTCGCGCGACATCGTCGGCGCCTCCGGCGAGCTGCTGAACAAGCACTTCAACTCGATCAGCGCCGAGAACCACATGAAGCCCGACGCGATCCAGCCCACCGAGGGCGAGTTCACCTGGGGCGAGGCCGACCAGCTCGTCGAGTACGCCGAGGCGGGCGACATGCGCATCTGGGGCCACACCTTCCTGTGGCACACCGGCCAGACCCCCGAGTGGTGGTTCCAGTACCCCGAGGGCCACCCGAACGCCGGCGAGCCGGTCGGGAACTCCGAGGAGGACCGCCAGCTCATGCGCGAGCGCCTCGCCGCCCACATCGGCGCGATCGCCGACCGCTACGGCGAGCGCATCTGGGCCTGGGACGTCGTCAACGAGGTCATCAGCGACAACAACGCCGAGGTCTACCGCCAGAGCCGCTGGTTCGAGATCTTCGACGGCCCCTCCTACATCGCCGACGCCTTCACGATCGCCCGCGAGCAGTTCGACGAGGCCGGCGCGGCGGACGTGCAGCTGTTCATCAACGACTACGGCACCGAGAACCCCGGCAAGCGCGACAACCTGTACGGCCTGGTCGAGGACATGCTCGCCGACGGCGTCCCCGTCGACGGCGTCGGCCACCAGACCCACATCAACCTCAACACCTCGCTCGACCAGATCGAGGACAGCCTCGTCAAGTTCGACCAGCTCGGCGTCCTCCAGGCCATCACCGAGCTCGACGTCGTCATCGGCGCCCCGGTCGAGGGCGAGGAGTTCCCCGAATACGAGGCCAGGCTCATCGAGCAGGGCCACTACTACCGTGATCTGTTCGAGGTCTTCCGCGAGCACGCCGACAAGATCGAGCTGGTGACCATGTGGGGCCTGCACGACGGGCGCACCTGGCAGCGCTCGCGCGAGACGCCGCGCCCGCTGGAGAGCCCGCTGCTGTTCGACGACCAGCTCCAGTCCAAGTGGGCCTACTGGGGCATCGTGGACCCGAGCCGGCTGCCCGACCTCCCCGACCAGGAGGAGCCCGAGTACGCCCGGGTGCAGGTCCCGCTCGCCGACACCGCCCCGGTCGTCGACGGCGAGACCGACGACGTCTGGTCCTCGGCCTCGGCGGTGACCACCGACGTCCACGTCGAAGGCAGCGCCGACGGCGCCAAGGCCGAGGTCTCCCTGCTGTGGGACGAGTCGGCGATCTACGCCCTGTTCGAAGTCGCCGACCCCGTGCTGGACGACACCAGCCCCAACGCCTGGGAGCAGGACTCGGTCGAGATCTTCCTCAACCCCGGCAACACCCGCTCCGGCGGCTACGGGGAATACGACGGCCAGTACCGCGTGAACTTCAACAACGTGGTGTCCGTCGGCGCCAACGGGCCCGAAGCGGGCGAGATCACGAGTGCGACGGCGCTGACCGAACAGGGCTACCGCGTGGAGGCGGCCATCGCGCTCGCCCCCGAGTTCGCCGAGCCCGGCGTCGAGCAGGGCCTCGAACTCCAGGTGAACGACGCCACCGACGGCGCCCGCACCGCCGTCCACACCTGGTACGACCCGACCGGCCAGTCCTGGAACACCAACGCCAATTGGGGCATCGCCGAGTTCGTCGAAGCGCTCGGCGAGGCCCCCGGCGGCGGTGGCGGCGACGGGAAGCTCCCGGTGACCGGCCTCGGCCTCGCCGGCGGCATCGCCGCCGCCGCGGCCCTGGCCGCCGCGGGGGCGACCGCGATGTGGCTGGTGCGCCGCCGCCGCATCGCCTCCCACTGGGGCGAGTAAGACTCCGCTGAGGCGCTGCGAGGCCGGCCCGTCGCGATCCGCGGCGGGCCAGCCGTTTCGCGCCCCGCTCACGCGAAGTGCGAGACGACGTCCATGAGCGGTCCCCGGTAAGACCGCCCGAACAGCGTGGTGTGGACCAGCAGCGGGAAGAGCTGGTGCAGGCCGATGCGCTCCTCCCAGCCGTCCGCGAGCGGGCTGATCTCCGCGTATCCGGCGAGGATCGCTTCGAGCCCGGGCGTCCCGCCCCACAGCCGCAGGTTCGCCAGGTCGGTCTCGCGGTGCCCGCCGTGGGCGGCCGGGTCGATCATCCAGGCCCGCTCAGATCCCCAGTGGACGTTGCCGAACCACAGGTCGCCGTGGGTGCGCGCGGGCGGCTCCTCGGGCCCGGCCAGGGCCGGCAGCTTCGCGGCGAGCGCCTCGACCGCGGCCACGTCCGCGGCGTCGAGCCCGCCGTTGTCGCGCGAGGGCCGCAGGTACGGCTCGATGCGGCGCGCGGCGTACCACTCGGCCCAGGTCTCGCCGGCCGGATCGTTGTCCATGAAGGTCTCGCCGATGTAGCCGCGCCACGGCGCCCCGAACCGCTCGGCCCCGGCCCCGTGCATGCGGGCGATCTGGCGGCCGAGCTCGGCGGCGTGCTCGGCCGACGGCGGGGCCGGCTCGATCCACGGCTCGACCAGGATCCGGTCGTCGGCGTACAGCACCGCCACGATCGCGTCGCTCGCCTCGCCGAGCCAGCGCAGACCGTTGGCCTCGGCCGCGAGGTACCCGGGCCGGTCGCCGTGGGCGAACTTGGCGAAGGCGGAGGAGCCGTCGTCGAAGGTGAGGCGCTGGGCGGTGGCGCTGGCCTCGGATTTGACGGGGGTCGTGCGGACGCGCTGGTGCTCGATGAGCTCGGGCAGCAGGCGCCACCGGTCGGCGTCTGGGGCTTGATCCACCGACCCAATGTAGCGGAGTCGTGCGGCCCGCCCCGGATGTGGAAAACTGCTCGTGTCCGTACCCTCACGTTGGAGTCCTCCCATGCGCCGCACCGCCCGATGGCTCACCGTCGTCAACGCCCTCAACGCGCCCAATGTGACGCGCCAGCGGGCCCGCGCCGACACGGTCTTCGACCGGATGGTCGGCAGGGCCGAGCGCCTCGCCGCGGCCGATGCCGCGCTCGCTCCGGACTTCATCGACTCCTACCGCTTCCTGTTCGGCGAGTTCGCGCGGCAGGAGACGCTCTCGACCGTCGGCTGGCGGGGCACGATCGACGACATGACCCGCCGCATGGCCAACCACCTGCGCGTCGATCGGCTCATCGCCGAGCACCCCGAGATCGCCGCCGAGCCGATCGAGCGCCCGGTCGTCGTCGTGGGCCTGCCGCGCACCGCGACCACCTTGGCGCACAAGATCCTCGTCGGGCCCGAGGGGAACCGGGCCCCCTTGATGTGGGAGCTGCTGCACACCGACCGCGGCGACATCGACCCGAGGCTGCGGGACAAGCGGATCAAGGACGTCCAGACGATGGCGCGACTGGCGGGCAGGGCCGCGCCGGTGTGGGACCTGATCCACCCGATGGACGCCATGCAGCCCGAGGAGTGCGTCTTCGCCCTGCCTCACGGCTACCAGTTCTACGCGCGAGCGACGATGCCCGCCTACCGCCGGTGGATCGACGAGCGCGACTCCACCGGCGACTACGAGCATCTCAAGCGCGTCCTGCAGGTGCTGCAGTGGCGGCGGCCGAGACGGCGGTGGATCCTCAAATCCCCGTTCCACCTGTTCAATCTCGACGTGCTGCTGCGGGTCTTCGACGACGCGACCGTCGTGTGGACGCACCGCGACCCCTTGACGGTCATGGGCTCGTTCTGCTCGCTGGTGGAGACCGGCAGGGCCCTGCACCACCGCGGGTACGAGCCGGCGCTGCTCGGACCCGAATGGCTCGAGATCCTCTCGCGGGGCGTGAACGCGGCCAGGGCGGTGCGGGGGACGGCGCTGCGCGAGCGGTTCATCGACGTTCCCTACCACCTGTTGACGGCCGACCCGCACGGCTTCCTGCCGGGGCTGTTCGAGCAGCTCGGCATGCGGTGGACGGCGAGCGAGGACGCCAACCTCGAGCGGGTCCTCGCCCGCCCGGGGATGCGGCGAAGCCACGAGTACCACCTGTCGCGCTACGGCATCGACGCCGAGGACGTCGAGGCCGCGTTCGGCGACTACGTCCGGCTCGGTTTCTGAGCGGGAGGTCCGAGCCGCACACCCCGATCGCACCGCGCATTTGATGCAACCGTTCAGTTGCTATATAGTGGCAACTCATCTGGTTGCTACTAGCGGAAGGCGGAGGGCCGCCGTGGGCTTTCCCGATCGCCTCGAACGGACCGTGGACATCGCTCACCCGCCCGAGCGGGTGTGGGCCGCCCTGACCACTGCCGAGGGCCTGAGCGGCTGGTTCGGCGAAGCGGCGACGATCGACCTGCGCCCGGGCGGGGCTGCCTGGATGCGGTGGGCCGACGGCCAGACCGCCCGGGCACGGGTCGAACGGGTGGAGGCCCCGAAGGTCTTCGGCTTCACCTGGCAGATCTACGGCCTGCCCGAGGACGATCCCCGCCGCACCTATGTCGAGTTCACGCTGGAGGCGAACGGCGAAGGAACGCGCCTGACGGTGGTCGAGACCGGTTTCGCCCAGTTGCCCGAGCAGGCCTACCGCAAGGCCTATGACGGCCACACCCTCGGCTGGTCGATCGAATTGAGCGACCTGATGGAGCACCTCGATGCGGCCTGAGGTCGAGGCGACCGCCGAACGGGTCTTCACCGCCCTGGCCGACTCGACCCGGCGATCCGTCCTGGCCGAGCTCGCCGCGAAAGGGCCGGCCACTGCGACGGAGCTCGCCTCGGTCCTGCCCATCTCGCGCCAGGCGATCGCCAAGCACCTGGCCCTGCTTGCCGAGGCGGGCCTGGTGACGGCGGAACCAGGGGAACGCCGTCGCGTGCGGTACCGCTTGCGGTCCGAGCCGATGCGAGTGGCACAGGGCTTCCTCGCCGGCCTCGCGCGCGACTGGGACGGCACATTGCTCGCCCTACAGGAACACCTGAGCGCAGAATCGGAGAACCGACCATGAACCCGCAGTTCAACGGCGGCCACAACATCGCCATGAAGCTCCCCAGAGCCCAGTTCGAGCAGACCATCGCCTTCTACCGCGACGTACTGGGACTCGAGGTGATCGACGAGTCCGAAGCCGTGGCCGGCGTGCCGCAGAGCGCCTCGGTCCGATTCGGACCGGTGAAACTCTGGCTCGACCGCGTCGACAACTACGCGCAGGCCGAGGTGTGGCTGGAGGTGTTCACCGATGACGTCAAAGCCGCGACCCGGCACCTGGCCGAGCACGGCGTCCATCCCCAGGACGAACTGGAGCCGCTCCCGGAGGGCCTCGACGCCCACTGGATCACCAACCCGGCGGGCATCCCCCACATCGTCCGGCTCGCCGACTGAATACCGGCGCGAGGTCGGGGCCGCCCGGCCCGGAGGGGGGCCGGGCGCCGCCCGTTCGTCTCAGGCGAGGCGCTCGACCACGAAGTCGATGGCCTCGGTCAGCTTCGCCGCGTCGGACGGGTCGACCGCCGGGTAGCAGGCGATGCGCAGCTGGTTGCGTCCCAACTTGCGGTACGGCTCGGTGTCGAGGATCCCGTTGGCGCGCAGGACCTTAGCGAGCTCAGCGGCATCGACGCCGTCGAAGTCGATCGTGACGACCACGTTGGACCGCAGCCGCTCGTCGGTGACGTACGGCGAGGCGAACGGGCGTGAGGACGCCCACGAGTACAGCGCCCCGGCCGATTCGGCGCAGCGCTTGGCGGCCGCGTCGAGGCCGCCGGCGGCGTTGAGGGCGTCGACCTGCTCGGCGGCGAGGACGACCGTGGCGACCGCCGGGGTGTTGTACGTCTGGTCCTTGCGCGAGTTGTCGATCGCGGTCTTCAGGTCCAGGAACGCCGGGATGTAGCGGCCGGAGGCGGCGATGCGCTCGGCCCGCTCGATCGCGGCCGGGCTCATCAGCGCGATCCACAGCCCGCCGTCGGAGGCCAGGCCCTTCTGCGGCGCGAGGTAGTAGCAGTCGGTCTGGGTCATGTCGACCGGCAGGCCCGCGGCCGCCGAGGTGGCGTCGTGGAGCATGAGGCCATCGGCACCGACGCGCCGGACCTCGACGGCGACGCCGGTCGAGGTCTCGTTGTGCGGCGTGGCGTAGACGTCGACGCCGTCCTCGGCGCTCAGGTACGCGGCCGTGCCCGGCTCGGCGGTGACGACCGTCGGCTCGCCCAGGTGCGGGGCGATCGCGAGGGCCTTGGCGAACTTGGAGCCGAACTCGCCGAAGCTGGCGGCCTGAGCGCGGTCCTCGACGAGGCCGAACACGGCGACCTCCCAGAAGGCGGTGGTGCCGCCGACACCGAGGACGACCTCGTAGCCGTCCGGCAGGGAGAACAGCTCGGCCAGGCCGCTGCGCAGCCGCCCGACCTGGTTCTTGACGGCGCTCTTGCGGTGGGAGGTGCCCATGACGGACTTGCCGACCCCGGCCAGCGCGCTCATCGCCTCGGTGGGCACTTTGGAGGGCCCTGATCCGAACCGCCCGTCGGCGGGCAGCAGCTTGGCGGGGATGGTGATCTCGTCGGTCACGTGAGGCTCCGTTCTCGTCCGTCCTTGCGGGTGTCCTGCGGGCGAGGCCGGAGGACACCCGCAGCTCACAATAGCTCCGGTCAGTCGCCTTCCCGTAGCGCGGGTGCCCACGTCGTGGCCGGTCGTTCCCCGGGCCCGGAGACGGCGGTGTAGACCTCGCCGTCGGTCCCGGTCGCCCACAGCGCGAGGCCGCCGCCCGAGTCGAACGCGAGGGCGGGGCGCTTGGCGAGCACGATGTCGCCCCTGCTCCAGTGCGCGTCCATCCGCGCGGCGGGGCTGTGTTCGAGCTCGTCGAGGCCGACGGTGAGGACGGCTGGCGCGCCGGCGCCGTCGTCGCAGGCCACGGCGACGGTCCCGTCACTGCCGACGGCGACTGCGGGGGCGAGGACGCCGCCGTCGAGGGTGAGGAGCGTCGCCGTCCACGACCGGCCGCGTCCGTAGTGGAGGACGATGTCGGAGCTGCCGGCGCTGCGGGAGGCGATGACCACGCGGCCGTCGGGTGCGGCGGCCGCGGTGACGGCGCTGGCGGGGACGTAGCCGGGTTCGCCGCCGACGTGGGGCAGGTCGAGATCGCGGGTGTTCCAGCCGAGGTCGGACCACTCCCAGACGGCGAGGCCTGCGGGGGTGGCGGCGATGATGGCGATGCCGCCGTCGGTGGTGGCGACGGCGGCGGGGGAGTCGTGGATCATGCGGCCCTCGAGCGGGGACCAGTCGGTCCATTCGTAGCCGACGAGTTTGGTGCGCACGTGCACGCCGCGGTCGGGGCTGCGGACGGCGACGACGGTCATGGTGCCGTTGTCGGCCGCGGTGGGCGGGCCGACGTGGCGGGCGAGGTCGCCGCTGCCCGCGGGGTTGCCCAGGTCGGTCCATTCGCCGGTGGTGAGGTCGAGGAGGTGGACGTCGCGGGTGTGGCCGTCGCGCTCGGGGGTGAGGCCGGGGGCGAGGCCGAAGACGCGGGAGCCGGCGGTGCCGATGGCCGGGAGCAGGTCGGGTCCGCCGGCGTCCTTCCAGGTGTGGCCGGTCGCCACGCAGAGCCGGGCGCCGCGGACGGCCACGGGGACGGCGGTGCCGGCGACGCGGGGGGCGGCGAGGGCGGCGCTGTAGCGGGGGTGGGTGGCGATGCCGTAGGTGTCGCCGACGTCGGGGCCGACGATGAGGCGGTCGCCGCAGCCGACGGGGTCGCCGCAGTCGAAGCCGTCGGCCCAGGCGTAGACGTTGAGGGCCCGGCCCTTGATCCGGCGGTCGGCGGAGCCGAGGTTGCCGGGCCAGCGGCGGTTGTAGTAGCCGCGCCAGGACTCGACGGCGGCGGCCTGGGCCCATTCGGTGACGGCGTCCCAGGCGAACAGGGCGGCGGCGGTGTGGTCGATGTGGTCGGAGTAGCCGTTCTGCTCGGCGCCGAGTTTCTCCCCGGCGACCGGGTCGGGGTCGGGGTCGAGGGTGTTGACGACGACCGGCCGGTAGCGGTCGAGCAGGTCGAGCAGGCTCGCGCGGACGGTCTCACGGTCGACGGTGGATTCGCCGAGGCCGGAGTCGGTCGGCGGCAGCACCAGGGAGGTGTCGAGCCCGCCCTCCCACAGCGCGAGCAGGCGGGTGAAGTCGCCGGTGAGGCGACCGAGGTTCGTCCACAGCGAGCAGAAGATCAGGTGGACTTCGGGGCGCTCGCGCAGGACGCAGATCTCGACCTGCTGGCCGGAGTCGAGGTCGGCGCATTCGCGGTCCCAGACCGACTCGGAGTCGCCGGTGGCGAGGTGGGCGTAGGCGCGGCGCAGGCCGGTGTTGCGGGCCGCGGCGTAGCCGGCGAAGTCGGGGGCGCCGGCGGGGTCGCGGCTGTTGCGGCCCTCGGATTCGCCGGCGGTGAGGACGACGGTGCAGATGCCGGCGCCCGCGGCGAGGACGCGGGCGATGCGCGGGTTGATGAAGTACAGGCAGTCGTCGGGGTGGGCGACGATCTGCATGTGGACGGGGCCGGTCGCTGGGTGCCGCGGCGGCTCGTGCGGGCCGGCCGAGTCCCACAGCGACCAGGCGGTCTCCGTGGCGGTGGCCGCGACGGCGAGACCGGCGATCCCTCCGACGAGGAGGCTTCGCCGGCGCAGCGCGGGGTGACTGGGGGCGGGGGCCGGGGAGGACATGGGTGTCTCGTTCGGGTCGGCTGGCGGTGTTCCCTCGGCATGGTAGCCGAGTGGGCCGAGCGCGAGGCCCGCGAGCGTGCTGGACGCGGCTCGCGGGCCTGGCGGAGGTTTCGGCGGTGCCCGAAGGGCTCCGGGCTACTTCCAGCCCTCTACTTCGGACGGCTTGCGGGGGCCGGGGCCGACGTAGGCGGCGGAGGGGCGCACGATCCGGCCGAGCTGCTTCTGCTCGAGGATGTGGGCGCTCCAGCCGGCGACGCGTGCGCAGGTGAACATGGGGGTGAACAGCTCGGAGGGCACCTCGGCGAAGTCGAGGAGCACGGCCGACCAGAATTCGACGTTCGTGGCGAGGACGCGGTCGGGCTTGCGGGCTTTGAGCTCGGCCAGGGCGGCCTTCTCGAGGGCCTCGGCGACCTGGTAGCGCGGGGCGCCCAGATCCTTGGCGGCGGCGCGGAGCACGCGCGAGCGCGGGTCCTCGGCGCGGTAGACGCGGTGGCCGAAGCCCATGAGGCGGTCGCCGGAGTCGAGCAGGTCCTTGACATAGGAGTCGGCGTCGCCGCGGCGCTCGACCTCTTCGATCATGTGGAGCACGCGCGAGGGCGCGCCGCCGTGGAGCGGGCCCGAGAGGGCGCCGATGCCGGAGGAGATGGCGGCGGCGGCGTCGGCGCCGGTGGAGGCGACGACGCGGGCGGTGAAGGTGGAGGCGTTCATGCCGTGCTCGGCGGCGGACATGAGGTAGGTGTCGACGGCCTTGACGTGGGCGGGGTCGGGCTCGCCCCTCCAGCGGCGCATGAAGCGTTCGGTGATGGTCTCGGCCTTGTCGATCTCCGACTGCGGGACGGCGGGCCGGCCGGATCCGCGGGCGGACTGGGCGATGAACGACAGCGTGGTGACCGAGACGCGGGCGAGGTCGTCGCGGGCGGTGTCGTCGTCGATGTCGAGCAGCGGCTTGAGGCCCCAGAACGGGGCGAGCATGGCGACGGCGGCCTGGGCGTCGACGCGGGTGTCGCCTGAGGAGACGGGGACCGGGACGGGTTCGGCGGCGGGCAGGCCATTGCCGAACTTGCCATCGACGAGCAGGCCCCAGACGTCGCCGTAGGAAGTCTGGCCGACGAGGTCCTGGATGTCGACGCCGCGGTAGCGGAGCGCTCCACCCTCCTTGTCGGGCTCGGCGATTTCGGTCTCGAAGGCGACCACGCCTTCGAGACCGGGCTTGAACTCAGACATCGTTGTACTCCTGAGTGGTTGTCCCTGTGGTTGCCGACCGGGGGCTTCCGGGAGGCGACGGTTCGTAGTTATTGGGGAAATGGTGCCTCAATGCGTTCGACTACGGAAGTCCGAGCTTGGCCGGGGTGATGTCGATGCGGCGTTCAAAAGTGGCGCAAAATATGAGCCAACCATAGTGCGGCATGGTATTTATGCCGTTTTGTCTGTTTTAATGGGAGGGTTTCGATAAACACTCTTGTCGGGTTCAACGGTTCGTTGCGATCTCGCCCACATCGATACGCGTGCCGCAGATCATCTGCCATGAGCTAACGTCAAAGCACATCCCGCCCCGTTCCGAACGACATGGAGGTACCCCCGATGGCGCTGTCCGGCGAGCAATGGTCTATCGCCTACAACGACCACGAGGCGACCATCGTCGGTGTCGGCGGCGGCGTGCGCGCCTACACCTACCGCGGACGCCATGTCGTCGCCACCTACGGAGATGAGGAGCTCGCCCCCGGCTGGTCCGGCCACGTCCTGGCCCCCTGGCCCAACCGCGTCCGCGACGGCAAGTACACCTACGGCGGCGAGGAATACCAGCTGCCGATCAACGAGATCCCGACCAACACCGCCCTCCACGGCTTCGTCGCCTGGGCCGACTGGAACGCCGTCGAGGTCACCGACACCTCGGTCACGCTCGAATGCCGCCTGCCCGCGCGCATGGGCTACCCCTGGCCGCTGCAGATGCGCACGCGCTGGTCGGTCGGGCCCGGCGGCCTGCGGGCCGCGCACACCGTCTCCAACCCGGGCCACCGCACCGCGCCCTTCGGGCTCGGCACCCACTCCTATCTCGTCGCCGGCGAACTCGACACCATCTCGCAGGCGACGCTGCACGTCCCCGCGAAGAAGAAGCTCAAGCTCGACAAGCAGCGCATCCCGGTCGGCTCCGGCGCCGCCGACCTCGCCGAGCCGACCGTCCTGGGCGAGCTCGTCATCGACGACGCCTACGGCGACCTCCAGCGCGGCTCCGACGGCAAAGCCGAGGTCCGCCTGGCCGACCCGGTCTCGGGCTCGGCCGTGACGGTGTGGATGGACGAGTCCTTCGACTGGGTCCACATCTACACCTCGGACGGGCTCGAGGGCGACCGGCGCCGCGCGGCGGTCGCGATCGAACCGACCACCTGCCCGCCCAACGCCCTCGCCACCGGCGAGGACCTGGTCGAGCTCTCGCCGAGCGAGGCCTGGTTCGGCGTGTGGGGCATCCGCCCCGAGTAGCACCGACCGCACCGACCCAGCGGGGGACCGTCGCATCGCGACGGTCCCCCGCTCGTTTCGCCGCGAACCGCCGGATCCGCCCGCAATGGACGGAAGTCGTCCACAGCCCGACCCGAGACCCGAACTCGAACCACTCTCAAACCGATGCCGTCTGAACTGCGTGAACACCGGCGCCGACTGAAGTTATCCACAGGCTGAAAACTCGTCCTTGCCACGCCTTCGCCTTCCCCGTCATGGTTACTCCAGGCAATTGAACGCACACGAAACGTAGGAGTGGTCATGACCGCGTCAACACTCGTCCGCACCGCAGGAACCACGAAGCGGCCCGCCCCGCAGGGCCCCGCCACCGCAATCGCATCCCTGCTCCTCACCGCCGACGACCGACTCGCCGACGCGGTCGCCGCACTCGCCGCCGCCGCAGGGCACCCGCTGCGGCGCATCACCACCCCCGGCGACGCCGCAACCCACTGGCAGCGCGCCCCGTTGGTCGTCGTCGGCGCCGACGCCGCCGACGAGTGCCTCGCCTACGGCCTGCCCGAGCGGCCCGACCTCATCCTGGCCACCACGCTCGCCTGGATGAGCGCCGAACCCGAGGAGTCGTCCCTGATCTGGCCGATGGCCGTGAAACTCCGCGCCGAACACGTCCTCGCCCTCCCCGAAGCCAACGAATGGCTCCTCGATCGCTTCACGCGCACCACCCGCAGCAGCACACCCGCCCCCGTGGTGGCCACCGTGGCCGGACACGGCGGCGCCGGCGCCACGACCCTCGCACTCGCCGGCGCCACCGCCGCCGCACGCGAAGGCAAACGAGTGGTCCTCATCGACCTGGACCCCACCGGCGGCGGCATCGACGTGGCCGCCGGGCTGGAAGCACAATCCGGCTGGCGCTGGCCGTCCCTCGCCACCGGCACCGGCCAGCTCGAACCCGAACGCCTGCTCTCCGGCCTCCCGCAGCGCGGCGGCCTCCACCTGATCGGCCCCGACCCCCGCAACCGCGTCGAACCCGGCGCCGAAGCATTCGAACAGGTCCTGCGCGCCGCCCGCATCGGCGCCGACCTGGTGGTGATCGACCTGCCGCGCACCCGCACCGCTGCCGCCGCCCGCGCGGCGGCAGCGGCCGAATCGGTCGCCGTCGCCATCGGCCACTCCACGAGGTCTTGGGAGGCCGCACGCAGCGTCGTCGCCGAATACTGCCTCCACACCTCCCGCATCGGCGCCGTGCGGCGCGACGGCGCCCGCCCGCGCCCCGAGCCGCCGCGCGACGGCGGCCTGTTCGACGAGTTCGACATGCCCGAGTGGGGCGCGATCCCCAGCCACCGGCGCCTCCCCGAACACCTGAGCCGAGGACGGCTCCCCCGAGGCCGCACCACCCGGCGCCTCAACGCGCTCATGACCGAACTCGGCCGCGCCAGACCCCACCCCGACGACACGCTCCTCCCCGAACTCGACCTGGCGGGAGCGGCCCGATGAACCTCGAACTCGTCAACCGCGTCCGCCGCCAACTCGCCGCCCAGACCGACCCGCACCGCCCCCGCGACCGGCGCGCGCCGGCCAGGGCCGACATCGTCAAGGCCCTCTGCGCCGCAGGAGCCGCGCCGCCGGACCAGCCGGGACTGCTGCAACTGTCCGAGACGATGGCGGACAACCTCAGCGGTGCCGGGCCGCTCCAACCGCTGCTCGACGACACCACCGTCACCGACGTCGTCGTCAACGGCACCGACGGCGTCTGGATCGACCGCGGCGACGGACTCCAAGCCGCCCCCGTCAGGCTCGGCGACCGCGACACCATCCGTTCCCTCGCCTGCCGCCTCGCCGCCGCGGCGGGCCGCCGCCTCGACGCCGGCAATCCCTACGCCGACGTGCGACTGCCCGACGGCACCAGATTCCACGCGATCCTCCCGCCGATCGCAGCCGCCGGCCCGTACCTGTCGTTCCGCACCCACCGCGCCAAAGCGTTCACACTGTCGCAACTCGTCGAAGCCGACACCCTCACCGCCGACATGGCCGACCTCCTGCTCCGAGTGATCACCGCCAAGATCCCCCATCTCGTCACCGGGGGAACCGGCACCGGAAAAACCACACTGCTCGCCAGCCTCCTCTCGGCGGTCCCCCGCTCCGAGCGCATCGTCATCGTCGAAGACGCCGCCGAACTCGCACCCGATCACCCGCACACGCTGACGCTCGAAGCCAGACCGGCCAACATCGAAGGCGCCGGCGCCGTCGACATGGCCGCGCTGGTCCGCCAGGCACTGCGGATGCGGCCCGACAGGATCGTCATCGGCGAATGCCGGGGCGCCGAGGTCAGC
Source organism: Glycomyces tarimensis (assembly GCF_054776215.1). Classification (NCBI taxonomy): domain Bacteria; kingdom Bacillati; phylum Actinomycetota; class Actinomycetes; order Glycomycetales; family Glycomycetaceae; genus Glycomyces; species Glycomyces tarimensis. The sequence continues at coordinate 60,311 of NZ_BAAHCB010000005.1, forward strand.
GAACTGCTCGCCGCCCTCAACACCGGCCACGACGGCGGGGCCGGGACGCTCCACTGCAACGCCGCCGCCGACACCCCGGCACGCCTCGAAGCGCTCGCGCTGCCCCACGGCATGCCGAGGGCCGGGCTCCACGCCCAGCTCGCCGCCGCGCTCCGCGTCATCATCCACGTGCGACGACACGGCGGCAGACGCCAAGTCGCCGAGATCGCCCTCATCGACGCCGGCGCCCCCCGCCACGGCCTCAGCGTCGCCACCGCCTGGACCCGCCACGGGCCCGGCCCGGCGGCCGGCATCCTCGAACGACTCCTGAGGGAGCGGAACGCATGAACACCGGCCTCGCAGCACTGCTCACCCACCGCCCCAAGACCGCGATCGCCGCGGCCGCCGCCCTCGCGGCACTCACCGCCGCCTGGCTCGCCCGAGGACTCGGCGCCCAGGCGGCCTGCACCGCCGCCGCCATCGCGGCCGCCTACAGCGCCGCGGCCGCCACCGCCTGGCACCGGTCCCTGCACCGCCGACAACTCCGCGACGCACGACGCGCCGCCGCCGACACCGTCGCCTCCCTCGCCGCCGACCTCGCCGCGGGCACCGACCCGAACCGGGCCATCGCCGCCGCCGAACCGGACTGGCCGCGCCAAGCCGAATCCACCACCAGACGCCTCGCGGCGGCCTGGACGGTGGCCGCCGAACTCGGCGCCCCGACCGCCGAGCTGTGCCGACGACTCGCCGAACACCTCCGCGAAGACGAACAGGCCGCCGCCCGCGTCAGAGCCCAGACCGCCTCCATCCACGCCACCGCCGCCCTCCTCACCGCGCTTCCGGCGGCCGGCGTCGCCCTCGGCGAAGCACTCGGAGCCGGAGCCGTCGCCTTCCTCCTGACGACACTCCCCGGCGCCGCCTGCCTCGCCGCCGCGATGGCACTGCAAAGCGCCGGCATCGCCTGGACCAGAGCACTGGTCGACGCCGTCGGAGTGGAGGCCGCATGAAACAGCGAGCGAACCGACTCATCGCCCCGCTCATCGGCGCGGCCACCGCACTGGCCGTCGGCGGACCGACCGGCATCGGCATCGGCATCGCGGCCTGGTGGCTCAGCCGCCGACTGCTCCGAGCCGACCCCCACCGCGACGAGACGCTCGCAGCCGCCCGCCTCGCGCCGCAATGGCCCTGGACGCTCGACCTCATCGCCGCCGGCATCAAAGCCGGAGCCCCCTTCCCACAGGCCGCCTTCGCGGTCGCCGACGCCGAACCAGGCCCGATGGGCGCCCGCCTCGCCCGCTTCGCCCGGGCCCTCCACCTCGGCGCCACCGCCGCCGAGGCCGCACCCGAACTCGGCAGGCTCCCCGGAGCCGACCGGCTCGCCAGACAACTCGACCGCTCCACCGGCAGCGGCGCCGCCATCGCCGCGGGGCTCGAACAACTCGCCGCCTCCCTGCGATCCGAACACCGCGCCCGCACCGAAGAGCGCGCCGGGCGCGCGGCCGTCGCCCTCATCGGGCCGCTATGCCTCTGCTTCCTGCCGGCCTTCGTCATAGCCGGCATCGGACCGGTGGTCTTCGGCATCGTCGCCGACACCATCGCCATCTGAACCCGACCAGACCGAGAACACCACCATGAGAAAGGCAAACGAGATGACCACGACCACCAAGACCTGCCCGACCGCCGCCACCCGACGCGAAACCGGGCCGAACCGGCCCGCGAACTGCCCGAGCGACTGCCTCCTCGAGAACCAGTGCCACACGAGGCGCCCGAGCGGAAAACCATGCCCGAACGGAAAGCGGAAGCCGATCCCCGCCGACGACCACGCACCGATCCGGACCGCCGCCGAGCGACAGCAAGCCACCGAACCGGGGGCCCGACCGCATCCGACCCGACGCCCGCGGCCGAAGCCCCGCGAGGACGAGTGGAGCCCCGGTCGCATGAAGGGCGTCACGAAACCGAGCTGGGGCGGCACGTTCGCCTCCAGGATGCGCGGCGAATGCGGCATGTCGACCGCCGAATACGCCGTCGGCACCCTGGCGGCGGTCGCCTTCGCCGGAGTGCTCCTCAAGGTGCTCACCTCCGGCACGGTCCAAGGCGCCCTGTCCGACCTGATCGAACGCGCGCTGTCATGACCGGCACCCGCGAGCGCCGACGAACCGACGCACGCCAGCGCGGCTTCGTCACCGCGGAACTGGCCGCCCTCCTACCGGTCGTGGTGGCGGTGCTCGCGCTGGCGGTGTGGGCGGTCGCGACGGTCGGGATCAAGGTCCGGGCGACCGACGCGGCCAACAGCGCCGCGCTCGCAGCGGCCAGGGGCGAGGACCCGCAGGCGGTCGCGGCCGCGTATCTGCCGACGGGCGCATCGGTGTCGGTCACCGACGACGGCGCGATCGTGCGGGCGACGGTGACGGCGCCGTCGAGGCCCCTCGGCGTGCTGAGCCCCGCCGTGGAGGTGCGGGCCCAAGCCGCCGCCGCGAAGGAAGCGGGGCGGCCCGAATGATCCGACATCCGCGAGGCGAATCCCGGCGGCACCCGAGAACCAGCCCGAGGACGACAAGGACGAGGGGCCCCACCGCCGCGAGCCGTCCGAGACGACCGGCACCGGCACCGCCCGACCGGCGGCCCGAGCGTCGAAACGCCGACCGCGAACGCGGATCGGCGACGGTCCTGATGGTCGGTGTGGTGGCGGCACTGGTGATCTTCGCCGGAGCCTTCGCGGCGATGGGGCAGGCGAGCGCGGCACGGCATCGGGCGCAGGGCGCGGCCGACGCGGCGGCGCTGGCCGGGGCGGCCCGGGTCCTTCTCGGGGAGGCCGAGGCCTGCGGCGCGGCGTCGGACTTGGTCGCGGCCAACGACGCCCGGCTCGAACGCTGCGAGGTGAGCGGCCTGGAGGTCACCGTCCATGTGGCCGCCGAGCCGGCCGGGGTCCCGGCGGTGTTCGGCCCGGCCAGGGCCGTCTCGCGAGCGGGTCCCGTCATGACCGAATAGCGGGGTTGAAGCCACGA